>CAYTFM010000302.1:0-11274 GCA_964436735.1 uncultured Victivallales bacterium | reverse complement strand
CCCCCCAAGTGCGCACATTTCAGTCCGCCGCCGTGGATGTCCTTGCTGGAGAGTCGCGTGTCGCTGCCGCCCCTCATCTTCGTCTCGGCGAAGTCCGTGATCACGCTCCCCAGGGCGAACATATGAAGGGGGGAGGGGTGTTTCGCCTTGGTGAGCGCCTTAAGTTCCGCCTTGACGATCTTCTGGGCGTAGCCGGCGACCTCGTGGTGGACCGTTCTGACATGCCGGCGGTCGCCCTCGTGCTCGAGGAACTTCTGCCGCAGCAGGACGGTTCCCAGCTTGGGAATGCTCACCTGGCGGTGGCAGAGGGGGTGTCGTTCCTCATCGACTGTCGCCAGATTGATCTGGATCGACCCGCCACCCTGCTCGACGACGATGAAGGGCTCGTGCGGCTTGTAGAACTGCGAGCATGAGATCATTGCCGACCAGAAGGTGCATTCGGCCTCTTCAAGTGGGTCGAGGACGACGATGTTTTCGTGCTGGAGCGTGGCATGGAGGATTGCCATCACCTCGCGCCAGTTGTCGATTCGTCGGAAGAGTTCGGTGGCGACGATGTGGATGTTCTCCGGGGCGATGCCCTTCACCGCGCATTTGCCCAGATAGCCCCGGGTGGCGGCGATGGTCTTCTCAAGGTGCTTCACCCGCATGAACTGGGTGCCATCCTCGCGGGTGGTGATGCCAAGGCCGCCTTCGGTAAGCTCGCCCCGGTTGTAGTAATCGGCGAAACGGAATCCGTTCGCCAGCAGCGCGTCAGTGTCCCCGATCAGCAGCCGTGTCGCCCGTGTTCCTATGTCGATGACGCCAACTTTCATGTCCTTCAACCTCGCCGTCTGCGCTGTCCCCATATCCCCGGAGCCAAAATATACTTCCCGGCTGGCGCAATGGCGAATTCCCGCGGGGCGAGTCGTGTTTGAATTGCGCGGGAATTTGGCATACACTTGCAATGCGGAGTTTGTCCGCATGCCAATTGCGTGTCATGCCTGATGCGCCAGTCGTCCGGGCATGGGACGGACGGACCGCCTTGCATAGGGCGGTTGCCGCGTAATGACGAAAGGAAATGCGTGTCTCCCATGTTCAGTCCGGTGGAAATCAAGCAGACGAGATGGTGGATGACGGTCGCCGAGATTCCCGGCGGGATCGCCTGGGCCGGCATTGGCGTCACCTATCTGACCGGCTTTTTCCTCCTGCTCAACGCGGACAGCTTCCAGATTGGCCTGATCTCGGCGATCCCAGCGATCTGCAGCCTCGCCGCCATTCTCGGCGGCTATTTTCTCGCGCATCTGAAAAGCAGGAGGATCTGGGTCATCGTCCTGCTCGTCCTGTTCTATTTCGTCCACGTGTTTCTCGGAGCGATCCCGCTGCTGTTCCGCGGGTGGACCCCGGCGTCGCAGGTGCTTCTCGGGTTGTCCGCTTTGGCCGTGGGGTACGCGCTGCTGAAGATACAGGAGGTGTTTTGGTATCCCTGGGCGTCCGAGATCATACCCGAGGGTCAGCGGGGCAATTTTTTCGGCCGTCTGATGATCATGGGGACGCTGGTGACGATGCCCTTCAGCTATGTGATTGGCAGATATCTGGATCATGCCAACAACGCCACCGGGTTCCTGGTTGTCTTTGGCGTCTCCGGCGCGGTGGGCGCCTTGAGCGTTATCGCCTACGCCATGGTTCCCGATACCCGCGGCGGAACCGGCGAGGGCAATTCCTTCCGCCTCAGCGACATGGCGGTTCCGTTCCGCGACGGAGACTTCCGGAAATTCCTTTTGTTCGCCGGCACCAACGTCTTCGCCGGCGGCCTGTGTGGTCCCTTCACCACCGTGTTCATGCTTGAGCAGTTGAAGTTGTCGTTCACGCTTGTCGCGCTGTTCGGCATTCTGCTGTCGTTCTTTTTCATTGTGTTCGTCGTGGTGTGGGGGTATCTGGTGGACAAATACGGGAGCCGCCCCGTCTTGTTGCTGTGCTCGGCCCCCTCGCTGCTCATCTATCTGATGTGGATTTTCAATGCGCCTGACCGCTATTATCTCGTGCCGGTCGCCCATGCCTGCGCGGGGATCACCACCGCCGGGATCGGCGTCGCGCTGCAGAACCAACTCATGGGCGTGTCGACCGGCAAGCACAGTGCCTCGTATCTCGCCGTGTATCAAGTCGTCACGGGACTCGTTGGCTTCGCCGCTCCGTTGTTGGGAGGTGTCGTGGTCGCCTACCACAAGGACTTCCACCTCGGGCTGCCGGGGCTCGTCGTGGGGAAATACCAAGTCCTGTTCGGCATGGCGGGGGTGCTTTCGCTCCTGCCCCTCTTTTTCATCATGAGGCTGAAGGAGCCGCGCGGGAAGCCCGCCATGTTCATCCTTCGCAGCATGCTGCTGGTGAACCCCGTCAAGCTCGCCATGCATTTGTTCGCCTACCACCGCAGCTACGGGGAGAAGGAGCGGTTGAGCGCGACGGTGGGGCTGGGCAGCACAGGCAGCCCCATGGTGATCAGCGAGTTGGTCAACACGCTGGACGATCCTATTTACTTTGTGCGGCGCGAGGCCGCGCTGGCCTTGGGGCGGATCGGCGACCGCGACGCGGTCATGCCGCTCATCGCCAAGTTGTCCGACGAGAACGCCAACATACAGCACGAGGCGGCGTGGGCGTTGGGCGGTATCCGCGACGGCGTGAGCGTGCCGCCGCTGCTCGAATGCCTCCGCTCGGTCGATCCGAAACTGCGCGGTTTCGCCGCCACCGCCCTGGGCGAAATCGGCGCCTCGGCGGCCATCGAACCGCTGCTGGAGCGTCTTGAGGGCAGCAACGACGTGTTCGAGACCACCTGTGTCGCCAACGCCTTGAGCCGACTTGGCTATAAAAAGGCTTTGTGGAAGACCTTGGAGAAACTGGTCGCCAGCGACCAGCCCGTGGTCCGCCGCCAGCTCTCCGTTTCTCTGGGGGACCTGCTGGGCGAGCAGGGCACGTTCTATCGGCTCCTCAACCACGAGGAACGGGTGTATGGCCTCGAGGTCAGGCGGCTGCTCATGCGGATGGGGCGCGCGGTCGAACGGCGCTGGAAGCCGAAACTCGGAACGGCGTCGGCTGCGAAGGCGGTTGAGTCGTTCAAGCTGATCGAGAAACTATATGGCGAGAAGCGGTATGCCGACGCCTTGCGCGAGGTGGTCGCCGTCTCCGACCTTCTGTTCGGTCAAGAGATGCACCGCTACAATCCCACGCAGGAGACGGGCCGCCGTTTCATCAGTGAGCTGCTCACTAGGAACGAGGCCCTCGGCAACCGCGTCTACTGGGAGGAATGCCTGGTCTCCATCTACGCGCTCTCGCTCATTTTCGAGGCGACGCAGGTGTAGTTTCGCTGGTTCCGGCAACTATCCGTCCACGCAAAGCTGGCGTGGTTCTTTGACCGATTCTGTTTGATTCTTGACGTGATTACATTATAATTACAATAGGAGGTGAAATCGTATGCGCGCGAATATCATTCAAATAGGGAACTCGAAAGGCATCAGGATCCCGAGCGTGATCCTCAAAGGGTTAAACATCGGTAAAGAGGTCGAGCTTGGGGTGCAAGACGGCATCCTGCTCGTGAATCCCATTACCAAGAAACCCCGCGCCGGATGGGAGCGCAAGTTTAAAGAGATGGCCCGCTGCGGGGACGACAGACTCGTTATCGGCGAACCCGTCGACGTGAAATCATTCAAGTGGGAATGGTGACGCGGTGCACAGACAGTACGACATATATCTGATCAATCTCGATCCGACTGTCGGCCGGGAGATCCGTAAAAGCCGACCATGCGTCATCGTCTCTCCCGACGAGATGAACAATTCCATCGGTACGGCGATCATCGCTCCGATGACCACCAAATCCCACGACTACCCGACAAGGGTGCCCATCAATTTCCAGAGCAAGGATGGTTTTGTGGTGCTTGACCAGTTGCGCACGGTGGACAAGTCCAGGCTCGTCAAGAGGCTTGGTGCCGCCGACCGCGGCGTGACCGCGAAAATCAAGAGGACGATCAAGGAGATGCTCGTAGACTGATTTTTAAAAAAATCCGCCCAGTGTCTTGCGTGTGAAAATACGGTGCCATTGAAATACGGGGGTGCGGCATGGATCTGGTGATTTCGTTCGACAGCGAGGATTTTCTCACTTCCGAGGCGGCCGACGCCGAGAAATGGTGGGCGCAGGCGTTGCGGAACCGCGGGCTGCGCGGCTGTTTCCAGCTGGTCGCCGAGATGGTGCGGACGCTCAAGAGGAACGGCAGGGGAGACGTCATCGACGCCTTCCGGCCGCATGAGATCGGCTTCCACTCGAACTACCATTCCATCCCGCCGAGTATTCCCGAACGCATTGACGGTAAGACGTTTGCCGAAAGCCTCGAGATCGTTTTGCGGGCTGAGGCCTCCGGCTTTGCGGAGCTTGTGGAGACTTTCGGCCGCGTGCCCGTCTCCTATTGCTCGCCCGGCGATTCTTGGTCACCCGCGACGCTCGTGGCGATGGGCATGCTGGGGGTGAAGTGCTTCTGCAACACGCCCCTCGTTCAGAAAATCGTGGTTCCCTACTGGTACTGCGGTTCGCTCGTCTTCAATTACGACATCGCCTTCGAGTCGTACTACGACAGCGATGACGCCGCCTTCAAAATGGCCTTCGACAAAAAACTGCACGAGATCGAACGGGCGGGTGGACGGCATATTGTCGTCTACACCCATCCGACGCGGCTGGTGACCACCAGGTTTTGGGATGCGATATTCTTCAAAGCGACGGACGTGCCTCCTGGGAAGCGGACGCCCGCGCCGCTCAGGAGTTCCGACGAGATCGAAAGGATTAAGGGGAAGGTGAACGGCTGGCTCGACTGGCTTGTCTCACGGCAGGATCTGCGTCCCACGACATACGCCCAACTCCATGCGAGGCATTCGGAAAATCGCAAGGATCTGCAGGCGATCATGGACCAGGCCGGCCTCAGGCAGGGGGATGAGGGCAAGCTTGTCGACCACAAGAATGACGCGGTTCCGCATATCCCCGGAAGCGAGTTTGGAAAATTCACGTATGGCTGGCCGCTCTATCGGGAAGGGTTCACGGGGAAAAGCATCATTGAGCAAGCAGTCCGCCTGGCGTGGACCTCGGCTCCGGCGTGGTGATATAGTCATTGGTCATTGGTCATTGGTCATTGGTCATTGGTCAGTGGTCAGTGGTCAGTGGTCTTTTTGCAGTTCACTAATGACTAATGACTCCCCTGAGTGTTCCCCGCTCGCTACTCCTCGTCGTCAGATTCGTCGATACTCTCCCGCATGGTCGGGCCGACGAGCTCGTCGAGCGCGTTGTCGACGCATATATCCTTGCCGGGCTGCATTTCCCGGATGAGTTGCCAGGTTCCCGGCACCCATCTGCCTTGCTTGTCGATCATCACGCGGAAGACGCCGTCCTGTCCCTGAAGCTCGGCGTCCCGCTCCAGTTCCACGCCCGAAATGCCGACGCAGACGCTGTTGTGCGATTCCGTTTTCCCCAGATATTCCTTTACGGCGGGATAGTCGACGACATGGCGTTCGAATCTCGGAGCGATCACCAGCTCGGGAGCCTGCTCGAGGAGCGCGCCGAGGGTGTTGATCTCCGCCGGCATGAGGTCTTTTTTAAGTGTTCGCCCAGCGGCGAGGTCGTCGAAGGTGGGCGGGGGAGAGCTTTGCGGCAGAAGCCCAAGGAGCTGCTTCTTGCGCTTTGCCGACATCGGGTGTTGCGCGTCCTTCACCTTCAGGTCGTAGTGCCGCGTGCTCCAGGCGAGGGGACGGACTTCGCAGTCGAGTATGCGCCCTCTGATCGCCGGAATACGCCCCTCGCGCTCGGAGAGATGGCGACTTTGCTGCAGATAGATTTCGCGTGAGCTGACGGTGTAGTGAAAGACGCTGGCGGCCAGCGCGGCGGCCCACGCCAGGAAGAGAGCGGCGAGGATTTTCGCCCGCAGTTTCAATTTTTGATGGTGCCGTGCTGCGCTTCGAACATGCACAGCAGAAGACGCCCGAAGGAGCCTTTGCCGCCGCTCAGCTCCGCCGTCTCGACGATGGGGGTGACAGCGGTGAGTCCGCGTGTGTTCGCCTCCATGAAGACGCGGGGTGTCCCTCGGGATAAGTGCGCCCAGTCGGCTGCCCGCTCGATGGGAAGTTCCGCTCCGATGGTGGTGGCGACTCCCTGCCACGCCTGCTTCTCGGCTCCGGCCTTCGCTTCGCGTTCAAGATAGTTGGTGGTCGCATTTCCGCTGCCCACGACGAAGAGCGAGAGCAGAAAAAGGGCCGTGCAGATGATCAGGCGTTTTTTGTGCCGGGCGATGAAGTCGCTTCCCATACTCGCACCTCCGCTCTCTGTTTGTCGTTGCAACGCGGGGCTTGCCCGCAAACTAATTGATCCCGCGGCTCACGCCTCAAGCACCTGCACCTCATCCTTCGTGACCATGTGGGTGAGCCCGTCGATATAGACATGGACGTAGTTCGGATCATTCTTGTCTCCAAAGAGGCCACGCACCACGCCGCGCTTAAGATGCAGATGGCTGTTCCTCTGTTTGAGCGGACGGATCAGGACGCGCTTGTTGACCAGTTCCTTGACCTTGCCCGTCGAAGGCAGATCGATCTGCGGCACCGGTTCGGCGGTCGTGATGTCGACCCGCTCGAAGTCGACGCCGGTCAGCTCCGCGAGGAAGCTGTCACGCGTCTGTGTCTGCGTCCGTGTCCGGATGGCTCCATCGCTACCGATGGGGGCGTCGAGCAAAATCGGGATCGTCAGGCCACTATAAGACATTGGCGTTCTCCTTTTTTGCTGATACGATGTCGGCTGATATTTCAATTTCACCTTTTTCCCTCACATGTTTGTTCATATCGTTGAACTCGTTCTCCCAGCGTTCGAGGTTCCAGATCTCGACGCCGATCTCGCAGCCCACCACCATGACTTCCTGGCCTGGCTGTATGGCCGCATACTGACGGTAGGATTCCGGAATGGTGATCCTGCCCTGACTGCTGATACTCTCCGACTGCGACATTGATCCAAAACGGCGCAGTTCCCTGCGGTAGACGAAACTGTTCGAGGCCTTCTCTGCCGGATTGAGCTGGTCTTCACGCATTTTCAGGTAGACGTCCTCGGGGTAGACCGCCAGCGCCCCTTCCGGGACGCAGTGCAGCACCACCTCGCCGCCGCCGCGTTTCATGAAATCCGTGACAGTCTTCGGATTGAATCTGAGACGGCCATTGGCGTCGACAACCGCTTTGTCAAGACCGCAGAACGACAACATGGCGTGCTCCGAATTTCTTTCCAAAATTATCCGCTATTGTCCATTATAATCCAAAAATCACCAAAACGCAACACTACGCGCCTTAAAAAAACGGAAAATAAAATCTGTCTGGAAAGGCGGCTGGGCGGTGGAGGGGACGAGTTGCGGGGGCGTATGGACACGGGCACGATGCCCGTTCCACTCCGAAAACGAGCTGAACCGCACCCGGTGGAATTTCGCGTGAGGTGCTACATCGGTTTCCCGGACTCCGAGTGCTCCCGCGTCTTGCAAACAGCTCTGTGGACGGTATTTTTACACTTCATTATTTTGGTGTATTCAAGAGGTGGGGCAATCAGTGCCCTGCGGAATTCCCCCCACCCGAACCCCGAACCCCAGCGAAGTTGTTCAATCTAAGGGAGCTTAACTACAATGCCTCGGACGTTCTATACCACCACCCCTATCTACTATGTCAACGACAAGCCGCACATCGGGCACGCCTACACCACGATTCTCGCGGATGTCCTCACCCGCTACCATCGGGCGCGCGGCGACGACTCCTTCTTCTTGACCGGCACCGACGAGCATGGACAAAAGGTTCAGCGCGCCGCCGAGAAGAACAAGATCACGCCCAAGGAGCACTGCGACGCCACCGTCGTACGCTTTCAGGAGGTGTGGCGGAAACTCGGCATCACCAACGATGACTTCATACGGACCACCGAGGAGCGGCATACGAAGGTCGTGCAAAGCATACTGCAGGATCTCTTCGACCGCGGCCTTATATATAAAGCGGAATACAAGGGACGGTACTGTGTTCCCTGCGAGCGCTTCTATACCGACAAGGACTTCGCCAGTCCCGAGGCGCTCTGCCCCGAGTGTGGACGCGGGACAGAGGAGTTGGTGGAGGCGAACTACTTCTTCAAGATGGGCCAGTACCAAGAGTGGCTTATCGAATACATCAAGACGAACCCTCAGTTCATCCAACCATCCTTCCGGGCCAACGAGACACTTGGCTTTCTGCGGAAGCCGTTGGAGGACCTGTGCGTCTCGCGGCCGAAGTCGCGGCTGTCATGGGGGATCGAGCTTCCCTTCGACAAGAACTACGTCTGCTATGTCTGGTTCGACGCCCTGCTGAACTATATCACGGCCATCGGGCACCGCACCGACGAGGAGAAGTTCAAGCGGTGGTGGCCGGCCACCTGCCAGCTTATCGGGAAGGACATCCTCACCACCCACACGGTCTACTGGCCGACCATGCTCAAGGCGATCGGGGTCGAGCTGCCGCGGACGATCTTCGCCCATGGATGGTGGATGATGGGCGATGACAAGATGAGCAAGTCGCTCGGCAACGTGGTCAATCCGATGGAGATGATCGACAAGTTCGGCGTCGACGCGTTCCGATATTTCCTGATTTCCGAAATGGCCATGGGGCAGGACGCCTCCTTCTCCGAAGCGGTGTTCGAGTCACGCTACAACAGCGATCTGGCCAACGATCTTGGCAATCTCCTCAACCGCGTCGTAAAAATGACCGCCCAGAACTGTGGCGGCGTGATCCCCCGTCCCGCCGAGGACACCGAACTTGAGACGGAGTTCAAGCAGGCAGTGGTGGCGGCCGTGTCCGCCATGGAGGAGGCTGTCGACTCGCTGCGCCTCAACAAGGGCGTCGAGGCGGTGATGGCGGCGGTCCGCGCGGGGAACAGGTATCTCGAGAAGGCCGCCCCGTGGAAACTCGCCAAGCAGGGGGACAGTGTACGACTTGGAACCGTTCTGAACACGGCCGCCGAGGCGTTGCGCATCATCGCCGGACTGCTCGCTCCCATTATGCCAGCGAAAACCGAGGCGATACGGAAAGCCATCGCCGCTCCCGAGCCGGCTCCCGGCGTCACGCTCATGGAGGACGTGAAGATCTGGGGACGAATTCCCCCTGACGCCAAGATCGACGATCCTGGCGTTCTTTTTCCCAAGATCGAGCCGACGGAGAAGCCCGCCGCAGTCGATGCGAAGGCGAAGTCTCCGGAGAAAGGCGGCAAGGCGGAAGCGAAGCCGGCCGCAAATGTGGTCGAAGGGGTCATCAGCATCGACGACTTCCGGAAGGTCAGCCTGAAAACCGCAAAGGTCTTGAAGGCCGAGAAGGTCGAAGGGGCCGACAAACTGCTCAGGCTTGAAGTTGAGGTCGGTGCCGAGCAGCGTCAGATCGTCGCCGGCATCGCGAAGTTCTACACTCCTGAGCAGGTCGTCGGCCGCGCCATCGTCGTGGTGGCCAACCTCAAGCCCGCCAAGATCCGCGGCCTGGAGTCCAATGGCATGCTGCTGGCGGCCAACACAGGCGACAGCCTGCGGCTCGTCGGCGTCGAAGGCGACTGCCCCAGCGGCGCCAGCGTCGGGTAAATCAGGCGAGTACCACTCCGGGAAAGTTCATGGGGTTCCACCCCAAAGCCCCGCCAAAGGGACGCATCCCTTTGGAATCCCCTACAGCCAGCGTGCCGCTCCGTACTTCGTCCGGAGGTCGGCACGCTGGCGCATCGCCTATTTCCTGCGGAAATATTTGAAGCATTCGCCGCAGGCGATGACAATTGGGGCGTTTCAGCTCAGACGAAGTCAAGCTGGAACGCCCAAGTTGGGTGTCCAGAGGGCTTCCCAAGCCCTTTGGCGGGGAGACGGGGTGGAACCCCGTGAGGTGTGGTTTCCCCGTCTCCCGGTGAGGGTGGGTTAGGGCGCGGCCGCGGCGGCGCCGATGGTGGCACCGGCGGGCATGGTGAAGACGCGGGCGCCGAGCTCGCGGTCGAGTAGCAGCAGGGCGTTGACATCGGATTTGATCATCTTGAGTTGGTCGACGATTTTCTTGGCGTTCGCCTCCTCCTCGATCTGCTCGTTGATGAACCACTGGACGTACGTCGCCGTGGTGTGGTCCTTCTCCTTGAGTGCGAGATCGGTGATCTCGTGGAAGTTGCTGGTCACCTTCTGCTCGTGCGCATAGGACTGCTGGAAGACCTCGAGCGGGCTTTTCCAGTCGTTCGGCGGCTGTTTGATCGTCTGTAGGACGACCTTGCCGTCGCGCTCTGACAGGAAGTCGTAGAGCTTGATGGCATGGACTCCCTCTTCCTGCGTCTGGACCCGCATCCAGTTCCCGAAGCCGGAGAGGCTTTGCCTGTTGAAGAACGCGCTCATCGAGAGATATAAATACGACGAGTAGAACTCGAAGTTGATCTGGTCGTTGAGCGCCTTCTGCATTTTCGCGCTGATCATGGTTACGCCCTCCACAGACCGTGCTTGTTGCAGTAGGCTCTGACGACGAGTTTCGGCGACATCGGCACATAGAAGTCGGCCTCGGGCTTCTCGCCCGGTTTCATCGCCTTGAAATTCACCCACTCGCCGTTGACGACCTCGACCCACTCAATGTAATGGTCGGGTTCCATCGGATGCGGCACCGAACCAACTTTGACTTTCGTGCCGACGGCTGATTTCTCGGCCACGGGGATGTGCTTCTCCTTGGATGCGTCGACGGTGTTCTCCTTCATGTTCTTCATGTCCTCGCCGCAGCAGACGAGCACACCCGCTCCTCCGGCAAGCACTTCAACGATGGCTCCGCAACTCTCGCACTTGTAGACCTCACTTGGCTTCGACATGGTGGCCTCCTTCATTAATTCCCGTTTTTTCCGTTTCCGAGAGCGTAAGAACAACCGAAGTCGGATCGAAAAAATCCATTTCGCTTGCCGTCTCCTAAGAAACTGGTTTCAGGTTTCAGGGAAACCTTGTTGTTTTCGAGTTTGAACGCGCGGCGGCAAGTGGAGCCGCTGAGCATCAGACGTCTGTAAAGTAGAACAAGATGAAGTGATAAATAAATCTACTGCGCGGCACACTGTTTGCAAACGCCCTTGAGTTCAATGTAGAAGCTGTCGATACGATGGGCGTCGGGCTGGATGGAATTGATGATGTGCTCTATCGCCGCCATCTTGTCAGTGAAGACGTCGGTGACTCTCTCGCATTGCTCGCATCTGAAGTGGAGGTGAGGTTTGGTATTGCCGTCAAAGCGTTTACGGTCGCCGGAGAGCTC
>CAYTFM010000301.1:0-11283 GCA_964436735.1 uncultured Victivallales bacterium | reverse complement strand
TCAACCATGAGAGAAACACCACCGCTCCCGGGAATGACGCGGGGAGCGTCCGGCTCCGCCGCGCTCCCGTGGGCGCACGTTGGCTTTGTGGTGGTTAGTTTCATAGGAGGCGCGGTTCCTTTCTCCGACACCGGAGTTTTTCGATAATTCATTTCATAGACGCTGGCGGAAGCCAGTTTGTGAAATTACTTGTCAGAGAAGCCACAGGTGTCGGGAACAGAAAGGAATTCGCATGAAAAGAAGAATTGGAGTCCGCGTGTGCGTAATGCTCATCCTTGGCATCGCCGCGTGCGCCGCCCTTATGATTTCCTGCTCGAGCGGCGCACGGGTGGCTGAGCCGAGGGTGACGAAGGAGTCGGTTCCGGTCGCCGTTCCCAAGTCGTCGACCGCCAAGGTCGCCCTGCCGACGCCGGCGAAGCAACCCGCGGCCTTGCCTGAAAGCGAGCAGGCCGCATGGCGTCAGGCCCCCGAGGAGAAGGTCTCGGCGGTCCGTTCGGTGATCTGCCTCAACGGCTGGTGGAAGTTCACGCCCGTCGCCGAGAAGAAGGACATCCCATGGGGCTACCTGCGGGTTCCCGGTTCGTGGTCGCGGAGTCAGCATTGGAGCGGTTGCGGCGTCGCCGAGGTGGTCAAAGGCGAGGGCGAGGTCTGGGCGAAATGGAATTCCGAGTTTGGCAAGGAGTTCAACAAGGCTTTTTACGAGAGGACGATACGCATTCCTGAATCATGGACGGGACGGTCTGTCATCCTGGATTTCGCCTGGGTCTCCACCGACGCCAAGGTGTATGTGGACGGCGCGGAGGCGGGAAAGGTCGAGTGGCCGGCGGGGCAGGTCGACATCACGCCGTTCGTCATGCCGGGGAAGGATGCGGTGCTGACGGTTTTCGTGGCGGCGGTGCCGGAAGCTGGCGAGCTTGTGCAGTTCATGGAGACGTTCGACCGTCAGGTCTCGAAGTCGCAGGCGGTGCTGCATTCGCGCGGACTGACCGGCGACGTGACGCTGATCGGGCGGCCGAAAGGTGCGCATATCGGCGACCTGTTCGTGAAAACCTCGTGGCGGGAGCGCCGGGTCGCCGTCGAGGCCGAGCTGGTGGATGTTCCCGAGGACGGCGAGGTGGCGGTCGCCGCCGTTATGCTCGACGAGTCGGGAAAGCAGGAGCGGCGCTTCACGGCGACCGCGAGCGTGAGGAAGGCCGCCCTCCAGGTCGTGGAGGTGTCGTGGCCGTGGGACGATCCGCGGTTGTGGGATCTCGACGCTCCGAATCTTTACACCTGCCGTTTTTCCGCCGACGGCGCCGGCGTCAAAGACGAGTACGCGCAGGAGTTCGGCTTCCGCGAGTTCTGGATCGAGGGGCGGTACTACAAACTGAACGGCCTGCCCATCAGGCTGCGTCCCTGCCTTGCGGAAAGCGCGCGCTTCGCCAAGACGGAGACGGAGGCCGACGCCTGGCTCGCCGCCGTCCGCGCGCAGGGATTCAACTTCTCCGAGCAGTGGCCCGAGAACGCCGCCGAGCGCAGCGTCTGGTTCCCCGTCGGCAACGAGACGCTGGCGCGCCGCGCCGACCGCAAGGGCTTCCTGCTCTCCGGCGTCGCCATGCACCTGAACAACGACATCATGAAATGGGACAAGCCCGGAGTCAAGGAGGGCTACGAGCGGCGCATGGCGGCGGATCTCCGGCGTCAACGCAACCATCCCTCGTACATCATGTGGGGCACCAGCGGCAACTTCTTCGGCAACAAGGAGGACATGGATCCGCGGCACGTTGGACGGACTGGCTACTTCGACACCGACAAGGGATGGCGGCGGAACGCCGACCGCGGGACCGAGGGGATCGCCATGATCAAGAAGGTCGACCCGACCCGTCCCGTCTTCACGCATCAAGGCGCCTACGTCGGCGATCTCCACACCTGCAACCTGTACCTGAACCTCACGCCGCTGCAGGAGCGCGAGGACTACCTTAGCGATTGGGCGACCAAGGGCGAATTGCCCTATTTCGCCGTCGAGTTCGAGATGCCCATCAACCTGACATTCCGCCGCTCCCGCTCTGGACACTCCAACGCCGACCAGAGCGAGCCGTGGGTCACCGAGTTCTGCGCGGGCAGTCTCGGGCGCGAGGCCTACGCTCTTGAGGAGGACTCGTACCGCAAAGGTATCATCGAGGGGTTGAAGAAGCCGGGCGACCTCGATCCGAAGACGCCCGACAATCTGTGGCGCCAGCGCCAGCCCGTGATCCACGAGCAGGCCGCCTTCCAGAAACTCCTCGCCAAGGACATCCAAGGCGTGTGGCGCTCTTGGCGGACATGGGGGCTCAGCGGCGGGATGCTGCCGTGGAACTCCGGGCACGCCTTCAAAAACGAATCCGCCGGCGACGAGGAGGTTGCTCTTCCGCCGTTCCAGCCGGGGGCGAGGGGACTGTATCTCGCCAAGGACCGCCGCGGTTCGCTCGAGCCGATGCGCGCGCCGTCGCAGACGATCCTTCCCGCGGGCAAGGCGTTCAAGGAGAACAACTCCGACCTGCTCGCCTGGATCGCCGGCCCGCCCGAATCGTTCACCAGCAAGGACCACTCGTTCACCAGCGGGCGGATGATCGCGAAGCAGGCCGCCCTCCTCAATGACAGCCGCGTCGAGAAAACATTCGAACTCGCCATCCAAGTCAGCGTCGCCGGCAAGGAGTGCTTCTCGTTTCAAAAGAAAGGACAGATCAAACCGGGCGAGACGCTGTTCGTCCCGTTCGAGTTCGCCGCGCCGGAGAAGATCAAAGAAGTGTCGCTGCCGCGTAAAGCCGACGGCGTGATCAAACTCTCCGCCGTGATCGGAGGGAAGTCGCTTGAGGACTCCTTCCGCTTCCGGGTTTTCAGGCCGTCGAGCAAGTCGTCGGTCAGCCGTACCGTCATTGCCCTCGATCAGAAAGGTGACACGAGGCGCATGCTTGACGGATTGCAAGTCTCCGCAATCGACTACGCCGCGGGTAGTCTTGCCGGTGGCGCGTCGGTGCCGTTGCTTGTGATCGGGCGGAAGGCTCTTGAGCAGGGCGGGACTCTGCCGGAGAAGATGGAGGAGTTTGTGAAAAGTGGGGGTAGCGTCCTGGTGATGGCGCAGGATCCCGAGGTCGTCCGTGAGAACTGGGGCTTCCGCATGTGCGGCATTCGCTCGCGGCAGGTTTTCATGGTGCGGGACGACCATCCCGTGATGATCGGCTGTGACGACGAGGATCTCCGGGACTGGGCGGGCGAGAGTTCGTTGGTAGAACCATATCCGACGCGCGATCAGATGAAGATCGGCAAGCACGGCCTTCCCTTCTACGGCTATTACTGGGGTTCCAAGGGCGTCGTCGCGACATCGTCGTTCGAGAAGCCCCACCTCGGCGGTTGGACGCCGATACTCGAATGCGAGTTCGATCTGCAGTACTCGCCGCTCATGGAGCTCGACTACGGAGCCGGCAAGGTCATCCTCTGCTCGCTCGATCTCGAGGACCACTGGCAGAAGGACGCCGCCGCCGCGGAACTCGCGCGGGGCATTATTGAACATGCCGCTAACACGCCCGTCACCCCGCGGGCGAAGGACGTGGTCTACGTGGGCGACGAGAAGGGCGAGCGGCTTTTGAAACTGCTCGGCGCGGGGTATCGAAAATCCGCCCAAGGCGAGCGTGACGCCGAGTTGACCATACTTGGTCCCGGAGCGGATCTGAAAGTCAAACCCGTTGGCAGAATATTCCTGCTGCCCGGCGCGCGGAAAGAGTTGCTGGTATTGGTGAAGGACTTCCATGGATCGATCAATGTGCCGAACTGGTCCGAGGCTCGGGGACTCAGTCCGTCGGACCTCCACTGGCGCGTCAACGCCACGGCGGACGTTCTGCAGCCTGGGGATGGCCTCGTGGCCGCCGCCGACGGGCTGTTGGCGCGGAGCGGGGACGGGAAGACCATTGCTTGCCAGGCGGATCCGGAGCTGTTCGATGTCGCCGCGAAGCCATACTGCCGTTTCACGCGGTGGCGTCAAACACGGACGCTCTCGCAACTCCTCGCCAACCTCGGCGCCACGTTTGAGATGGACAAGCGGGTGTTCACGTTCGCGAACGAGAGGAATGCCTCACGGATAAGCCTGGCGGGGACATGGAAGGCGAAACTCACCAAGGTGGTGTCTGAGGCGGAGGCTCCCGACAAGCCGCAGCCCGACGCCGGTTTCACCGAGGAGGCGAAGGTGGCCGTCAAGACGGCGTTCGACGACTCGTCGTGGAAAGGCTATCCGGTCGGCAAGGGCGAGTGTTGGGAGTCGTACGGCGGTGAGTGGGCGCATGCGGACGGCGAGGCTGTGTTCCGCAGAACCTTCGACGTGCCGGCGAACTGGGCGGGACAGGAGCTTGTGCTCTCGCTCGGGGCGGTCGACGACTTCGACAACACCTTCATCGACGGTGTCGAGGTCGGGGCTATAAAAGGATGGAACGTGCCGCGGCGCTACGTGCCCCCGTCGGCCAAGCTCACGACGGGGACGCATACGGTCGCCGTCCGCGTCTGGGATCATTTCGGCGGCGGCGGCTTCAGCAGCCCCGCGGATGACATCTTCATCGGCTTGAAGAACCCACCGGAGGTGAAGGGTTTCTACCATCCGGACTACCGAGACGACTTTGACAACGGCGATGACCCCTACCGCTTCTACCGCTGGTAGGCGAAGCGGTGCTTGTCGCCGTCGAATCCGCGCGATGTCTTGAGCATTCCTGTTGTCAGGGCATCGGGCGGAAGGTGGTCCGCCTCGCTTATCGGAGTTCCATCGTTCCGTACTCGTGGACGAGGTGGTAGTTGATGGCCGAGTGCGGGGAGGTTGAGGAGTAGGTCGGCTCCGTGCCCGGCCGCGTGTAGTCGTAGCGGCAGAAGGAGAAGAGCCATTTCGCGCCGGCCGCGGCGGGGACGTTCTCCGCCAGCATCGAGAGCGGGATCTTGACGGCCACCCACCACTTCCTCGCCGCGGCGTCGATGCGCACGCGGCTGTCCACCACCGGCTTCCACACCTTGAACGACTCGAACATCTCTTCGGAGGATTTGAATTGATCCTTCAGTTTCTTGAAGGCGTTGACGCAGGGAAGGCGCAGCTGGAATTTGTGGTTGTTCGGCGCAACGTGGATCTCGTAATATGCCTCCTGGCCGGCGGGTTGGAGGAAGATCTCGAAGACGTCGCCGAAGTTGATCGCCATGTTGTTGAAGTCGTCCGCCGCCATCGTGTTGTAGATGTCGTCGTCGCACAGTTCCGCATAGACGACCAGCGCGTCGCTCGTCCACGCCGCCGCCGTCTTCGCCGGACGGAATCCCGGCGTTGGTTGCTCGGTCCAGCCTTGCTGGAAATGAGCGAAGTCGGCAGTGGAAAAAAGCGCGTCGAGGGATTCCCAGTCGTCGAGATTGACGGCGTCGACTTTGCGGCAGATGATCGCGGGCTTTGCTTTTGTCATGTGCGGTCACTTTCGTGTTTGATGGCCTTCTGCGGCATGAACGTCGCAGTCGGGGATTTCAGCGCCTGTCGGATACTGTACCTCATCTTCAGCGATAACGCTTCCGCGGGCGGCGGGAATTCTGTTGTTGACAATGCGCAACAGATGCGCTATAATGTGAGCATCACATGAGCAGCCATGGCGACAGTCGTGGCGCGTCCACGGGCCGGAAGGAGCCGTGATGGCGCATGCGGAAGTCGGAATCAACAAGGAGTGCTCTAATGCGGAAAGCCATGCGTCGACCGTTTACCCTCATTGAGTTGCTTGTGGTCATTGCGATCATTGCCATCCTCGCGTCGCTGCTTTTGCCTGTGCTCGCCAACGCTCGGAAGGCGGCCTGGGGCATCACCTGCCTGAATCAGCTTAAGCAGATCTACAACGGGGGGCTGATGCAGTATGTGGATGACAACAACAGTTGGATGCCCGATGCGTGGAGCGGGAGCGGGACTAACATATCCTGGATGAAGCTGGTGAAGGATTATTTCCCTCCCGCCCCTGAAAGCAACAAATGCAAAGGCACGGACCGGGGTAACCCCAACGGGTCGCGGTATGGCAATCCGCTGATCTTCGAATGTCCGGCGGATCCGGCCCCGTACTGGGGGTATACCTATGGGATGCCATACACCTACAGCAGCTATTGGGCTGGTTTGTACGGGCCGGCGTATTACCCTGTGAGGATGACAAAGATCAACGCCATTTCGCAGAAAGTGTTTCTCGGTGGCGGTTCTGCAGGCAACGTGATCTGGTCGGACACTCCCACCAATTGGATCGCCTCCCATCGGAAGAACCACGGCAATGGCGACAACTACCTCTTTGGCGACGGGCACGCGTCGTTCGTGATCATGCCTGATGTGCTGGACCACAGCTGGTCTGATGTCTACTTCGATCATATGAAATAATAGGGAGGCCTCCGTGTCTATGCGATTTGCAACCTGTGTGTCGTTCGTTGTGGCGCTTGCCGTCAGTTGCCGCCAGATTGGTGCCGGTTCAGTCGATATAGCCCTTGAGACCGGTAAAGGTGATATCATCTTCTACGAGGGCTTCGAACAGGATCCGACCAAGAACGAAAGACAGTTGTGGAAGGTGATGAGCCCCGCCCTGACCGTCGAGCATGACGGCACTACCGCTCATGAGGGGCGCATTCGCTGAAACTGTCGACGTCCGCGTTCATCCCCGATGACAACAAGGTGATGACGTCAGCGTACTACCCCTATGAAGGCGGGAAAATCAAGGTCAGCTGCTGGGTGAAGTACGAGAACATCAAAAGCGATGATCTTAATACGTGGAACAAGGGTGCGCTGATCGTCGACTTCTACACTGCTGACAAGCGGAACATCATACACAAGGAATGGAAGTATCATGATGGCCCGGGAGGGTTTGAGGGCACATGCGACTGGAGATATGTGGAGAAGGTGATCAACGTGCCGCGACGTGACACCGGCGTGGCGTTCCTGCGAGTCTGGGCGACGCTTTTCTGCTGCACGGGCACCCTGTGGGTGGACGACCTGAAGATCGAGAGGATTCCCGAGGCGGGAAAGGATGACACGCCCCCCGAGCGCTGGATTGGCATGATCTCCGAGAAGAAGACGTTGTTGACGGAGCGAGTGAAAGAACTCGAGTCCCGCATCGAGGAGGTCAAGGGGAAGGGGGGCGACACGTTGTCGGCCCTGGCGGTGCTCACGACGTGCAAGGTTTTTCTTAAATACGTCGACGACGACATTGCCGCCGGGAAAGCCGGCCAGCTTGGCAAGAATGAGATCGGCGATCTTATGGCGAAAGGCGTGAAAACCCTCAACTACGAGCCAGGCAATGAGGCGTTCTTCCGCGTCTTCTATCAGTACATTCCTGGTGGCCCCTTCGCTCTCGCCTACGGCGAGATGGTGAAATGCTTGGATCTCTGCGAGGCCGCGGTGAAAGAGCTCGGGGGACAGGATGGCGCGCGCGTCGCCGCGCCTCTCGACGACACGCAGGAGGGGCTTGTCATCAAGGACGGCTCCTTCGTCAACAAGAGCGGCGCACCGGTGTTCCTTATTGGTTTCTGCTTCTTCGACGAAGGAAGGGTCGACAAGGGCTGGCGGGAGGGGCTTGGCGCCAATTGCAACGGCAGCTACTGGGGTGGTTCCATCAAGAAGCAGTTTTACGAGGACGAGGTGGAGACCCCGCTGTCGATGCAGACGAACCGGATGGTCGAGACGTTGAAGAAGCACCCCGGTGTTGCTGCCGATTTCCTTTTCATGCTCTGGAACCAAAACTGCATTCCGCAGTGGATGCTCAAGCTCGATCCATCAATAGAGGCGAAGGGAAACCACTTCAATGGCTCGGACCCTGACCATCCGTTCATCCGCACATACGACACGCTCATCCACGCATCCGTCGCAAGGGCTCTTGCCCCGTACAACGGGACAACGGTGCCCATGATCATGTACAACCTCCATAACGAGCCGAGATTCAACTCCTTCACCAGCCATACGAAGGCGAAGTTCATCCCCTGGCTACGCAAGGCGTATGGCGGCGATCTGGCGAAACTTAACCGACTTTACAAGAAGAGCTATGCTGATTTTAGCGAGGTGGAGAAGAGCACGACGGGAACGCCGGCGCAGCGCTACGACTGGTTCCGTTTCAACCATGAACGCATCACCGACATGTTCATGAACATCCGCGCAGCCACGAAGGAGAACGATCCCAAAGCGGTTGTGCACATCAAATTGATGAGCAACTACTGGGACGTCTAACACGTCACCTGGCTTGCTAACGACGGGGGAATCAACTACGAACTGCTCGAGCCGGTGATGGATGTGATGGGCGTTGACATGAGCGTGCGCGAGGGCTCCTCCGCCGGATATGCGATGGAGTTCCGGGCGCAGGGTATGGGATTTGACTTCTACAAGTCGATCGCCCCCGGGAAGCCCATTTTCGATAGCGAGTGGCACGGTATCGGCATCAACACCGCATTGTCCGAAGAAGGCAACACGGGCGTCATGTCGGCGGAATATGTGAACGCCGCCATGTGGCACGCCTATTTGCACGGTCTGCGCGGCATGGAGACATGGTTTTGGTCGCGCTACTGGGGAATCACCCTTCCCGATCTTGAGCCAGCGCGAGAGTTCTTTGGTTCGATTCTCACCATGCCCCATGTCCTGAATGCGCACGCCCAGGCGAGTCTCGCGCTCAGGCGCCTCGCCAAAGACGTTGTGCCGTTTGCGCAGTCCGACAGCCGCGTAAAGCTTTTCTTCGCCGAACCGTCCCGGTTACTTTCCTCCCGGTACAGCAAAGAGCTCGCCACGGCGTACGAGGGCCTGTGCTTCCTCGATAGCCAGGTGCGCTTCCTGACTGACACGCAGGCGGCGAAGGGCGTTCCGGCCGACACGGCCCTGATCGTCGTGCCGTACGCCCCCTATGTGGGCGACGCTGCGTATGCCGCGCTGCTCGCCTACGCCCGAGCGGGAGGCGCGCTGCTACTGGTCGGCGAGGAGCCGCTCGCCTTCTCGGAGCGCGGCGAGCCGCGCGACATCTCAGAACTCAAGAAGTGTCCGTCCGTCCACTGTGCCGCCGCAATGAGCCGCGAGCAGTACCGCGTGGAGACTGAGGAACGGATGACGAAAGCCGGTGTCGCGCGTCCCGTGCGCGTCCTCGATACCGACGGCGGGTTCGCCGACAAGATCGAGTCGCGGACAGTGAGACGCGGGGGTGGCTACCTCACCTATCTTCTCAACCTCGACACCAAAGACCGTGTTGTCACGCTCATGAAGGAAGGCGTCAAAGTGAGGACGGCGTTGAACATGATTTCGGCCAAGCCAGTCGAGGCGGACAAGATCACGATGAAGAAGCTTGATGTGTTGTTACTTTCAATTGAATGACGCAGTCCTTTTCGATGGTGTGTTGAACGCCCCGCAATGGGATGTGTATCCAGGGAAGAACGTGGTGTCCCGGCGAAGCCGGTTAAGTTCTTCGCTCATAATTCGAAATAAAGAAGGACCACCATGCGATTCGAAAGGTTGAAAGAAGAGGCGGGGCGGATTGGCAAGCCGTCGTGGCGCGCCATGTTGAGGTATGTCGCCGAGTTGCACCGGAAGAGCGTGCATCCTCCCAAGGGGCACATGCCCTACGCCTGGGAGAATATCGGTCCCGGCTACTGCTATGGTCCGGCGTTCGGCCATTGGGATATCATTCACGCCATTTTCGATGTCCTGCCCGTCGAGCTGGAGCATGCGCGGGAGCAACTTCTCAACAATCTGGCGGGGCAGCAGGAGGATGGTTTGATTCCGGGAGTGGTGTGGATGAAGAACACCCCTCCGGACTTCTCCACCATCTTCGGGCATCCGCCGGTATGGATATACGCCGTCGACGCCTATGCCGCGGCATGCGGATCCCAGGAGCTCCTGGGGCTCTGCTTCGACCACCTGACAAGGCAGATCCGCTGGTTCGAGACGAAAAGGAAGGCCGAGCCCGAAGGTTTCTATTACCTCGACATTCTTACCAATGACTGGGAGAGCGGCGTCGACGAGGGGATTCGGTTCATCGACGTGAAGACCGGATCGCACGCCTGCGTGGATGCCACGTCCCATGTCTATGCGCTGTACGAGTGCGCCGCCCGCTGGGCGGCCGCGCTCGGCGGGGATCCGGCGGCATGGTGCGCGAAGGCGGACGGCCTCAAGGCGTTCATCCAGGAGCGGTTGTACTCTGAAGAGACCGGTTTCTTTCATGACATTTGGGCGGCTGGCGATCCGTCGAAACGCTGTCTTGCCTTCGAGGGGGTGTGGCCGGTCGTGGTGGGCGCCGCCACGGCTGAGCAGGCCCGGCGGGTTATTGACGACAACCTGCTCAATCCCGATCGCTTCCTTGCCGCGCATCCCATCACCACCGTCGCCATGTCCGACCCGCGATTTGAGATGCGCATGTGGCGCGGGCCTGCCTGGAACAGCATGACCTTCTGGGCGGCCAAGGGGTGTGTCCGGTATGGGCGGACCGCCGCCGCCGTGCAACTCCTCGAGATGGCGCTGGATGACTCCGCGCGCCAATTCGGGCGCACAGGTACTATTTGGGAATTCTATCACTCAGATGGCGGAGATCAGTTGAAGGTCCAGCGTAAGCCTCACACGCAGAACAATACGCCTTGCCGAGACTACCTAGGGCACAATCCGTTGCTCGCGATGGCGCGGATGTTCGACCAGGCCACGGCGTGATTCGAATCTTCTTCCGCTGAAGGCGGCGATGAACTCGTGGGAATGCGAGGGGGCGACGTGAGACCTCGAAAAGCATGGGAAACCTGAGGGAAGCATGGGAGAGAGAAAGGTAAGCATCAGAGACATCGCCGCCCGGTTGGGAGTGGATCCGAGCACCGTGTCGCGCGGTCTGGCGGGAGAGCGGCGCATAAGTGAGCGGCAGCGGCGCAAGATTCTTGAGACGGCGAGGCGTCTTGGGTATCGGCCATCCCCATTGCGTCGAGGGCTGAAGCGCGCGATCGGATTCGTGGTCTGCAGTTCCTTGGGCGACCGTCCCGACGACCCCTACCAGGACGCCCTCATCCGCAGAGTCGCCTTCCAGGCTTCTCTCCGTGGATTGCATGTCCATCTCGAGTTCAGCCAGCACGCGGCGAAAGAACCTTCACCGCTGGCTTTTCTTGCGGAGAACCGCGTTGATGGCACACTGGTCAGCGGGCATCCCTCCGAGGAGTTCCTGCGTTCCCTCAAAAACTATGACGTTCCGGTGGTGGTCTGTGATGATCTGGTGGAGCGGACCGCATGCTCGTGTGTTCTCGCAGATCTTACAAAGGCGACGACCGGCCTCGTGCGCGGACTTGTCAGCA
>CAYTFM010000300.1:0-11377 GCA_964436735.1 uncultured Victivallales bacterium | reverse complement strand
GGATCGACGCCGTGCAGCTCGAGAAAGGCCCGATGACCGACTTTGTCTGCAAGCCTGCCTCGCTTAACCTAACGACCAACCGTCATGGCAACCTCTTCGAGCCCGGCGAGAAGACCGGCGCGCGGTTCGAGGTCAGCGGTGCCCCTGGAGCCAAGGGGGAGATCACCTCCGTCCTGACCAACTTCTTCGGGGAGACGCTGAGGACGGAGACGACTCCGTTCACGATCGGCGCCGACCGTTCCGCCACGCTGCCGGTCGTCTGGCTCGATGGGCTTCCCAACGGGCTGTACCTCGTGACGAGTGCCATCAAGACGGCGGACGGCTTCGAGGACCGAAGCTTCGACCGAGTCGCCGTCATGCCAAACCTTGCCGGAAAGCACGCCAACAAGCTTCTCTTCTGCGAACTCGGGTCGCCGCGCAATGGCGACTGGCGCAAGCTTCTCGCCTTTTACACATGGGTGGGCATTGGCTCCGAGATTAACTTCGACCCTCCCAGCCATCCCTACCTGAAGACACTCGCCGATTTCGACATCCTGAACTTCTCCTCCATCTTCGACAGCGGCGACAAATCGGGGAAATACTCCTTGTCCGACGCCCCGCTGCCGCCGGTGACGGAGGAAGTTCTTAAAACCTTCGAGGAGAACGCGTTCTTCAAAGCGAGCCAATATCCTGAGATCACCTACTGGAAGACGTTCAACGAGCCGAACTGTGGATCGATGTTCTGGAAGCGGAAGACGAATCCGATGGAGGATCTGGTGAAGCTGATCGGCGCGGCCTGCAAGGGGATCCGCCGCGCCAATCCCCACGCCAAGATCATGACGCCCGATCCCTGCGACATGCATCCGCCCAGCGGAATCAAGTTCATCGATGAGTTCCTGGCGGCGGGCGGGGCCGGACTGTGCGACATTGTGGCGATCCACCCGTACCGGGCGCGGCCGGAGGATCCGAACCTCGACGCCGACATCGCCACCTGCGTCGCCGCGGTGGACCGCCACTACGGCGGCGCGAAGCCGGAGATCTGGTTCACCGAAGGCATCTACAGCAGCAACTACATTCTGCCCCCGTACAAGCTCAACTCGCACAAGGGCTGCTCAAGCGACCACTACCGTTGCGGCAACTTCTCCTATGACATCGGCTGGGGGGAGAAGATTTGCGCCGCCTACACCATGCGCAGTTGGCTGGCCGCGCTCAAGTACGGAGACCGTATCAAACTCTTCGTCGACTGGGGGTTTAAAAACAACTCCTACCTTGACATCGACATGACGCCGACGGCCTCCGCCTTCGCTCCGAACACGCTCGGGACGCTGCTCGGTTCGTCGGTGTTCAAGGCTGATGTCAACTTGGGGGAGGGGCTCAACTGCTACGTCTTCGAAGATTCGTCGTCCAAGAGGCCGGTGGCGGCGCTGTGGGCGTCGTCGATCGCCGTCGACAACGGCAGCGCCGAGGGCCCCCTCGCCAACTTCTCCGCTTTGCCCGAGGGGGTCGAGGCGATCGACATGTTGGGCAAGTCGGCGCCGCTGAAAGACGCCACGACTCGTCGCATCACCTCCTTCCCGATGTTCCTGCGGGGAACTCCGGAGACCTCCGCCACGGCGTTCGCCGAGGCGGTGGCCAAGGTGGAGGTCCTTGATGGGAAATCGAATCCGTTGCACGTCTACGCCCGCGCCTCCTCACCGGACGAGGTGGAGGTGGCCGCCCGCAATCTGCTCTCGCGGCCGATGGCGGAAACGATGAGCGTGGCAGTCGGCGGCAATATAGCCGCCGAGTCGCCTCTGAGTCTCAAGCCGAAGGAGGAGTGGAAGGTAAAGGTGAAGAGCGGCGCGCCCCCTGCCGCCCTCGCCGAAATCGACCTCGTCGCGAAGTTCACTCCAGCCGACGGGAAGCCCGCCATCGAGAACCCGCTCCAGGTCTCGATCATTACAACGCCCAAGGCCGCCACGCCGCTGCGGATCGACGGGGATCTTGCCGACTGGCCGGCCAATGCCTCCTTCAAAATGCCGACACGCCTTCACGACCACGCCCCGTCGACGAAGGACAAAGAGAAGTTTTCCGAAACGCCCAAATGGAATGGCGAGAACGACTTGTCGGCGACCGTGAGGACAGCATGGGACGGGAATTTCTTCTACCTCGCCGTCGAGGTCAAGGACGACGACGTCCATCCCGCCGCGAAGGACGCGGGGGCGATGGGCTACACGGGCGATGGCCTCCAAATCTACTTCGACAGCTGGGCCAACGGACGCTGCAAGACGAGCAAGGGGTATGACTTCGAAGACCAGTCGCTCACCGTCTGGTGTGGCGGTGGCTCGGAGCCTGTCGTCTGGCGTGACCTCGCCCCTGAACAGCAGGTCGCCTTCCTCAAGACCGGCAACGTCACTGAGATCAAGACGGCGTTCAAGACCACCGCCGACGGCTATGTCTGCGAGATGGCGATCCCCGCCCGCCAAATCATACCGGTCACCCTCGCCGAGGGAACCGTCTTTGGCTTCGCGCTCGTCGTCAACGAGAACGACGGCGACTACCGCAAACGTTGCCTGACGCTGCTGCCCTCCGGAGAGGAGCCGTACGGAAGACCAGATCTCTTCCCGTTCGTCGTCTTGGGGAAATAGTGCCTCATGGGGTTCAATCTCGGCACTGCGGCCAAGTTTCGTCCCACCTTTGGGAAAATCCCCGGCGGCAGGAGGCGGAGCATTTCCTGCGAAGAACTAAGGGGTGTTCGCAGGAGACCCTCCTCTGGCTTCTCACTGCTTGATCTTGCAGGCCCAGCCGGTGGTGGAGTCGGCTTTGGAGCGGTTGTTCTCCCAATGGAGCGGCTGCAGGTTGGAGATGTCGTCGGTGCCGCCTTTCGCGACGGGTTTGATGTGGTCGATCTCCCAGCCCCACGGGGCCGACTTTCCATACTTGGCTTTGTTGATGGAAGCCCCACAAGGGTCTTTTCTGAAAGCCGCGGCCCGATTGTTGTTGCCCTTCTGCCAGACCGCCTCGATCGTCGCTTCGTCGAACGCCGAACCGTCACACTTCGTACCCCAGCCTCTTTCCATGGCAGCCAATTCCTTTTTCTAATGTGCTAAACCCTATCGAACGGAAAGCCGACAATATAGTTTTTACTGCGTATGATTTCATGGTCAATTGTGAAATTATACGCAGTAAAACTACAGTTTGGCTTTAAGGGAGAAGGCGGTGGAGCCGGTGATCTCGACCGAGGCGAATTGGCCGATGGCGAGTCGGGAGGATCTCGAGGAGACTTCGACGGTGTTGTCTATCTCAGGCGAGTCCATGTAGGTGCGTCCGATAAATTTGTTCCCGCGCGACGAGTCCAGCAGGACTTCGATACGCTTTCCTTGGAGAGATTTGTTGAGGCGGCGGGAGTTTCGCTCGTGAATTTCGCTGATCATCCGTTGGCGCGTCTCCGCCAGTTCCGTGGGCACGCAGCCGGGAAGAGTGGCGGCGGGGGTGCCAGGCTCCGCATGGTAGGGGAAGACGCCGACGCGCTCGAAACGGGTTTCGGCGACGAAGTCCGCAAGTTCGGCGAAGTCTGCTTCGGACTCCCCCGGGAATCCGACGATGAAGGTCGTCCGTATGGCGATCCGCGGAATCCGCGCACGGAGCGCGGTGATGATCTCCTTGATGCGGCGCGCCTCCACCTTCCGGTTCATCGCCTTCAGAATCTTTCCTGCGATGTGCTGTAATGGCATGTCGGCGTAGGTAATGATGTGGTGTGCCCCGGCAAAGACGTCGATGAGCTCGTCCGTGATACCGGACGGGTGTAGGAAATGCGTTCTGATCCAGAACGTCCCGTCGATGGCGTCAAGGCGTCGTAGCAGCTCGGCCAGCGTTTCTCTATTCTTGCCGCCCTTCATCTTGCCGAAGGCGGTGGTGTCCTGGGCGACGAGGATGAGCTCCTTTACGCCGTTGCGGATGAGGTTGTGGGCCTCCTCTACCACGGAATCCATCGAGCGGCAGCGCAAGTGGCCGCGGATGGAGGGGATGGAGCAGTAGGAGCAGTGATTGTCACAGCCATCAGCTATCTTGATGTAGGCGTAGTGTGGCGGCGTGAGTTGGAGCCGGGGGGTGCGATGATCGTAGAGGAAGTGGGGCGTGGATGGTGATGAGGTGGCGCCATTGTCGGCCGCATGGCCTTCGAAGAGGCGGCGGAGATGCGTGCTGAGCTTCGGCGATTCGTCGGGACCAAGCCACAGATCGACGTCTGTCAATTCGGCTTTGATCGCCCCATCCTTGTCCCATTGCGGCAGGCAGCCGCAGACGATAACCTTGCGGTTTTTCCGGGGAGCGGCGGCCTTCCATGCGAGCGCCTCCTTGATGTGCGTAAGAGCTTCGCCGCGGGCGGGGGGGATGAAGGCGCAGGTGTTGATGACCGTGGCGTCCGCCTCGTCCGTCCCGTCGGTCAAGCCGATGCCGTCGACCGCCAAGGAGGCGGCCATCACTTCGGTGTCCACGAAATTTTTGGCACAGCCGAGGCTGACGAATCTGACGTATGGCACACGCTTCGTCATAAGGGCGTGTTCAACGGCGAGGCACCCGCTGAGGTGCCGACTCTGGCCGTGCGGTCGAACGCCTTCTCGACGTGTTGGATGATCTGTTCGAACCAGGCCTGCTCCCGTTCGTCGAACGGGGTGCTGGTGACACGTCCCACAAGGTAGAGCCCAATCGCCTTGTCCATGACGATGATGGGTGAGAAGATGATGTCCTTGAGGTTGAGACGCTGGGCCGCGCGGGGGAGAAAATAGCCTTTGCCGTCGATCTGCACGTGCCCGCCGACTTTCGTGTTGAGGCAGTCGATCAGAGGGGAGACTTCCTCGATCATGTTGAAGCGGAAATCGCTGGCGTCAAGCATGGGGTTCGATCCGGTGTAGAAGCGGCCGACGATCGTCTTGGTTCGCTTGTCGAGCAGCGCCATGAAAACCTCCGCGGGAGTGAGGCAGCGGTAGAGCGCCTCCTGGGCGAGCATCAGGACTTGGTTGATGTCGACATTCTGCTTGTGACAGATCATCAGTTCGGTGAAGAAATGGCCGATGAGCGACTCGGGCGCCTCCTCGCGGCGCTGCTCCTGCTCGGTCTTCTCGCCGAACGCCAGCTTGGCGGTCAGCTCAACCGGGCTGGCCTTGCCCCACTCGAGCACTTTCACCATCATCTCGACATCGTCCTTCTCAAGATGGAAATATCGGGTGATGTTGTCATCCTCCTCGCAGGCGGAATTGATGAAGCTGCTAACGGAGAACTTCTCGTTCTTCAGGATGGCCTTGAGACGGGCGTTGGACGATTCGATGCCCTCCTTGCCTCCTGGCTTTTCCCCGAACAGCATGTTCGATATCGTTCCGGCCTCCTGGACGAGGGCAAGGAGGGGGTCGGGTGTTTTTTTCTGGCCGGTGGTGAGCATCTCGGCGACCTTGCCCTGCAGATTGTAGGACTCGGAGAGCAGGCGACACAACTCCTCGTAGTCCACGTCGAAGACCCGAAGGCACGCCTGGCTCGGCGTCATGGTGCCCCCTTTGCAGAACTGGTCGAATGTGATGAAGCGCTCCGGATAGCTGTTTGCCAAGGCGATCAGAGGAAGGTTGGAGAGCAGTCCGGCCACGAACATCTCCTCCGGGTTCGAGCATTTGAACTGCCGGGAGAGCGACATGGCGAAGGATCCGGCGAAATAGCTGCTGGCGTAGAGACGCGCCAGCTTCTGATCCCTGGGAGTCTTCATGAACTCCTTGAAGATCGAGAGCCCGAGGGCGAGGGAGCGGACCTTCTCGAAGCCGAGGAGCGAAACCGCTGAGGAAACGGTTTTGATGGCGTAGATGCGACGATAGTAGATGGAGTTGGCGGTGGCGAGCAGATTGGAGGTCAGGCCGCAGTCGCGCATGATGACGGTGGCGAGTTCCATCGCGCTGGTCTCGGACTGGCTCGTCAACTGCATGATGTCCTGGACGTTCTTCGTGAGAGCGGGGAGCGTGCCTTTCTTGCGCATCTCCTCGATAAGCGAGGCGGCTTTGCCGCCCTCTTTTAGTAGTCCAGGCATAGAAAATGAGGGGGTAAGGTGGTGCGTTGACCCTAATTGGGTGTGAATCAATGACTTCTGAACAGTAAGATATGCACGGCGGAGTGTGTTTGCAAGCGGGGAGACGGCTCTGGACGCCGATTTCGCCAGTATCTCGTCGCAGGGACGCCGCGCCGCGCTGGCAGGATGCTACGCCAAGTGGTATGCTATAGGCTGCGCGGCAGGAATAGGCGCGCTGAAGAATCGAGGAGGTTGTAGTGCCCATGTGGGAGGATTCGAAAACACGGTCGCAGTCCAAAAATTTCAGACCTGGACTGCGAGACGCATGGAGCAGTGTCGGCAGCGGGCAACCGCCGCATGGCAACTACCAGGTGTTCAACTTGTCCGGCGAACGGTGGCGCAGGATCCTCATCGCGTCCGTCAGTCAGGGATCCATCCTCATCGGGAATTCTCCCGGTAAGGAAGGTATTGTGCTGCGCAGCCACAAGGGCGTCGGCGACGTCCAGGTGTGCGTCCACCACATTGAGCGCTGGCGGTTTATCGCGCAGCGGCTTCCGGGGGCACCCTTGAGGGTCAACGGGGTCGAATGTCCCTTCGCCATCACGTTAGCCGACTGCCCGGTTCAGGTGAGCGTGGGGATTGAGCATTTCCTGATCATCCCCAACTTCAGCTTCCCCTCTGCCGACGAAGACGCCCCGGCGGCTGAGCTCAGAACCTCACGGGGGACCTTCGAGGTGCTTCCCGGAAAATCCGCGCTCATAGGCTCGCATGAGCTATGCGGAATCCGTCTGCTGGGGGAGGAGTTTATGGGGATCACCTATTTTTGGGACGGCAGTCTGTGGTTCCTCAACGTGGCGGCCAGACTCGCCGCGGTGAAAAGAAGGGCCACCGACCTCACCCAGCTTGTTTTGAAGGATCTCTCGGCGCGGCGTCCCGTCGTCATGAAGCGTGCCCACCATGTGGATTTGCGGAACAACGAGACGCTTGAGCTTTTGAGCATCGAGCAGCAGGCGTCCCCGTATCGCCTCCGGAGTATCCCCCTCATCCCCGACCTTCCTCCCGGGCCGATCTCCCTGTTGTCTCTCGTACCTCCCGGTGAGGAGGGGTGCGGGGTATATGGCCTCAACCTCCCGGAGGCATACCCGGAGATTGTGGTGGGGAGGGAGCAGGGGGCTGACCTCAAGCTCGATGATGAAAGCGTGTCGCGTCGACACGCCTGCCTTCGCCCAGATGGAAATACGGTGCGGATGGTTGATCTGGGGAGCACCAATGGCGTCTACGTGAACGGGGCGCGGGTCAGCGAGTCAGTCATCCATCCTGGAGACTTTGTCAATTTCGGAGATCAATGCTTCCTTGTCGGGAGAAGCGACGTCGAGGGGTTCATGTGACGGCCGCCTTGGCCTTCGCATCCTCCTGTTGCGCCTCTTCATCGCCGCTCCGCACCCATCGAACCGCGACCGCGTAGAGTTTCAAAAATGGATCCGCGGCGAACTCCTTCTCGAGAATGGCGATCGCCTCGTCGAGGGTCGACGCCCCATCGGGAGGCATGAGGGCGAGAAGCTTGTTGTTCATGACGGGGCGTGCCTCGGTGAAGAACGACACGACGACCTGCGCGAGAAGCCCTTCATATTTCGAGTCCAGCAGCACGGATTCCACCCGATGAGAGAGGTTGGGGGAGAGCCAGTGGCCGATGCGCCCAATCTGGAACGAGGGGGGCAGGCCGGAAAGCAGCACCTTGTTGGCCTCTTTGGTCAGACGGGGTGCGGTATTTTTAATCAGTTCGATTCTGCGCTCCACGGGAAGCGCCTTGAACTCGGCGCGTGTGCTCTCGGCAAGTTGTCTCGTGTCCATGTCTTTCCTTTCAATCAATATAGTGTAGAAAACTGCTCAGTAAATCGCCTCAGGGTTGACGCAGTTAATCATATCCTGCGCGGCAAGAAAAACAAGCATCTCAAACGCGCCCTACTTGGAGGCGCATCCACGTTGCAATCCGGATTTTCTCGAAGAATCGGCCGGCTGGCAAGTTCCTTTCCCCCCTCATGCGGGTTTCACGTGGGCGGCGTTCTTTACTTATGCCTGTTTTGCTTGTATCTTCTGAGGTGAGGTGCCATCATGGGTAAGAAAATACTTTACGTTGAGGATGATCCCCTCGCGGTGGAAGTGCTTGAGATACTGCTAACCCAGTCTGGGTATGACGTGCTCCACGCCACGAACGGCGACGACGCCATCCGCATCGCCTACTCGGAAAACCCAGACCTGATCTTGATGGATATTTGCCTTCCCGGAATGAACGGAAGGGAAATCATGAACGCGCTCAAAGAAGATTCATATACGGAGCATATCAAGATTGTGGCGTTGACCGCGCTGGCCGGGAATCGCGAAAAGATCCTGTCCGAAGGTTTTGACGACTTCATCTCGAAGCCGATTGTCGATCATAAAGCCTTTCTCGCCACCATCGCGTCATTCTTGAAATAAACTCCCCGGTCCTCAGGGTATTCCCGGCGACCGAGCGAGAGGTCGCAGCTCTGGCGAGGTCTGTCGCCCAATCCTGGATCTACCTGGTGGGAGCCTTTGTCAACTCATCATAGCGGAAGCATCCGACGAGGTGATCGTTCACCATGCCAACCGCCTGCATGAAAGCGTAGCAGATAGTCGACCCGACAAAGTTGAAGCCCCGCGTCTTCAGGTCCTTGCTCATCATGTCCGATAGTTCGCTGCTGGCGGGTATTTCGGATAGTGTCCGCCATGAATTCCGTATGGGGTGATGATCGACATAGCGCCATATGAAGGAGTCGAAGGAGCCGAACTCGCCCATGATATCCAGCACCCTTTGCGCATTTCTGATGGCTGATTCAATCTTCAAACGGTTGCGCACAATGCCGGGGTCCGCAAGGAGGCGCTGGACATCTACCGCCGAATAGGCGGAAACCCTCTGCGGATCGAAACCGTGGAACGCCTGGCGGTAGTTCTCCCGCTTCTTGAGAATAGTCAGCCAACTCAGGCCGGCCTGCGCCCCCTCCAGAACCAGGAATTCGAAGAGACCGCGGTCGTCGCGCAGGGGCGTCCCCCATTCATGATCGTGGTACGCCACATACAGCGGATCGGTGCCGCACCATTCACATCTTTTCGTCATGTGTTCCATGAGCAACCCTATCTGGACTGGCGCCAACGGTGTTATACTCAATTAGTGTGAAGATTTATAATTGGTTGCGAAGATTTTGAGGAATGGTTTGCGTTCGGAGATGCTGAAAAAGACTGTTTTACGAGGGAGTTTAATTGGTGCGCCCGGCAAGAGTCGAACTTGCGGCCTACTGCTTCGGAGGTGGTAGGTTAATGAGGCTAAAACGGATGAATAGTAGGGAAATAGTCAAAAAATAGTCAAGATTATCGTTGACACATCATCCACTATGGCAGATAATTGAAGGTATTGGCATTGAAGTGATTCATTAGGGAAACGGGGACAACTATTACATAATACTCAGGGGTGTTTTTCAAAATTATTCTCGATACAACTAAGTCCACTCGGTATTGTCCTTTATTCATTGTTCAGATATTGGCTTGGGCTTTCTCTTCGACTAATTGAGCCGTGGAGCACTTTATATGAGCGTACGTAAACAGAAGACATCAAAAGGTAAAACAGAGTTTTACCACTACCGCTTTATGCTGGATGGCGAGTGGAAGTGTGGTGTGTGCGAAGGTTGCCGCACAAAAAAGGAAGCAGAACAGTTCGAATCGGAGGTAAGGCAAACGCTTAATGACCTCAAAAAACAAAAAAACGTTAAGGCTCTTGTCGAGAACTACAGGGAAGTATTAACAGGGGGTGGGAAAGTCCTTCTTGCCGAAGCATATGATCTCTCATTGAAGAAACCCCGACGGAAAATAGCCGGGGCGAAGCAGATTGAGCACAAGAGATCTTACTGGCGAGATTTTCTCGCTTTCATGAATGTGAACTATCCTGAAGTCAAATTGTTGTCTGAGATCCTTAAGAGGCATGCGGAGGAATATATACAGTATCTCAGGACTAACGGACGATTCGAAAAAACGATACTTCAAAAAGGTAAAAAATCCTACGAATGCAAATTCTCTTCTCTTAGCTCGAGGACGTTGAATGTCATGCTGGAGAGTGTGTCTGAAGTTATCAATGTTTTGTCCGATGATGCAGGAGTATTTGAAAACCCATTCTCGAAAGTTGAAAAATTAGAGGAAATCTCGGAATCCCGCAATGCTTTCAGCGAGGATGAATTGAAGAAAAAAAAAGAAAAATCGCAAGAAGGTAATCTTTTCGTTTTCGCACTTTTCGCCATTGCGTGTCTCACAGGCATGCGGGAAGGCGATGTGTGCACGCTGAAATGGGTCGAGGCTGATCTGGAGCATGGGTATATATACCGAAAGGTACTGAAAACTGGTAAACTGATCGAAGTCCCGATAGTTCCTCCGTTGCACAATTTTCTTCTTGAACAAAAGGTCAAAACGGGCAACGGGGAGTATGTGCTTCCCGAGCATGCGCAAATGTATCTCAACAGCCCTGATGGCATTTCATGGAGGGTTAAAGGTTTTCTCGAAGACGTGTGCGAGATCAACACAACCAAAAAAGTCAAAGGGAGAACGCGAATCGCGTCCATCAAAGATGTGCACAGTTGCCGCCACACTTTCGCATACCTCGCAGGAGTTCACGGAATACCCTTGGTGATCGTCCAGTCCGTCCTCGGTCACATGAGCCCGGAGATGACATCGCAATACCAGGCCCATGCCAACAGGGCTGACAAGACGAAGGCGATGGCCCGCATGTCAGTGAGCTTCCTGGGAAACGTCGTCGCGCCATTGCTGCCCGGGGGGACTGATCCATCAATTGATGTCGAGGCGGCGGGCAGAAGCGACTCCGAGAAGATCAAAGTGGCGATCGCCTATATCTCCTCCGCGGAAACACTCGACAAGGCGAAGTTGCTTGCTATTCTCAGCTAAATCCCGCATCAATGCGATGCGGAATCTCCATTTTTTCCAAAAAACAAAACAAAAACACCAGTGATGAAGGGTATATTATAGACAACAACAAGGAGATCTCCCTTTGGGGTTTATCTCCAGCGCCAGGCTCCGCAGGCCGGATCACTCCGCCGCGATGGCTGGTAACTTTTGCGTCCGATAAAACTACAATAAAGTCGGACGGGAAAGTCGGTATGAACAGCAATGTGTCAAGAGAAGTGTTCGTGCGTCCGGCGGCGTGACAAGCCCGCCAACCGTGGAAGCGTCGGAGCGATCGCCCGAGGGGTGTCGATATGACTTCAACACCCATCCCCCAGGCTATACTCGACGCGGTGAACGCGATCCTGTCCCCCTACGGGGCGAAGTTCAACCCCGATCCACAGCCACCACCGC
>CAYTFM010000299.1:0-11530 GCA_964436735.1 uncultured Victivallales bacterium | reverse complement strand
CTGGTGATGCTCATGGCGACGATCACGGCCTTATCCTGCGAGCCGGGAATGGGCATGCCGATGCTTTGCGGCTTGCCCGCCACAAGCTCCTTGAGGACGGCCGACTTCTCCGCCACTAACGCGGAGCGGTCGGAGGTGAAGACCTTGATGCCGATCTCGGCTTGGGACACCGGGGCGTCGACCGTTTGGACGACGAAGGCGACGGTGTCTTTGTCCTGCGTGGCGGAGATGAACAGTTCGGCGTCCGCGTGGAAGCAGTTGCCGACGCCGGAGACGGGGACCAGCGTGTAGTCGGAGCTCCAGCTCTTCCCCGGACGCAGCAGCACACGGTCGTAGAAGATTTCCGTGGTGTAATAGGGAAGGCAGGAGTAGAACATCTGCAGATAGTTGAAGTCCGCGAGGAACAGCATCCCCACCTTTGACTTTGGCTCGAAGGTCATCGCCCACCCCGCCGACGGACGGCGCACGAAGACATTCGAGTCCGGCGAGCATTTGCCGTCGATCAGCGTGGCGGTGCGGATGCCCATGAAGGAGGGGGTGTACATCACCTGGTCGCCCTTGGCGCCGCCGCAGTAGAAGCGGTTCTGGATCCAGGCGCCGGGGAACATCTCCTTGTCGGTGGGATTCTCCAGCGTCATCTTGACGTGGATCGCCGGACTGGTTTTGCGCAGAGTGATGACTTTGCGGAAGACCAGCCCCGCGTAGGGCTCCTTCTTGAATTCCCGCCACAGCTCGATCATGAAGCGCTCCGAGCTTTGCTCGAGCACTTTGGACTCGTAGGGGAAATCCTGCAGCTCGCCCGGATGCTGCTGCTGCCAGATTTTGTCCTCGAGGAATCCGCCGCCATTCGGGTAGATCCATTCCTTGTCGGGGTCGAACGTCTTGAGGCGGAAGCTGCGGATGACCCCGCCTTTCCCGGCGTCGATCGTCAGGCGGTAGAAGCTGTTCTCCACCGTGTAGGACGGCGTCACCCGCAGCGGCTCCTCAGGCGCCGCCGCGGCGCCGCTGAGCGCGGCCGCCATCAGGCAGAGCGTGGTCAGAAGTCTTCTTGTCATCAACGACCTCCATTTTGTTGTTATCAGTTATATAGGTGTCAGGTTCAACGGTGATCTTTATACAATTACACTCCGAGGTTTCCAACTGTTTTTTTGTTCATCTTGTATTTCGCCGAGTCCTTTCCCGAGGGACTCGGCCTTGGAGCGCGGCGGCTCGACGCCGCTTTCGGACGGGCGGCTCGACGCCCGCCCTCATGGCCGGTCGGGCCCGGCCAGCCAAAGCGGTGTCGCGCTCCGCTTGCCACCGCGCTCCAAGGCCAGGCTTTGCCTGGCGTAAAAACCTTGAACCTAAGATGCTTAAAAATCAAAAAACAAACTGTCAGACTTTGTCCAACTCCAGCCCGATGGGCTGGGCTAAGGAATATCGGTCTTCAGGGCTTCCTGAAACCCTTACTCACCATTGTTAACGTTTTCAATATGCAACGGCTGCGGTTGGTGGCCGTGCTTGTGCTGCGGGCGGTTGACCAGCGTCGGCAGCCAGGAGAAGTTGTCGTGGCCGCTGACGTCTCCGGTCAGCCATGGCAGCTTGCGGTTGTCAACGCCGGCGCACTGGAACATCGGCTCGGGCAGCGAGCGTCCGTTGAGGGCGCGGAAGACGATCCGATCCTGCCAGGCGTCCCAGCGCAGGGCGAGGTCGAGCGCGGACTGGCCGGCGATGGCGTCGCGGTGGTAGCGGATCAGCCGCTGCCAGTGAAAGGTGTCGTCGATGACCTGCGAAGCTCGGAACCACGTCTTGAATTCCGCAAGACTGGCGAAGTCCTTCTCGGTGGCGACCTCGACGACGAAGCCGTTCCCGATTCGGGCCAGGTCGCACTCCTGACGGACGGCGATTGGCGGCCCCTTGTAGCTGTAGATGTGAACGCAGCCCCATAATCCTTCGCGCTCGGCGCGGAGGCAGACGTCGCGGCGCAACGGTTCCGCGCCATCGATAGGCAACCACGGCGAGATGAGCGGACGGAATCCCAGATAGACTGGGCCGTCCTTCACGAAAATATCGCTGAACTCGGTGGTGTGTCCTGACCATTGTTCGACCCGTGTGTCGCCGAACCACAGCTCGTCGACCTGGTTGCCGTAGTGCAGCGGATAGAGAAGGGTCAGGGCGAGGGAGTCTATCTTCCAGTTCTCCAGCGGACGCGGACGATACGCCATGATGGCGGTCCGGCGATGCTGGATTCCGGCGAAGCGCCCGGCGTCGGCGAAGTGGATGGGGCCGTGAAGCGTTTTCGCTTCGGGCATCCCCTCGATCACCTGCAGGTGGCTTTCCTCCGCCATCACCTTCTCGTTAATGCTGTAGGAGCAGTACCAGCTTCCCTGGTCGCGGATGTTTTTGAGGGGGCGCGCCTTGCGATAGCTCACCTGCCAGTTGTTGTTGGGGCAGGAGCCGAGCAGCCGCTGGTCGGTGGTTCCCATTCCCCAGTCCGCTTCCAGGTAGCTGGTGAGCAGGTGCGGGCCGCCGGCGTATTGCACGTTGTGGAGGCCGTGCTGGATCTTCGAGCCGTCGGGGCGGACCTCCTCGTGGATCTCGAGCATGTTGCCGAACTCGTTGGTGCCGATGATCTCGAAGGGATAGCGTTTCTTGACGGCGAAGGGGGCGATCGGGGAGGGGACGTTGAACGGCTGGGCGGCGACGCGGGCGATGAACCCGAGGCTCCAGGCGTTGCTGTCGTCGCGCGGCCATTGAAATTTCCGATGGGCGGGTGTCGACTCGGGATGGAAGATGTCCTCGATGTCGAGCCACGCGGGGAGTGCGGCGGGGCCGAAGACGTAATGCAGCAGCACGAGCCAGCCGGAGGAGCTGAGACGTCCGGCGGTATAGTCCCGGGCGCTCGGTCCGATCTTGCGCCCGAGGTTCGGATGCCAGTGCCCGAGGAGGTCGGACCAGATCCGCGCCAGTCCGTTGTCGGCCAGTTCCCGCAGCTCACCGGACTTCGACCAGGCGGCGATCGCCGCCAGCGGGTACATCGTGTGCGGCAGATAGCAGTCGTTGCACTCATGGATGAAGCCGCGGCGCTGAAGCGTGTCGCGCATGTTGTGCAGCACGGCGCGGCCCGCGTCGACAAGCAACTGGTCGCCGATCAACTCGCCGCCGAGAATGAGCGAGGAGGTCGCCATCGCCACGTGGTTGTCGTTGTAGCCGTGCCACTGCGTCCCCTTGAGGTTGAAGCCGCGGTGGGAGACGTCGTGTCCGCCCGCCCCCTTGCCTTTGATCGTCTCCACGCCGACGGAGGTCGCGCTGCCGTTGCGGATCAACTCTAGAACCCATTGCCGCGCCGCCGGGGTCAGCTTGTCCCCCGAGGCGTGCCACAGCGCGAGGAGGTAGTCCATGGTGAAGGCGCAGTTGCCGATCATCAGGTCGTTCGCTCGAAGAATCCTCTCCGCAAACGCCTTGTCGGCCTCGTCGCCGTGCAGCAGCGCGGTGGCGAGCTCGATGATCACGCGCTGATCGTAAGCCCACGCCGCACCGGGCTTGAATCCATTGCCGTCATAACGCCCCTCGGCGTCGAAGAATAGTTTGCAGACGGGACGGATGCGTCTCCAGAGATCCTCGCGGCGCATCGCCTGGGCGGCGGGAGAATGGTCGATTTCAACTGTCTTTGGCGCCATACTGCTACCTCTTTCCGCTATGTGGTGGTGTGTGCGGAAGAAAAACCCATGCCGCCAATTATAGGGGGATGCGTCGGGTGTGTCAACAATAAACATACCATTTAATTTAAATAAATATCAAAATATGTTTGTCGTCGTGTCGCAAGCGCCAACTTAACCGCCCGTTGCGGCCGGAACTTCAGACAACCTGATGCGTGGAAATGTCCTTGTGGGGAATTGCAGCCGATCTTAATCTTAATCTCCGAGGGATTAAGATTTCATATACGATGAAAGCGAGGCGCCTGGGAGAGCGCACATGCGGCCCCCGGGAACGGCGAGTCCCGGTTCGGCTATTTGAAGAGGTCGTCGACCCACTGCTGGGAACGGCCGTAGCAGTTGATATAGAACCACGCCGCGGCACTGCCGGAGGGGCTGTTGCGCTTGGTGTTCCGGCCGTCGATGACATTGGGGAAGCCGAAGGTGAAATAGGATTCCAAGTAGTTGGCGGGATCTGGCTGGAAGGAGGCGGAGCCGTCGAAAAGGGCGACGTTGTACCCCCTGCCATGCTTGTGTGCCGAGGCTCCGCGCAGGTCGTTCGACCCGTTGTTGCCGGTGATGTCGAAGCCGAGGATGAAGCCGGGATCGACATGACTCAGGCGTGTTATCCTGGCGAACTCGGACTCTCCTATGGAATAGCAGTTTACGTTGCCATGGGCGAAGAAGTAGCCGAAGGCGGCGGATCCGCCTGTCCTGAAACAATGCCAATAGCCGTTGGGTTGGCATAGGTTTTCACTGCACTTGTTCTTGTCCCAGGAATAGGCGTCGGGGGAGGAGCGGCCGGGGCAGAAGAAGGAGGCGGGACCGCGGAGGTAGCCGCCAAGGTGGAGAAGTCCGACTGATTGGGGGCCGCCAGAAGGATAGCCGGCCTGGGTGACGGTCCAGGCGGTGTTCGTGTAATTCTGCCATAGATTACACCCCTCATAGTCTCTGCCCGGGATGTAGCCGTTGTGGTCGTCGGCGTACCCGAGGGTGGCGGTGGCGATCTGCTTGAGATTGTTGAGGCAGGCGATGCGGCGCGCCGTCGCCCGCGCCGCGGTGAGGGCGGGCAGCAGCAGCGACGCCAGGATGGCGATGATGGCGATCACGACCAATAATTCTATCAAAGTGAAAATCTGGCGACGCGTTCGGATTGCGACAGAACTGGTGGTAGGTCTATTGTCTGTCATACGAGTAACCCGCCATTCACGATTTTTAATGGTTGGGAGAAGTCGTCCGCACTATGTGAGATAGTATAGCATAAGAAACGATAAAAGACAACAATTTACGCATCTTTCTTTTTTGACGCAAAGCATTTTCCCTTCTCCTCAGCAATTCTCACCACGATGACATCCCAGATGCTCTGGCCTGGAATAAGACTTAGCCTTCGTTGTCCGCAGGCAGTCGATCCAGCTTGTTGTTCAAGATTAACTTGCGGTGGCGGAAGGTGAACTGCGTGCGCAGGTAGCATAATTTTCACTCGCGCATTCTTTTGCTGACACTGTGGTCATTTGCTCATAGGTATCACGTCGCTTGTGCCGGCCTTAACCGTCACCTGTTTCGCAACCGGCGGAATCAGGGAGAACTCGACCGCGGTGCGGATGGTGGCGGCGAGATCGTTGTCGGTCGGGTTGTGCGCCTCGACGCTGAAGCGTCCATCGCCCTCGGGCAGCAGCGTCAGTTTCAGCCCGGCTGGTCGCACAGGACGACATTGCCGATCCAGACGTCGCGGTCTGTGGACAGGTCAAGCGCGGCGTGGGCGGCATAGCGCGTTGACGCGGACTGCTGCTCCGGGGTGAGCTTCAGGTCGACCATCACGCCGAGCGGCAGCCACGACGTCTCCGCGCGGTCGACGATGCCGCACGTCCAGTTGGGATTGACGCCGTGGACGCGGACCGGCAGGCGGGTATCCAGTTTGGCTTTGCCGATCACACCACCGAAGCCACCATCCTCGGCTTGAAGCTCCAGCACGTAGCGCATGCCGAGCACCGCGCCGTGGCGTGACCGTGTAGGCTGGCGCATTCCCGGAAAGGCCGAAGTCGGCGCGGAATTGCTCGAGGCGCGGTTGTCCGGAGTGGAAGACGGCGAGCCGACATAAGAGACGAAGCGGAAGGGAATGAGATCGCCTTTGTGGTAGCTTTGCCCGACGCGGTCATAGCCGATGTGGGTGCGGAGCCAGTTGTTCTGATGCAACTCCTGCGCGACCTGCAGCGGTGTGTCGACAGGGGAGCAGGCGACCACATCGACGCATCGGGTATAGGCCACGTAGCCGTCGGGCTCAAGCGTTTTGCGGAAGTTTGCCGCGCAGTCCTGAGGAGGCGCATTGCCCGAGAGCAGCTCGCCCTTGGCGGGATTGACGAAACACCATGCCGTTCTTCTGGGTGAAGGCATGAGCCGGATCCACGACCTGCTCGCGCAAAACTGCGACGTCCCACGGCTTGAGGAATGCGTTCACCACGTCGCGGTCCATCATCGGGGAGTCCCCGCCGAAAGTGAGCAGGCCGCCCCCAACTGGCGAAGAGCGTCTGCCAGCCCTTCGGCCGGAAATACTCCTCGATCGGCAGCGGGCGCGGCGCCGAGCCGATCACCAGCAGGGCGGGGGGGGAGGCAGGGGAGCGGCTGGTTCCTGGGCGGCGAGGGTGGCGCCCACTGCGGACAGCGCAAGCAGGCGGACAATCTTCTTCATGGCGGAAATCCTTTTCAAAAATGAACGGAACATGGCCACATTCGCTCCCATGCCTAACCTACGGATGCACGGCTATTTCCAGCATTACATTTCTCCAACGCGGACAAGAGAAACCTCGTCGAACCAGGCCCTGCCTTTGCCCTTCAGGCGCAGGGCGACGGCCAGATAGTCTTTGCCGGGGCTGGGGGGGATTGCCACGGGGATGGTCGTGCCGTCAGAAACACCGGTCAGCCGCGGACTGCGCATCGGCTCCTTAATCCCTGTCGGAGAGTAAAGAAACGGACTCAATTCCAGCCATGCCGCCGCGCCGTCGGCCAGCTCGGCGCGCACTGTGGCGGACAGGCGGTGGCCGGTGTTCTCGTGGCAGCGGATGCTAGGGCCGCATGGAACCGACGAGAGGTCGGTGCGGGTATCGAACCCTTCCAGCAGCAGGCTGTGCGCGGCGCGGTCCCACGTCACCCGGCCGTAGGGTTGAGGATTGAAATACCAGTAAAGGCCGATCAGCTCTTTACGGGGATCGATGGGGGCGTCAAAGTGGTTGACCTCGCCCAGACGGAACGGCAGGGAGATGTCGAATGGCTGGACGTGGCGACCGGCGGAGCGGATGAAGTCGAGGAAGCGCCAGTCGTCATACTGGTCGGGCGTGTCGGACATCTCAAGCGGCGTCGCCTGTACGCGCAGGAGCGCCATGGCGGGTTCCGGGATGGACACCAGTCGGCAGTGGAAGCGCCAGCGGTATTTCCCCGTGTCGTCCAGCGGCGCCGGGCAGCCCAGGAGAATATGTTCGTCGTAAAACGCCGAACAGGTGGAGCAGCCGATGGCGGCGGTGTGGCTGTCGAGGATCTCGATGATGGAAACGGTGTTGGCGGTGGAGTCGACCATCTGGCTTTTGTGCTTCCAGTTGCAGGGGAAGATCGTGCCGCGGAAGTCAACATTGTGGTAGGGGCGGCGGATATCCAGCGTGGCGTTCGTCCGCCCGTCCGGGTAGAACTCGCGCAGGTCCAGCATCAGCCATTGACGGTGGAAAGTGGCGACTGGTTTACCGCCGTCGGAGATCAGGATGAACTCGTCCTGGTCTCGTGTCGCGAAGTCCGGCACATGCGGCGGGGCCTTCGGCATATGGGCTGAGAGTCGTTCCCGGAGCATCGACCGCGTCTCCGATTTTGATCCTGCCGCATCGAGCGTCTCAACTGATTGCCGCATAGCATCCTCCCCCCGTTGCCGCTTATCCAGATTGCCACGAACGATGAATCGCGCTCCTCACACAAGCAATCCGTCCAACGCGCCCCATAGCTCCTATAGGTCGTTTCATGGCACCAGCTTGCCGCCGACGCCTTCAAGACCCTCGACGGCGTGCCGCGCGGCGATCCGTTTCCACCATTCCAAGTCTATGTGCGCCATCGGCTTGCCGAGCCACGGGACTTTTCTCAAATCGATGCCGTCAGCGGCCAGCGGCGGATGCCTGGCCACCTGGCCGTTGACGGCGGCGGCCTTGACCGTCTGCTGGAGCGGGTCGAGCCAGAGCAGCAGTTCCCTGCCGCCGCGGAGGTAGCGCACCCGCCGGGATTCCATCAGGGTGGTGTCGGACAACTCCGCCTTCCGTAATGCGTTGAGGAAGTCCGCCGCCGTCTTGTGCATGCGCCGCGGCGCCGCCTCGAAAACAAAGCCGTTCTGGACGCGCGTGAGGTCAGGCCGTGCGAAGTCGCGCGGCTTTCCCTCGTAGTTGAAGAAGGAGAGCATGCGGTAGCCATTCTCCCGTGTCGAACGGACCGCCACCTTTCGGCCGAGATTGGTGGCGCAGAGCGGGAAGAACGCCAGATAGACGGAGCCGTCCTCGATGATCACCCAATCGGGCTCGGCCATCTCGCCGTCGCCGTTCTCAAGCTTCCTGCCGCCGAACCAAATGGCTTCCAAGGGGGAGGTCAACTCCTGCGCGACCAGCGCAAGCCTCAGCGATGAGACGGCTTCGTACTGTTCGCCTTTGGGGTTGCAGAGGACGAGGGCGCGCTCGTCGTCCTGGACGGTGAATGGCACGCCTTGCTGAGGCAGCAGCCCCATGGTGTCCTTCGCCTCCGGGCGCCGTCCGTTGACGAGGTAGCGGCAGAAGACGGAGCGGATGTCGCCCCATGATTCCGCCTGCCCCGTGGACAGCTTGTGCAGCTCGAAGAAGGTTTCGGTCTGAGAGCCGTCCAGGAAGGCGCGACTGGCGGTGCCGACGCTGAACTCCTTCGTCATGAAGGTGGTCAAGTCGCTTTCCGAGGAGCCGAAATCGGCGCAGCGTCCGGGAACGTGGACGGCCGCGCCGTTCGCCAGCCGTCGATACTCGCCGACATGGAAGGTGCCGCACTCGGCCGTTCCCTTGATTCTGAAGGGATAGCGTTTGCGCATGACCAGCTCGCCAATCCAGTCGGGGACGCGGTGCGTGGTGCCGGCGTACCCGCCGCAGCCCGCCCGGCAGAAGGGCAGCGTGTTGGCGCGGGCCTCGTGGCTCCGCTCCGCCGTCGGTCCGAAGATGGTGTTGAACGGGTTCGGGACGATGCCGTCGCCGAAGACGATCCACATCACGATGGCGGTGAGGCCGCTCCAGGCGATCGAGTTGCAGTGGTAGGAGCGCGAGTGCGGCCCGGCGTGGAAGGAGATCTCCGGATGCCAGTGCAGGGCGACGTCGAGCCACATCCGCTCGGCCCCGGCCGCCGCCAGGCGCCGAGCCTCCGCGTTCCTGGCGTTTTTGACGGTCTCGCCCAGCCCGTGGAGCGTGACCCCCGCGTAGGTCGGACTGTTGTACTCCGAAAAGAAGCCGCGGCGCGTCAGCAGGTCGCGCAGCGAGCACAGGTTGTCGATCCCGGCCTCGACTGCCTTGCTGTCCCCCACCATTTCGCCGCCGACCACCATGATGAAGCATGCCATGGAAGGGAAATTGTCGTTGAAGCCCACAAAGGCGTTGTGCGGCTTGATGACGTGCTGGATCTCCTTCTCGATGTGCGGCAGCAGCTTGCGTCTGTTCGACGGCGAGACCGCGTCGCCATGCCGGAGCAGAATCTCGATCAGACTCATCGTCGTGAAGTCGCACGACTGGAGGTTTCCCCGCGCGAGGACCTGGTTGGCGAACGCGATGTCGTTCCGAGAGCCTTCGAAGAACGCCACGGCGGAGTGGACGATCTCCCGCAGATAGAACGGGGTGTCGGGCCGTTTGCGGTCGGGGACCTCCGCCGCTCCTTCGCCGAGCAGGCATCGCCCCTCACTGTTGAAACACCCACGCGCCGCCTGGCGCGCCGCCGTGAACAACCGCTCGCTTCGGGCCTTCTGCGCCCGCATATCCCATGCTTTCTCCATAGCGCCTCCGCGTGCAAACGAAAGTGAATCTTCTCCCGTCGAGCCTGATTATACGGGATGCGGGGAGATAAAACAACAATGCGAACAACAATAAACATATCTTTACATTTTGTAAATAATTAATAAATGAATTTTTCAACCGTTGATAATGACTGTGGGGCGTGTGGTGCGGCGGGTGGGTGGCCGAGGTCTCTGCAAGCGCCATCGCCGTCGACGGGGATGGCGACGTTCTATTGGATGACCACCGGCGGGACGAGGTCGAGGATTTTCTTCCGGGGATGGTTGCGGCTGTCGAAGGCGTAGGCGAGCATGCGGCGGACGCGCTCGGTCTGGTCGAGGAAGGCGTAGGGGAAGGGGAGTTCTCTTTGGGTGGGAGAGACGGCGAAGATGTGGCTGCCTCTCACGCCCAGCGCCTGGAGTTTCTTGTGGATGAGAATGCCTGCGGCGGGGTTCTCGCACAGATAGCCGAGCTTGTTCTCGTAGGGGATGGCAGGGTTGGCGGGGCGCCAGTCGAGCTCCTGGATGCTTTCGTTGAACACGGAGGGGGCCCTGATGGTCTGAACTTCCACGCCCAGCGTGGCCGACGCCTCTTCGACGCCGGCGGAGACGTCATGGTATTGCCAGGCGAAGTCGTCTTTGTCGGTATGGCATTTGACATGGATGATTTTCTTGACGCCGCGGCTCATCAGGTGGGCGCAGCCGACATAGCCCGCCTTCTGGTGGTCGAGCATGAAGACCGCGTAATCCGGCCTCCGTTCGGGCGGGGCGTTCATCAGCAGGACCTTGACGCCGCCGTCGATGATCTGGTCGAAGAGGTCGAAGTTCAATGGCGGGATGGGGTTGGGCTCCACGAGCATGGCGATGAAGTGCCGTTCCAGGATGGAAGTGAGGTACTGCCGCTCGGTCTTTGGATTGGACTCGATATTCACGACCGACAGATAGCAGCCTTTCTCCATCGTGGCCATCTGGGCCTCGTCGAACTGTGAAAGCTGATGCCACGGGAAGGGACCGACCGCGACGATCACTTTGTCGCGGGGACGGGGGGTGTCCTGCCCGCCGGGCAGGTAGGTGCCGGAGCCCTGGAGCTGGACCCATCCCTTGTTGTCCTTCAGCCAGGCGAGTCCGCGGCGCACCTGGTGTCGGGTCACGCCGGTCGCCTTGACCAGCTCCGCCTCGGTCGGCGTCTTCTCGCCCGGCTTGAGCTTGAGCGTCTGAATGTGGCGCTCGATCAGTTCGGCTGTCTCGCGTGGACGCTGCATGTCAGTTGTTCCCTTGTCGCTCGTTCGGTGTGCTGCCACTATAGCGCATAATGATGCGTCTGGCAACAACTATCGAATCAATCCACACGGTGATAGATCAGCAGACGCAATTTGTTCACGATCGTCTGGAGCCGCTTTCGGAGTGCGAGGACGCCACCACGAAAGTCAGGACGACGGACGCGGTGGTTTTCTCTCGCTGGCCTGGCGGGCCATGGCGATCAAGCGGACCTTCTCATTCGTTTTGGTGGCCGGGCTCGCCAGCAGAAGATCGAGCGGTATGTCGCGCACGGACTCGAACCTCGACGGGTCGAAGCCTGCCATTTTGACTAGATCCGCCGGGGCGTCATGACGTCTCCATCTCGCCTCGGCATAGGCCAACAATTCGGCGTTGGGTAAGGCCATCAGCCGGGCGTTCTCCTCCCCAAACCATTTCACATTCCAAGGGTCGTCCGGGGCGTAGGGGCTGTTCATAAATAACCTTTACATTTGCTGGCTGCTATTCTGGCTTTTCCCAAGGAACGAATGAGGAGCATATCGCGATATGTGACGATTGAGTGACACAGGAAAAAGGCGGAAGA
>CAYTFM010000298.1:5059-11557 GCA_964436735.1 uncultured Victivallales bacterium | reverse complement strand
CCGAAATGGCGCGGGGAGCGCGCTCCCGTGGGCGCACTTAGGTCTTGTGGTGGTTTGTTTCATAGGAGGATTGACAACAGCCGCCTACTCGGCTATACTTGTGTAATCGATTACAATCCTCAACGGGGAGAATTATTTCATGAGTCGCAACAATCTTACCGCGAGTGAGTTCAAACGCAAAGTCCTTGGCTGCTGGCTGGGCAAGGCCGTCGGCGGCACGCTGGGCATGCCCTGCGAGGGCAAGGATGGTCCTCTCAACTACAGTTTTTACGATCCCGTGCCGGCCACCATGCTGCCGAACGACGACCTTGACCTGCAAGTCCTCTGGGCCTGCGTGCTCGATAAGATGGAGACGCCCGTGGTGGACATGCAGGTGCTTGGCGACGCCTGGCTGAACCATGTCGCTTTCCCCTGGGACGAGTACGGCGCGGGGATCCGCAACCTGCGCAACGGTATACGCCCTCCCCTTTCCGGTTCCTACGACAACTGGTTCGTGCATGGGATGGGCGCCGCCATCCGCAGCGAGATCTGGGGCTGCCTCGCCCCGGGCAACCCCGCGCTGGCGGCGGCCTACGCCTTCGAGGACGGCTGCGTCGACCACGCCGGCGAGGGAATCTGGGCGGAGGTGCTTTTCGCCGCCATGGAGGCCGTGGCGTTCGTCGAGAGTGATCTTGAGACGATCGTCGCCTCAAGTCTCGCCTATCTCCCGAGCGAGAGCCTTGTGCGCAGAGCGGTCGGCGACACCATGGCATGGTGGCGCGACCTCCGCGACTGGGACGCCGTCCGCCTCAAAATCCTCGAGCGCTACGAGCATGAGAACTTCACCGACGTCACCTAGAACATCGACTTCACCATCCTCGGCATCCTCGCCGGCGAAGGGAACTTCAGCCGCGCCATCTGTGTGGCCGTCAACTGCGGCAAAGACACCGACTGCACCGGAGCGACCGCCGGGGCGATCATGGGGATCATCAACCCGGACTGCATCGAGGAGAAGTGGCTGAAACCGATCGGCCGCGGTCTTGTGCTCAACAAGCAGATCACGAACATCACTCACCCGCCGACGCTCGACGGCTTCACCGACATGATCATCTCGCTCAAGGAGCGGCTCGACAAAGGCAACCAACTCCTCGCTGGAGGACGCGCCCAGCCGATCCATGCGAAATTCGCCTTCGCTCCTGCGGCGACGTTCGACGATGCCGAGAAACTCGTCACCAGCGGCGCGCTCGCCGCGATGCTGAAGCCGATCCTCCTTCCCGGAACCCACACGACCCTGCCCGCGTCGGTCATCGCCGATGACGCCCTCGTCGTCAGCTACACCTTCAACCTGCGCGCCGCGAGAAACGTCCGTCTCATGTTCAACACGCGGCAGGCGTGCAAGGCGTTCATCGACGGCAAGCCCTCGTTCACCAGCAAGGGCGGACCGATGGCACCCTCGTTCCACCGCGTCCCCAACGGCCAGTTCCAGGATCTCACGCTCGAGGCGGGACGGCACGAGTTCACTATCGTGGCGCACAAGCCAGCCAACGGCACAGACGCCGAATGGGTCGTGGGCGTGGGCGACGGAAAAGACCACCAGTGGATAGAAGACGCATTTATAGTTTGACGCACCTCACTTGATTAACTTGAAGACATAACACTCGGGCGGTTATTTAGGGATAACCGCTCCGAGCAATTGAACAAGGAGGACGCAGATGAGTCAGCCAAACATCCTCTACCTCCACTCCCATGACACAGGGCGCTACGTTCAACCATACGGGCATGCCGTCGCAACCCCCCATCTGCAAAACTTGGCGGAGGAAGGCGTCCTCTTCCGTCAAGCTTTCACGGCCTCCCCGACCTGCTCTCCCAGCAGGGCCTGCCTGCTCACCGGCGAGTCCCCACACAACAACGGCATGCTCGGCTTGGCTCACCGCGGCTTCGCTCTGAACGACTACCGGCATCATATCGTCCACACTCTTCGTCAGTACGGCTATGAGTCTGCCCTCAGTGGCATCCAGCACATAGGCACCTCTCCGGAACTCATCGGCTACGACCGCATTCTGGGCGGTCACCTGGAGGCTGACAGCAAGGCGGTTGAATTTCTTCGTGCGAAACATGATCACCCCTTTTTCCTCGATGTGGGCTTCTTTGAGACGCACCGTGAGTTTCCGTCCGAACATCCCGACGACGATCCACGCTATTGCCTGCCGCCGGCCCCGCTGCCGGACACGCCCGAGATCCGCGAGGAGATGGCGCGGTTCAAACGATCCGCCCGCGATCTGGACCGCAGGATGGGACGTGTCCTCGATGCGCTGGCGGAGTCAGGCCTGGCCGACACCACACTGGTCATCTGCACCACCGACCACGGTATTGCGTTCCCCCGCATGAAGTGCACTCTCCATGACTCGGGAATCGGCGTCATGCTCATCATGCGGGGCCCCGGCGGCTTCACTGGCGGCAAGGTGTGCGACGCCATGGTCAGCCAGATCGACATCTTCCCCACCATCTGCCATTTATTGCGCATCCCGCCGCCATCCTGGCTGCAGGGCACATCCATGCTGCCCTTGATCAACGGCGGAGCGCCATTGATCAATGATGCGATCTTCACCGAGATCAACTATCATGCGTCCTACGAACCGATGAGGTCGGTCCGCACCCTCCGGTGGAAATACATCCGCCGATACGATCCGCGCCAAGGCCCGGTGCTGCCGAATTGCGACGCATCCCTCGCCAAAAGCATCTGGATGGCGTCTGGCTGGCGGACCATGCCGCCAGAAGATGAGATGCTCTACGACCTCGTTTTTGACCCCAATGAGGCTCACAACCTCGCCGCCAATCCTGCCCACCAGGTTGTTCTTCGCGAGTGCCGCGCGCGCTTGGAAAAGTGGATGCGGGAAACCTGTGACCCGCTGCTGCTGAACGGCGACCTCCCCTTGCCGTCCACCGCACAGCTGAACGACCGCGGCGGAATTAATCCGGGAGACCCCTGTCTTGCCGATGGACAACGTTGAAAATAGAAATTGTGTTGAAATAGCCATCTGCGGAAGGATGCCATTATGAGACCGAAAGAGATGCTATGCTGTTCCGTCGTCGCTGGAGCCACCGCCTTGCTGGCCTGTGGTTGCGCCACCACCACGCCACTCCGGGGCTTCACCGTGGGAGGCATCTCCGACGACGTCCTGAACTCGGCCGTCAACGACTGGCACGCCGACATCTTCCGTTTCGGCGTCCCCTCGACCCCGGACAAGTGGGAGTTGTTCCTCAAAGAACTGCCCGGCCGCCTCGACACGATCGAACGCCTGGACGCCGTCCTCGTCCTCACCCTCAATCAAATCCCGAACGAGGCGATCAAAGAGTACCCGAAGGACAATAAGGCGCGGCTCGCCGCCTTTTGGGCCGACGACGCCAACCTCCAGGACATCGTGGAACGCTGGCGCCGGATCGCCGTGATATGCAAGGACCGCAAGGCCAAGGTCTGGTACGATCTCGTCAACGAGCCGCTGAACTGGGAGGAGTTCCCGAAGCACCCCAAGAAATGGGAGGCGTGGTCGCAGACAATCGTCGACGAGATCCGTACGATCGACACGCGGCACCCCATCGTGATCGAAACTGGCCCCGGCGGACTGTGCTGGGGACTCAAGGACTTCCCCCTGCTCAAGGGCGACAACATCATCTATTCGGTCCATATGTATCAGCCGCACGACTACACGCACCAGGGGATCGCCGACATCCGCAACACCGATCTGGCCAAAACATATCTTGAGCGGCAGAAACCCTGGCCCGGCACCTACGGCGAGAATCCCGCCGGATTCTGGGACAAGGCGCGGCTCGAGGAGGCCCTCGCGCCAGCTATCGAGTTCCAGAAAAAACACGGCGTGAGAATCTATGTCGGCGAGTTCTCGGCCGTCCGCTGGGCTCCGAACGCCGACCTCTATCTGCGCAACCTCGTCGAGATATTCGAGGCGCATCAATGGGACTGGTGCTACCACTCCTACAAGGAATACCATGGCTGGAGCCTTGAGCATGACGACCAGTTCTCCGACGACAAAAGCCCTAAGCTCGCAAGCGATCCCACCGCCCGTTCGAAGGTCATACGCGAATACATGAAAAGGAACATACAATGATGTTGATGCGGAAAACCATACTCGCCGCCGCGGCCTGTCTTGTCGCCACCCTGACGCTCGCCGCGGAAATCGTCGTCCGGGAGGACTTCAAGACCCCGAAAAAGATCTCGGCCGACAGCAAGATCGAGGATGGCGTCCTGAAACTTGAAGGATGCGAGCGCAAGACCGTGCCGTCCTACAAACTGGCGGACGGACTGTCATTTAAAAAACTCGTGCTCCGCCTGCAGGCGCGAGTGCTGCGGAAGAGCACCCCCAGCGACCACTTCGGGCTGATCTTACACGGCGAGGGTGACACGCATCTCATGCTCTTCACGCGGGGCGGCGAAATGACCTATCTGAAGGACAAGGGGGTGGAAGCGTCCGCCGGCGGGGCGTTCAAAATGAAGGAGGGGCAGGACGCGCCGTGGACGGAATTCATGGTGACCATTAATTCGGACTTCGTGGAGGTGAACGTCAACAAGGCGTTCGCAGGCAATTTCAGCTTCAAGATCACCCCCGTCACCCGCATCGAAGTCTACTCCTGCTTCAGTGACATCGAAGTGAAGAGCTTCGAACTGGAGAACACCGACACCACCCCCAAGCCCGCGGCGCGGCAAGATGCCGCGGACCGGCCGGACTTCCTCGCCAGCTTCGACGGCTCCGCGGCCGCGGTTTCCGCCTCGGGCGCGCCGATCGCGCCGCTCAAGGCGGCGGCGGTCACCTTCACCGAGGGACTGCGCGGGAAGGCGGCGCACATCGGCAACAGCCCGCTGACCGTGGACGGAAAGGCCGCCAATCCGCTGCTGCAGTACGATGTGAAAGAACTTCTCGACAGCCCCAACGGCACCCTCTCCTTCTGGTTCAAACCCGACTGGGATGGCAGGGACGACCTCACCGACCGCTTCCTCCTGCGCGGCATGGACGCCCAAGGCAAGAATACGCTCAGCTTCTGGTTCTGGAACTGGCTCCGGCTGGATTTGCCGCGGAAAGATCTGGCGCCCGTCAACGCCAACAGTCGAGTCATCAGAAACTATGTGTTCAAGGACGACTGGTTGCAGCTCGCGCTGGTGTGGCGTGACGACGGCTGGGTGAAGCTTTTCGTCGATGGTCTTCCCTATAAGCACGAACCCGTGGGCTGGACGCCGGAGATACCCAGCCGCTTCGGCAACCTCGACATGGGCGCCATCAAAAGCCTTTGCCTCGGCAGCGTCGAAAACCCGAAGATAAATGCGGCCGGCTCATTCGACGATTTCAAAATCTACCGCCGCGCCCTTGCTGACGACGAGATTGTCGCCGACTACCGCGCGTCCATGCCCATCGACATCCTGCTCGACAAGTCGGTGCTGTTCGTCGACACAGACAAGGAACTGGCACTTCTCGTGGCGCCCGGCGGCCACTTCGTTCGTCCCGCCGTGGGATCCGGGAAGCTGGTGAAGGCGGATGTGTCTCTTAAAATGGAGCTGTGCGAGAACGAGAGCGGCACCGTCGTGGCGGCGAAGGAATTCCAGCTCGACGTCGATGGCCAGCAAAAGATCAAGCTTCCCATCGGCACACTTTCTCCGGGCGTCTACCGTCTGAAATGCGCGATCACCTTCAACGGCGTCCGTATCCAGAAATCCTTCATCGTCGCCGCGCACAAACTTGAAGCTCCGGCGACAGCGACAGACGCCGACCTCGTACGTGGCGCGCCGTTGTTCGTCAAGAGCTTCGCCACGGACGCCGGGACGGACGTGTTGCGCGAGGGCGACATGGTTTTCCGCGAGTCGCCACTGGGGAAATATCTGGAAGCCGGCGCAAACAACGGTGGCCGTATCGGGTTCGAGATCAAATTCCCCGAGACGGCGCTGAACGGAAAACCTGTCATCCTGGAAGTGGTGTGGCCCGACGACAAACCACGCTCCATGGGGCTGTACCTGTATCCGAAGGCGGACTCCGAGCAGCACCGGGAACGGCTTGAGGGCGGCGTCCAAAGCGGCAACGAATATCCGTTGACGAACGCCATGCAGACGACGCACTACCTCTTCTATCCCGGCGTAGAAAGCTACCTCTTCGAGGCCCGTACCATGATCGCCGACTTCCCGGCGGCGGTCGCCAAGGTCAGCGTCTACCCCATCGAGGGGCAACGACTTCCACGGTTGAAGATTGCATATCCCGAGGGGATGCCGCACCGACGCCTTGGGCATATGGACGAGGATCAGACCGTCGACATCATGCTCAACCACGACGACGCCAAGGAGCGCAAAAGCCCGCTGCGGACCGAGAAGGTCGTCGAACGCTGGTGCGATTATTTCGACTACACCGGACAGAGCGCCATCTCCTATCCTGTGCTCCGCTACGGGTACATCTGCTATCCCCTCGCCGGCTTCTACGGCAACGGCTGCATCCCCACCCGCTCGGGCGAACTCGCCGCCTTCAT
>CAYTFM010000298.1:3167-5049 GCA_964436735.1 uncultured Victivallales bacterium | reverse complement strand
AATGTTCACCCGCAGAGGGAACGACTTCATCGCCATCGACAACCTCTACACCCTGCCGGAATTCACCCTGGAGCCTGAGGAAAAGGACGACTTCCTCAGACGCGGCTATTTCGTGATCGGCGCCGACGGCGCGCCTGCCAAGTCCGGTCACATCGGCTACCCCAAGCCCAACCTGCTCAACCCCGACGTCATGGCGACATTCCTCGCTCATCTACGGGAGATCGCCACGCGCTATGGGTGCGCCACCGGCTTCAACGGCTTCGAGATCTGGCCGTCGTTCATCTGCCTGAAGCCGGACGAGGGCTACGGCGATGACGCCATCGCCCTGTTCTCGAAAGAGACCGGAACCACGATTCCCGAAAAGGCCGACGACAAGTTCAAGTCCCGCCACGCCTTCCTCACCGGCCCCGCCAAAGAGAAATGGCTGCGGTGGCGGGCGGACAAGATCACGGCTCAGATCCGGCAGATCGCAAAGACGATCCACGCCGTCAATCCGGAGCTGAACATCTACCTCAACCTGTCAGGCAAGCCAATCTCGGGCAGTACCGATGACGAGACGTCGGAAGAATGCGATACGCTGAAGTGGTTCTACGAGAACGCCGGGATCGATTTCGCCGCCATCGCCTCGCTGGAGAAAGTCTACCCCACTCCGACGCGCCACTCCACCTCGTACCGGTGGGAGCTCTTCTGGGGACATCCCGAGTCGACGGTCGACGAGTCGATCTACGACGCCACCAAGTTCACGCCGTTCATCGGCAAAGTAGCCACGTACTCCAACACCTATCCGGCCTATTTCGAGACGTTCAAGAAATCACTCAAGCAGGACGTCTACAAGTCCTATTTCCAGAACGCCGACATCAAGCCGTTCGGCCGCTACTTCCTCAAAGAACTGGTCTATCCCCTGGCGTTGATGGACGCCCAGCGCATCCTGAACGGCGCCCAACCCATCGGCAGTTGGGGACGCGACGTCGAGACGCGGGAGTTCGCCAAGGCCTACTGCGCCCTGCCCGCCCTGCCCTTCACGGACGTGGATGGCATGCGCGATCCGGTGACCGTCCGCTACCTCAACACGTCCCACGGCGCCTACCTCTATGCGGCGAACCTCCTCTGGAGCGACTGCACCGCCAGCGTGAAACTGCCTCCCGGCGCGGTCGTGCGTGACCTCTCGAGTGCCGAGCGGTTGACCGTCGACGCCAGCGGCGGGTTCAAGATCGACCTCAAATCGTACCAACTGCGTTCGTTCCTCATCGAACCTGTTTCGACCTCCTTCCTGTCTTCGCTCTTCGGCGGCTCTTCCGTCACCGTCACCAAGGGAACCTTCACGGTGCCAGCGGCGACCATCAAATTCTTCGAACAGCGCATGGAAAGCCTTCGGACGGCTATGGCTGCCGTCGCGGAATCGGGCATGCCGGTTGACGCCTATAAGAAACGCCTCGACGAGATGACGCGGTTGCTGGCGGCGGGCCAGTACGCCGAACTCCACCGCCTCTTATTCTCCAAGCGCATGAACTCGCTCGAGAAGCTCCGAAAAGTCGCCGCCGACGGCTTCCTCAAGGAACAGGCCGCAATGATGGCAGTAAGCAGATACGCAGTGAAATGCGGCAGCGCGGAATACGCCTTCTTCCGTGCCAAGAACGGCACCCTTTTCTTCCCCGATCAAAACTTCAAACGCGGAGCCTACGGCTACGATGGCAACTACAAGAACGTGGTTCGGAATATCGACAAGATTGCAAACACCAGCGATCCGGAGATATACAAAACCGAGGCATACGACCTGGAGGCCTACCGCTTCAAAGTGAAACCGGGGATGTACACCGTCAGGATGTACGTGAAAGTCGGTTACGAGCCCAACGCCAAGCCTGGCATAAACGTCATCAACTTA
>CAYTFM010000298.1:0-3157 GCA_964436735.1 uncultured Victivallales bacterium | reverse complement strand
TTAGACATCGAGAAGAAGAGGGTGCTCGACGCCTTCGACATCTTGACCGCCTGCGGCAGCGACTTCAACACCCCGCTGGTCAAGGAGTTCCCCGGCGTCAAGGTGGACGATGGCGTCCTCGACGTCGAGTTCTCCATCCCACCAGGCGGCGAGCCATCCATCAGATTCTGCAACGCCATTGAAGTCATCCCCCAGAAGCCGTGAACCGCATGAGAAACGTCGACTGAGCCTGTCGCCCTCAGCCGCGAAAACCGTCTTTTGTAGAAGCGGCAGCTTGCCGCTTTGAATGCGGCAATCCGCCGCATCTACAGATTTTCACGCATAAGCCAGTGGCATTGGTCGAATACAAGGTTTGCATGGTGATCGATCCCGCAGTACAGTCCACCGCCCGTTTTCAACGTGCTTTTCTTGATTTTACGTTACTGCTCAGTTAGGCTTTTCACTCTTAAGTTTGGAGTGCAGGCTTTAGCCTGTCGGGGTAAAATGCGCAGACTGAAGTCTGTACTCCAAACGGTTTTCCTTCGGGTTTCGGGCGCGTTAGCCTACCTGAGCAGCTACGATGCGCAACAGTTGACATGACTTTACGAATGGAGACCTCCGCTGTTCCCATACTTGTTCATCACAGTAGGATTCAATTATGGCAAATCGGAAACAGTCTCCACGCCTGAAGAGCGACAAGCCGCGCACATCGAATAGCAGGCATGCTGATGCTGCAGCTCTGCGGATGCGTGCGGAGGATAAAGTCAGAGAGCCTGTGGCCATCGAAAAGGAATCATCTTCCCCTGAGGAAGCGCGGCGGACGCTCCACGAGCTGCGGGTGCACCAGCTCGAGCTGGAGATGCAGAACGAGGAACTGCGCCGCGCGCAGGCGGAGATCGAAGCCTCGCGGGAGCGCTACTGCGACCTTTATGATATGGCGCCCGTCGGCTATCTGACCATCAATGAAAAGGGGCTGATCTTGGAGGCGAATATAACTGCCGCCACGCTGCTGGGAGTGGCGAGGAGCGCGCTGGCCAAGCAACCGCTAACCCATTTCATCCTCCCCGAGGATCAAGACGTCTTCTACCTTCACCGTAAAAATCTTCCCACGACGGGTGCGGCACACGCATGTGAGCTGCGCATGATGAAAAAAGATGGAACGACATTTTCGGCACATCTGGCGTCCGCCTCCGCGCAGAACCCCAAAGACGCGCCAATATGCCGTGTCACACTGACCGACATCACGAAACACAAACAAGCGGAGGATGCGTTGCGGCGTAGTTCGGAGCGCAACGCTCTTTTGTTGCGGGAGGTTCATCATAGAGTAAAGAACAATCTGACCTCGATCATCGGGCTCCTCAACCTTCAGGAGGACGCCTGGGGTAACGAGCATTCGAGCGCCCGGAGCGCAATCAGGTCACTGGAGGGGCGGGTGCGCAGCATGGCCTTATTGCATGAGCAACTTTACCAAACCGAGAGTTTCGAAGAGGTGTCGGTCGAGCGATACTTCAAGAGCATCATCAATCATATCGTCTCATCCCATACGTGTACTGATATATCGGTCGCCACCTCCATTTGCTACGACAAGCTGAACATCGAGACTGTCTTACCATGCGGTTTGTTGTTGAACGAACTGATGGAAAACGTTTTCAAGCATGCGTTCCCTGCCGGACGGAAAGGACGTGTCAGCGTCCAGTTCACGCGTGACGCCGCGCGTGGTGGCGACGGTGAAGGTGGGCGGCATTGGCGGTTCGCCGTCGAGGACGATGGCGTCGGATGCCGCATGGCCGACTTGGAGAAAAATGATTCGTTGGGATGGCGGATCATCCGGATGCTCTGCTGCCAGTTGAAGGCGGAGGTGTCATGCGAAACAATGTCCGGTATACGATTTTCAATTCGCTTCAAAGAGCTGGTGTATGCGCCACGGATGTGAAATCTGGGCATGGTTCAAAGTTCACGGTTCAAGGGTTCAACGGTTAGGGTTGCGCACACTCAAATTCCGCCAACCGTTGAACCGTTGAACCATGCCGAAATCTGAAGGGAGGATGCAGGTTGCGCTATCGTTACGCGGTATAGTATCTCGGCTGAAGCCTCGGAAGAACTTCAGCCTCATCCGAGAGGCGTAATTTAAAATTGTTGTTTTGTGGCTGGCAGGGTAGCTTGTGATCTTGCTCACCCACGGCACAAGGCCGTAGGGGTCGAACACCTGAGTTCAAGTTCCGGTGATGCCGGTTAATTCAATGCTAAGGAAATTCATTGTCACCAGGTGTCAGGTGTCAGGGAAATTGCCTGAAACCTGAAACCTGAACACTGAAACCAAGTCGCGGGCGAGGCCCGCCTAACTCGTACGTGCGTGCCCCGTTGTTTACTATGAGGAAAACCAAGTGAATTCAGATAAAGTGCCAACCGTGATGATCGTGGAGGATGAGGCGTTGATCGCCGAAGGGCTCCGCATGAAGCTGACAAAGCTGGGATTCGACGTGGTGTCGACGTGTTTCAGCGGGGATGAGGCGATAGAGGCGATCGACAAACTCGCCGCCGAGGGAGCCACGCCAGACGTCGCGCTGATGGACATCACCCTTCCCGGCAAGGTGAATGGCGTCGAGGCCGCGATCGAGATTAACAGCCGCCACGACACCGCCATTGTCTTCCTCACCGGCTACAACCAGAGCGGGCTGTACGAGGAACTCAGAGACGCGCGATATTATGGCTACCTTCTCAAGCCAGTGGATTCCGAGAAAGTCCGCTCCACCATCGAGTATGCGTTTCATCAAAAACGGCTGGAGAAGAAGCGTAGGGGAATCAAGCCGGACAAGTCCTCCGGCTCCTCAGGTGATCACACACGCGGAAATGTTCTCGCGGATATGGAGAAGCGGCTCGTCGGAATTTCCGAAGCAGTACGTCACATCCGTGAGGAGATCCTGGTCATGGCTCCCTCGGTCATTCCCATGCTTATCATAGGCGAGACGGGTACGGGAAAAGAGATCATCTCCCGCGAACTGTACATGGCGAGCAACAGAAGTGCCACGCCGTTTCTGCCAGTCAACTGCGCCACACTCGGCACGCTGGCGGACAGCGAGCTGTTTGGTCATGTGAAAGGTGCCTTTACCGGAGCCGCGCGTGCGACAGGCGGGTACGTGGGAGCCGCCAATGGCGGGACGTTGTTTCTTGACGAGAT
>CAYTFM010000297.1:0-11573 GCA_964436735.1 uncultured Victivallales bacterium | reverse complement strand
TCGACCGACTCCGGTTGCAGCACGATCATCGAGGACGTGCTCATGCTCACGGCGGCCGTCGGTCTCGCATCCCCCGCGCTGGCGCTGAGGGGTGAGGGGACGGGGGACTGGCTGCCCCGTCTGTTTGAACGTCTGTTCCACACCATACCCGAGCCGTACGGCTGGCTGATCAATCCGAAAACCGCCATGATCTCCTGCATCATCCCCATGGTCTGGGCGGGGATCGGTCCCGGCTGCCTCATCTACCTCGCCGCCCTCAAAGGGATCAGCGACGACTTCTACGAGGCGGCCGACATCGACGGCGCGACGTTTATCGACAAAATCCTGTTCGTCGTCTTCCCGGTGCTCAAGCCCCTGATCATCATCAACTTCATCGGGGCGTTCATCGGCTCGGTCTACTCCGAGGGCAACATCCTCGCGATGACCGGCGGCGGGGCGAACACGGAGGTGGCGGGGCTGCACATCTGGTACACGGCCTTCACGCACATGAAGTACGGGCCCGCCACCGCGATGGCCTGGATGCTCGGGACGATGCTGATCGGCTTCACGATCTACCAGCTGCGCATCCTCTCCCGCCTCGAGTTCAAAACCACCACGGACAAGAAGGTGTAACCATGCCCATCATATCCAAAGTCGGCAAAAAATCCCTCAGCCACCGGCTGCTGGTTCTGAGCATATTCGCCCTGCTGATCACTGGCTCGGCCACGATGATCTACCCGTTCCTGCTGATGATCGCCGGCACCACGAAAAGCGCCGTCGACACGCCGGACGCCACGATCGTGCCGCAGTTTCTCGTCGACGACACCGCTCTCTACCAGAAGCACCTCGAGGGATTCTTCAACGAGTACCTCGACCAGTGCCGCTTCACCTACGACAGCGAACTGACGGCCTTCCGCAACGCCAAACTTCCCGAGGCCGTCAACGAGGCGTACGCCGCCGAGTGGCGCGGCTTCCTCGAGAAGGCGAATCTCCCCGAGCACGCCTTCATGATCAGCTATCTGCAGTGCTTCAACTCGCGGAAGGTGATCCCGCAACATCTGCGCGAGTTCAAGCGCATACAGATGCGGCGCTTCGACGGCTCGATCGACCGCATGAACGCCGAGCTGGAGGTCGACTTCCCCAAGTGGAACTCGTTCGCCATCTACGCCGACAACTATCTCATGCGCCGCTCGAAGCCCGGCGACCGCCCGTTCCACGAGGAGTACCGGAAGTTCAAGATGAGCCTCCCCCTCGAGGAGCGCTACTACTTCGGCGTGGAGGGGTTCTACAAGAACGGACTCCTCAAGGCGCAGTACACCAAGGACATCGCCAAATACAACAAGGAGCACGGCACCGCCTACGCCTCCTACGCCGACATCCATCTCGGCCGCCGCGCCCCCGCGGGGCCCGGACGGACGGAGAGGGAGCGCGCCGACTGGGAGCTGTTCGTCCGCACGATCATCAGCCTGTATTGGATCAGAGCGGACGACGACGCGTCCCCCGCGTTTCAGGATTTCATGAAGGCGAAGTATGACGACATCAAATCACTGAACAAAATCTACGGAACCGCGCACGCCGCGTTCGACCAGATCCGGATTCCCGCGGAGGCGCCTGCGTCCGGCATCATGATGGCCGACTGGGACGCCTTCCTGCAGGGCTGGCGCGATCCTGAGACCGGGAAGATGCACATGCTGCCCCTCGAGAACATCCGGATCCACAGCGTCGACTTCCTCTTCAGGGACTTCCTCAAGGAGAGGCATGGCGACGTCGCCACGGCCAACGCCGCGCTCGGGACCTCCGCCAAGGACTGGATCGACCTCCTTCCTCCGCAGCGCGACCTGCACTACCTCGACTTCAAGAAACGGACCACCGAGCTGAGGCGGGAATTCGTCGTCAGGAACTACCTGACCGTCATCGACTATCTCGTCCTCCACGGACGGGCCGTGGTCAACACCGCCCTCTACTGCCTCCTCGCCATCCTCTCCGCACTGATCGTCAACCCGCTCGCCGCCTACGCGCTCAGCCGCTTCCGCCCGCCCTCCACCTACAAGATGCTGCTCTTCCTGATGCTGACCATGGCCTTCCCGCCGATGGTCACGCAGATCCCCGTGTTCCTGATGATGCGCGACCTCGGGCTGCTGAACAGTTTCGCCGCGCTAATCCTGCCAGGCCTGGCCAACGGCTATTCGATCTTTCTCTTGAAAGGCTTCTTCGACTCGCTGCCCAAGGAGCTGTACGAGAGCGCGTCGATCGACGGCGCGAGTGAGATCACCATCTTCTGGCAGATCACGATGAACCTTTCGAAGCCGATCCTCGCGGTGATCGCGCTCGGGGCATTCACCGGGGCCTACGGCAACTTCATGTTCGCATTGCTCATCTGCCAGGACGAGCGGATGTGGACGCTGATGCCGTGGCTCTACCAGCTGCAACTGGGCAGCTGCCAAGGGGTCATCTTCGCCTCGCTGATCCTCGCGGCAATCCCCACGTTCATCATCTTCTCCCTCTGCCAGAACGTCATCATGCGCGGCATCGTCGTGCCATCGGAGAAGTGAGGCGGCGAATGACGCGTGAAACGTAAGCGTGAAGGGTGACACTCGTCGCGTTCACGTTTCGTGAACGCTTCGTTCGTGTCAGGCAATCAGGATCCTGACGGGGCCGAGAAGGCCCGAGTCGAGGACGCGGCCCTTGCCACGGGTGCCCCGATCATCCCAGGCGAAACGGTTGGACAGAAGGTTGGCGGCGACCACCGCGATCTCGTTGATCCCGTCGTCGACGCGGTCCGTGATGTCGACCTGGTACGGCGGCCATATCCTGACGCCAGCCAGCTTCCCATTTACCCAGACCTCGGCGCACTCGCGGACCTCGCCAAGGTCGAGGATGATCCTTGCGCCGGCGGTTTTTCTGACATCCACCATTTTCTTATACACGCCACGGCCGGTGAACCAGCCAAGACGCCACCGCGTCCATGACGCCAACGCAAGCTCGACGGGGCGGTATTTGAACGCAAGGGGGCCGGTCAGGCCGAAGCCTGGCGCCATCGAGGCGCACTCGATGGCGATGACGCCTCCGTTTCTGGGATCCACATGACGGCTCATGTCAAGCCATCCGGCATTCTCGTGGTAGTGGCCGGTCTCCTTCCGAACCTGTGCGCCGTTGAGGTGCAGCGCGAACTCCCCGGCGATCGGCAGCGGCAGTTTGAGAGCGGTGGCCCCGACGGGAATGGCGGCGCGGAAAAGTCGGCTTCCCGCGCACTCGTAGAGCAGTGGTTTTCCGAGACAGTGGACATTCTCCCATGAGGAGTCGTCGAAATCGGGAGCAGTCCATTGGCGCCACAGGTCGGCTTCGGCCTGCGAGCGCGGCTGAATCGAAAGCTCGCGCGAGGCGAACACTGGCACGTCGAGTTCCGTCACGTCGACATCGACGCGCCATTCACAATCGAGTGCCGTCGGCGCCGGAATGAAACGCCACGGCCCCTCCACTTCCGTCACACGACGATGGATGACATCGCGGGATGACTGCGTCGTGGCATCGTCCGATTTCCCGCCAATCACCACATAGCCCATCTCCATCGCCCGCATCGAAAGCGACAACTCGGTCCGTCCGCTCCGCGCGGTCGCCGCGAGAGGGCGGCTCGAGCCATCCTCGGGGGAGAGGAAGCGCGCCTTGCCGGTGGCGCGCAGGGACAGCCTGATCGCGCGCGACGTGTCGGCGTGATTGAAAATGGCGTAGACATCCTCGTCGGCATTTCTCCAATGGCTGACATCGATATCGGTTTCGCCATCGGGCAGCGTCACGTCGGGATCGATCAGAGAGCGGACGATCGCGGGGACCTCCTCGGCGGTTTCCACAAAGGCCGCAGCCCGCCGGAGCTCGCAAACCAGTTGCGCAAGCGCGGCGTCATTCCTGCCGTTTTCGGCGGACACGGTCGGCCATTTCCCGACGACGATCAGTTTGACGCCTTTCGCCGCGAACTCCGCGTAGTATTTCCAGTAGGGATTGTGCTCGAAGAAACTCGGCGGGCACTCCACCTTGGCATTGTCGATCGTCTGGAAGAAGGCGTGCGGCACCTGATGGGTGACGCCGAGGATGGCGAGCTGATTATAGCCCTCCCGCGCCATCCGCGGCGAGCACTCCCAGAGGCCGAGGAGTCCCAGCGACTCGCACAAAAGGATGTCCGAGCCTTTGAGGTGCGCCGCCGAGGAGGCCAGTTTCATGAAATGGTAGGGCTTGTAGCCGCCGAGGCTGTCGAAGCCGACCCAGTGCTGGCGGCGTAGCGAGCGCATCGGGTCGCCTGCGATCATCCAGCGCTCCGGCTCCTCGTAGGTGTGGCCGGTCAGCTTCAGGCCGTGCCGTTCGCACCAGTCCGCCATCTGCCCGATGTGGTTCTCCGCGAAGAGCTCGGAAAGGACGTCCCAGTAGTCGAATCTGACCTTCTCGGTTTTCAGGCCGCAGTCGAAGAAGAGGCAGGGGAGCAGCGGGATGAGATCGTAGTTTTTGCGACTGGTGAACTCCTGCGGGAAACGTGCGGTCCAGGTGAAGGGGCCGGAGGCGTATGGTCCAGACTCGTCGTAGAAGATCGAGGGAATGGTGTGCCCGAAATGCTTTCCAAAGCGCGCCGCATACTCCTTGTGCGTGCACTCGATGAACCGCGCGGTTGACTCGGGGTTCAGGTAGTCGATGATGCCGCCGTTGCCCATGCGCAAAGGGGAGGGGTGCTCGGTGCGGATCGTGTAGACGACGAGCGCCATCCATTCGCCCGCTGGCGCCGCGACACTGACGGCTTCCGCATCGTCCCCCGGGAGTGGTAGCGCCACCGCGCCGCCCAGATCGAGGCTGCCGCGTCCGGCGTCCGTGAAGGGGACAAGCCATGTGCCGAGATAGCTTTCGCGGCGCCCCCACCCCATCAGGCCGTTGAGCCATTCGTCAAAGGTGACCTTATCCGGGCCAGCGACGACGCGGGAGCGCATCCCGATTCCGAGAGCGCGGCATCCGCGGATGGCGGTGACCTTGCCGCCCGCTGGTCCGCTCGACCAATTGTACTCGTCGTAAAGGTGGAGCGTGAAGCCAGTCTGGGCGGCATGCTCGACCAGTTCGGCGAAGGCTTCCCAATAGCGCTCGGTCAGGTAGTCGCGGCGGTCCATGCCGAAGCGCGGATGCGGCATGGCCTGCTTCACGCCGTGCGCCGCCATCTCGTCGATCTGGCGGCGCCACTCCTTGCCGTCGACGGGGCCATTGAGGAACCAGAAGGGGATTTGCGTGGCCGAAGGATCGATGGGAGAAGTGCTGATCGTCATTATATCATGCCCTTTATTTTTCTATGCATGTGCCGTTTAATAAATCCGAAACTCGAAGCACGAAATCCGAAACAGCGGGAAACGCTGTTGAACTGTTTTGTTTCATTCATTCGGGATTTGAATTTCGAATTTACTTCGGATTTCGATATTCTGATTTCGGATTTGTGGGCAAGCCCGCCTTAGTTATTCCTGTCCGCAAGCCATGCGATGAAAGACGCAAGCTCCGTGTGCCATTTATTGTTTTCCCAGAAAGGTTCTGTCGGTTCGCCTAAGACGGTGCTGAGCACGGCCATGACACGCCCTTTCCCGAAAGAGCCTTTGACGACGCAGGGGAGATCTCCCGCCTTCAGCGCGACCGTGGCTCCCGGTTTCAACGAGACCTCATGGATCCATGCGCATTTCCCGTATGTGGCCGGGAACCAGAATGCGCTTTCCTTGACGGTGGAGCGCGTTTCCGGAAGTTTGATTCTGTCGAATGTGCGGAGAATGCCGATCGGCAGTATTTCTTCGACGAAGGTGTCCTGCATTCCGCCATGCCCGTAGCCGAAAAATCCGCCGAACACGAGCAGCCCGCCGCCGTCCTCCACGAACTGGCGGACGCGCAGTTGCTCCTCCGGCGAAAGGGCGCGGGTTGGGATGTCGGCGATGATCAGGAGGTGAACGCCGTCCAGCGGCGGAAGGGCGGGGGTGAGGTCGAGATTTCCGCCTAGCGTTTGAAGATCGTAACGGTGGAAGTCCAGCCCGCATGTCTTCAACGCCGCCTCGATCCCCGTGTGATGCGCGGTCAGCCCCGCGAGGAGGACGGCGGGTTTCCCGGCGGGCGGCAGATCCGGTGGCTGGATGGCAGAAGGATTGACTCCATTGGCGAGCAGCGACCACATCTCTGGCATGGTGGCATCAACGACTTTTTCCGCGGTGACGTTGTCGAAGCGGTAGGCGCCGCTTCCCGGAAAACGCCAGTTGAAACCGTGTCCTCCACCGAACGGGTAGAGCCAATAAATGGTGAAATCCTCATAACCGGTCGCGCTCTTGAAGTCGGTCGCCCGGAGGAAATCGAAGCCCGCGCCATTGTCGCCGGAGGCGGTCAACTGCACGGCGTCGCGGGTGGACGGACGCTCCTGCCGCAAACGGAACGTCAGGCGATAGAGCCCCGGGGACAGCGTTGACTGCGAACTCCAGGTGATCTTGGCGCCGGCGACATGCCGCCCCTCCTCGCAGCGCCAGGCGCGCCCCTCCGACGCCGCGGGATCCGCGACGGGGTCGGCGGCGATGCCGGTCTTGAACGCCGTCGACGGTTCGAGAGGGGAGGGGGGCAGCGCCTCTTCGTTCAACCGGCGGAGGCTGAAATCGTCTAGCATGAGCCGCATCTCCTTTCCGAAACTGGCGAAAAGGAAACGGACGCCTTTCTGCTCCGGTCGGACGCGGAACAGGATGAAGGTGTGATCCCACTGGCCGCTGACGGCGGGACGGTCATGGAAATAATGGTAGATGACGTCGTCGCGGCGTCCGTTATCCACGTCAAGCAACCGTTCGACATAGACGAGGCGCTGCGGCTGCTCCTTGCCATTGAACTCGTAGCGGAACCAGAAGGAGGCCAGATGCCATCCAGGCTCGCAGGCCACGCCTGGAGAGCAGAGGCTGGTCTGTTTGCCGCGGGCGTCAGGTGGCGCGAGTTCCAGCGAAAGGCATCGCTTCCCTTCCGCCGCCTTTCCCGACGTGGTCAGCCGCGCGGCTTCGGGCTTGTCGACAACCAGCTTCCAGCCGGGCGGTGGTTGGCCGGCGCCCACCGCCTCCTCGAATCCCGGGTTGGGCATGAGGTTCGGGCCGAACGGAGAGGCGGCGAGGGCGGTGGCCGCCAGCGAGAAGAGCAGGGCGACGATGGTAAAGGAGCGATGGAGGGGGTAAATCTGGCGCGGTTGCATGGCATACTCCAGTGGCTAAGTGGTCTTGTGCGTAAATTTGGTGACTATTTTTCGTCCTCGTCCTCGGGCAAATAACGAGGACGAGGACGTATCACGTCACAGTATTTGCGAATGCGTGTAGGTTGCGTATTCAGCTTCCCAGTTTCCAGTTTCCAGTTTCAAGTTCTTACTCACGGCTGGCTGATCCGTAGACACACATCGTCGATAAAGAGTTCGGCCTCCTTCGAGTTGATCGCCACAGATCCGGCGGCAAACACTTGTGTGGGGTTGAGGCAGGGGAGCCAGATCCTGATCGTCTGCCACTGGTCGGTCAGTTCCGTCACCTGCTGGTCGCCGTAATGGAACCACGTGTCTCCTTTCAGCCACCACCACAGCCTCGGATGGACGGTTCGTCTGCCCTTGACCTTGCAGGAGAATTCGACGCCGCAGTTCATGAGTGAGATGGGGGTCGTCGAGAAGTAGGGAAAAGGGGAATCCGCGGCGGTCTTTATGATACGCAGACACCGTGTGTCCGCTTGGACGATCTCGGGATTTTTCGCATTGCACAATCGCAAGGGCTTGGGATCCCCCAGCGGCCCGATCGGAAGGTTCTCAAAGTCGGAGACGGCCAGGAGGTTCTTGCGCGGGGATGCCGCCGCCTCGGCGTTTCCATCAAGAATGCCGTTCGGAATCAGACGCAGTTCTGAGAAGATGAGCTTGGGCGATGACGACAGGAGTTGCGCCGGGCTGTTGACCCAGCCTACCCACAGGATCATGCCATCCGCGTCCGGCGGCGCGCACAGCTCGACTTCCACCGCAGGCATGACATTGAGTTGCGGCCTGATCGAGTAGAGGTTGTCGAACACGATCTGGGTGGCGCCTTTGAGGTAGGTGGCGCAGAGGAGCAGAACGCCATCGGTCTCGGCGCTGCGATGCTTGATCGCCGAGAAGCGCAGCAGATAGCGGTGGAACGGCCGCACGGCGACGGGGCCGATCCCGGCGTACTTGTATTTCGTGGGCGCCGCGCCGGCTGGAATGTGGAACGTGGTGAACTGCCCCTCGCGGATGAACGCCGCATTGTAGGGAACGAACTCGTCGGTCGTTGTCGTGTCGATGTTGACCGCCTGGTGCTCGGCGGGAGACTCGATTCCTTTCCCGAAGCCAAGGAAGTCGATGGATGCCGCCGCCCCCTCCGCGGCGCATGCGGCGACTGCGGCTCCCGCGAGAATCAGCAGCGACGCGGGGATTATTTTCAATGGATTGCTCATGATCTCTCACTCCTGTCAAGTCCTGAATTTCCGTTTGACACTTTAAACAGCTATGAAAAACAAGAACTCAACCACATCTATCACACAAGGCGGGCCGATCGCCAGACCATTCGGACACCTGGCACAGAAAGGTACGGCGAACCATTGGGTTGCGGGTAAGCTCCGCATTGTGTATCCATTTTCTATTCCCCAGTTTCCAGTTTCAAGTTTCACTCGCCCTTCAGCACGATGACATCCCAGATCTTCAGCTCGGGGATGGAGGCGACGGTTTGGTTGCCGCTCGTCTTCAAGGAAAGCGGTTGCGACTGCCGCGCCAGGTCTGGGGAGAGAAGCATGCTGTGGGCGGCGTCCACTTTCCCTTTCGCGAAAATGGCGTTGTCGATGGTGACCGTGATGGTGTCGGCGGGCGGCGGCTCCTGGGCCTCGACCACGATGCCGTCCTCGAGCGGCTGGTTGATCAGATGGATGACCAGATAGTTCTGGCCGTCAGCCTGCAGCGTCTGGGCGAAGTTCTCCCACAGGACCGGCCGCTTGCTTTCCACCTTGATCAGCTCTTTCGCCTTGTCCGCCGGGAGCCGCTGGAGCGTGTTGTTCAGGATGAACTCGCAGTAGCGCAGGCAGAAGCCGTTGTAGAGGTGATGCGCGTTCTGGACAGCGGGATCCTTGTCGCCGCCGCCGCAGATCCAGCGCAGGCCGCACGCCCACGAGACCGCCTTGATGAACTTGGTGTCGAGCACTTTTTGTCCGGGACCGCCGCCCCAGCCGGCGAAGAGGAAGTTTCCGGCTTTGCGCGTCCGGTCGGCCTGCGCGCTCATGTCGCGGATGAAGTCCTTCCAGAGATGCGTCGAGCTGGCGGGGGAGAGTGAGTTCTTTGCCACCTCGTCGAGGATCCATACCCCTGGCGAGATGACCTTTCCATATTCGGAGGTGACGGCGCGGTCGCCCATGCTGTCGGAGCGGTAGTCGGCGTTGTTCAGCCCCAGCAGGAAGCCGGGATCCTTCTTGCGCATGAGCTCGATGGCCCGCCGCATGTTGCGGACGGTCAAGTCCTCCGCCTCTTTGCCGACTTTCTGCTTATCCCCCTTGTAGTTGCGCAGATCGATCGACGGTGCCAGCGGATCGCCGATGGATGGCACCTTGTACTCGCCGTCGTAGCGGACGCCATCGTAGCCGAAGTACTCCTTGCCTTCGATGATCTTCTCCGCGCCGATCTCCGCCACGCGGGGATCCTCGCAGTCGAGCCAGGCGTTGATGACGCCGGGATAGTCGGAGGCGAGCGAGGCGAGACCGCCGCCGTAGCGCACCAGTTCCGGCTGGGGTTTCTGATTCTGCATGGCGGAGACCTGCTTCATGCTTTCCGGATAATGCTCTATGTACCACTCATGGGCGTCGATGGCCTTCGTGCTGATGCCGCCGGTGAAAGGGGCGCCGTTGGCCTGGTAGGCGAGGTACTCGGGATGCTTCCGGGCGAAATCCATACCCGCCATCCCGCTCAGACAGGTGTTGACGTACATGACCGAGCTGATGCCGTTGCGGTGCAGGTTGCCGATCAGTTGCCGGATGGCGTTCACGGAATAGTTGTAATGAAACCCTTTGAAATAATTAAGCGTCGGCGGTTTTATGCTGCTGAAGGAGCAGTAGGCCGGCCCCATCAGCTCGCCGACGGTGAGATACAGGTTGCGGAATTTGGCGACCTGGTCGGCGATGTTCTTGAGACGGTGAGGATTCTGAACCGGTCCTTCGGGCGCGGGGGAACCGTCCGGCAGCACGTCCTGTCCATACACTTCCGGAACGCCATACGCCACGGCCACGGCATAGGCGTTGCCCGCGCAGGTGAAGACGTCCGAGGCGGCGGCGGAGTCCGCGCCGGCTTTGGCGGTGGCGGTCACGCCGTAGCTCCATTCCTTTTTCGGCGCGAATTCGAACTGGGCTTTGCCTGCCGCGTCGGTCGTGCCGGTGAAGGTGGCGGCCGTCTCGTCCAATCCGCCGGTGACGCGGCAGTCGACGTCGGCCGCCTGTCCCGCCGGGAGTCCCTTGACGGTCACGTCGAGCTTCACGGTCTCGCCCGGTTTGACCCGCAGCTTGTCCGGCCGCACCGTCACCTCGTGCGCCATCGCCTGCAGAGAAAGCCCCAGGCACAGCAGGAAAGCCAGGTGTCGGGTTTCGGGTGTCAGGAAAGACGGGAAGATGCTCTGCGACAAGTTCCCGACTGCTTTCAGAACACCGAACACCGAACACCGAAACCTCTTTTGTTCCTGCCCGACACCTGACACCTGACACCTGACACCTATTTCCGCGTTCATCACTTCACCTCCGGCAGGATATGTTTGATCGTCTTTGTCATGAATTTTTTCCACTTGACGTTGTCCCAGTACGGCTCGGTATCCGCAGGCGGGTCGCCCATCGGCGTTCCCAGCCAGACGAGGACTTTCCCTTTGCCATAGGCACCCTCGACCAGCAGCGGTTTGCCGCCGGCCTTGAGCAGGATTTTGGCTCCCGGCTTGATCGATTTTGCCCGCTGGATCCACTCGACGGAGCCCACCGCGCCATCGCCGCCCTCGATGGGCTGGAAGCCGGACAGGCACTCCAAATCAAACGCGCCGGCGGTCTCGATCGGCAGCGCCTCCGCCAGCGCGCCCTCGTCCCAGCGCGACTTGCCCAGCGAGCACACGCCGCCGCAGACGAGCAGCGAGCCGCCCGCCTTGACGTATTGTTCGATGGCGATCTCGCCGGGCTCGCCCAGGGCGTCGGCGCCCACGTTGTTGAGGACGATCAGGTCGTGTCCCATCAACTCCTCCGCCAGCAACGGCTGGATGGTCAGCTCCGGACCAAGCGTCCCGGTCTGAAAATAGCTGGTCTTGAAGTCGGTCTTCGGATCGAGTTCTTTCAGAATTTCCTGCACGCGGTTGAACTTGTGCCATAGTCCGAGCCCGTAGAATATCGAAAGATTTTGGTGCGGGGTCAGTTTCAGATCGCGCGCTCCCATAAGTTCGGGCTTGAGCTTTTTCGGCGTGGTGGCGCGGTATCCGACGGCCGACTCCTGTAGCTGATAGAAGGAATCGGTGGCCGAATACATGAACTCGGCGGCGCGAGTCTTGCCGTTGCTGGTGATGCTCATGGCGACGATCACG
>CAYTFM010000296.1:0-11594 GCA_964436735.1 uncultured Victivallales bacterium | reverse complement strand
GACGTGATCAATCCCGCGGCAGCCGGGCTCGACTTGCACAAGGAAGTCATTTGGGCATGCGCGCCAATGGGTGATGCCGCCCCCCGCCCTTCCGTAAAATTTTTCGGGACTTGCACCTGCGATCTGCGGGACTTGAGCGCATGGACGGACAATGAGTTGAGGAATAGTGTTCACCGCATATGTGGCAAAATAATCTGGAACCATGATGGAGGCCGGAAAACCTGTGGTGATGGAGCTTTTGGCTCCAATCCCGCTGTTCAGCGTGGCTCGCCGTGTCGACGGTTTAATCATTGGTGGGATCTTCATGATCACCCCGCATGGGTGATTGCATAACAAAATGACACGGCACATGGAATCCATTTAATAAGGAATCTGACGATGCCTGGCTAATCATGATTGGAGCCTGAAAACGATTTAAGTTTCATGGGAGGGTTCAGGATTTTTTTTGCCTCTTCCTGACACCTGAAACCTGGTAACACTGAATTGTCTAAGCGTGAACGTAGTCGACATGCTTACAATCACAACCACTCGTTCACGCTCGTGGCTCCGTTCGGACGCCGTGAACCGAGCCCCGACTGTCAGGGAGGGGTTTCTCCACCTACTTCTTCGGGGCGAAATAGGCGTCGAGCACGCGCGCCAGGATCTGCTTGCCGCGGTCGTCGGCGTGGACCATGTCGCGGTGGAACCACTCCCACGGTTTCCCCGACGCGCCGAGATAGCGGTGCCACGGCGAGTACATGTCGAGGAACTCCACATTCATTTCCCGCGCCAGCGCCTCCTCCTGTTTGTAGAATTCGGCGTCGGGCAGCGTGGGCGGCTCCTGCGCGGGCAGCGGCGCGTCGGGGTTAGCCGCGTCGTAGGGACGCCAGTCCTTGGCCATGGGGCCGGATACGAGGAGGAGCTCGCAGCCGATCCGCTCACGGATTTTGCGGATCACCTCGCGTATCGCCGAAATGCCGTCAACACCGTCGCGCGTGCCGTTCGAAATGCCGCCGATGATCAGCAACTCCGGCTTGCGGTCGACCACATAGCTTTTGAACTGCTCGTCGTTCTGATAATACCAGCAACCGGTGCTGCCGCGGACCGATGTGTTCATATGGAGTTCTGCTTGGGGATAGCGGCGTTCCACCAGCGCGTCCCAGTTGGAGTTGTTCGTGTCGTTGATGATGCTGTCGCCAAGCATCACGACGCGCAGCGGGCCACCCGCGCGGAGGCGCTCCATCGTCTTCGGCAGCAACTTCCACCGCTCCGCTGGCGGCTGATAGTCGAGAGGCGGCAGCGCCGCGTACAGACGGTCGGCCCAGTCTCCCGCCTCGGCGACGGAGACCGCCGTGACGACAAGATCCTGGATGTGCATCGGCTTCTGGCTGATGAAGTTGATGATGAAGGTTGCGGCTCCCTCGCGGCCGCGGAACAGCACCTCGTTGTCCCGCCACTCCTTCGAGGCGTAGACGCTCGCATAGATGTCGTCCACCAAGGTCTTGCCCGCCGCGTCCTGGAAAAATACCGCGTAATAGCCCTTGCCGTCAGCCTTGGAGCGGAACGTCATCCGATAGAACTGATATGGATTCGATGTCACGTTGATCGCCGGCCCGGCGAGCGTCCCCCCCTTGTCGGAATACCATCCCTCCGACTCGACAAAGCTGAGTTTCCCCTCGTTCTTGGAGGGGGTGTAGGTCCACCCGGATTTCGCGGGATCGGCGCGGAAGTCGAAAGAATACAACGGAGCGGAGGCGGTCGATGATCGGGGCATGCTTGAATCTCCTTCACACATAAGTTGTTGGGTAAGGGACACAAACGCCAAAGCGGTAACAGTAGCGGAACGCCTGAGAGAAATCAAGGGGGGAAAGAAGCGCGAAAGCATGAACCGTTTCCTCTCGTCTCTTATGAAACCACTTCAAGGCCACAGCACACCCACGGGAGCGCGCTCCCTGCTCCATTTCGGGACGCCGCACGTTTCTTTCATGGTTGAACATCGTCTCGGCGGAAGTGGGCGCGCTGAAGAGTGTTTAGAACTGTCGTTCTACGGTAAAATCCGAACGCGCGTCTTTCAAGCGCCAGAAGGATGCCAAGGCGAAGAGGTGCTCATTCCGCGAAGGAGCGTGGTTGGCTGAAGAGGGTGATGACCGACGCGCCGGCCCCGGTCACCAAGGCGCACAGCATGATCAGGGAACCGAAGAGGGGGAGAAGGTCGACCAAGATCAACACCGCGCCGCCGCGGAGCGTCGCATGGAGATTCGATCCGAGCGTCGGACTCCCCATCCCGAGTTGCATCCTCTCGCCGATGGCATGGCCCATCATAGCGAACCCGCCAACACAAAAAAAGCAGAACAGCATCGCCGCCACAAACGCGGCGGACAGATAGACGGCAGGCGTCGTGAAGTCAAAGAGTATCTTGACCAGAAGCGCGAGGAAGACGACCAGCAGAACGCCGACCGCCGCGCACGTGTGGGTCTTCCTGACGAGCAAGTGGCTCCCTTGAAGAGTTCTCCTGGGGAACAGGACCGCGTAGAGCGCGGCGATCGCGCACCAGCCGATCTTGCACAACGCCACGAGACAGATGATCGCCAAGACGAAGGACACGCCGCCGCCTTTCGCGGCGATATCGCACGCCTTTCCCGAAGCGGCGAACATCGATTCCGCCGGTCCGCACGCGCAGCATAGGATGAAGGGAAGCTTTCGCATCATTAATGAGTGTTCCTGTGTGACACTTTGAGCTCGAAATACAGCAGCGCCGAATAGGCGATGGCAATAATGGTTCCGACCGTCGCCAAGAAGGGGAAATTGACGCTCACGGTATAGGGCGCTGACGGTCCAAACAGCCACAACGCGCCATCAAGGAAGGAGGAGACGCTGTTATAGACCGGATACCCCAGTTCGGCCACGCCAAAGGCATCGAGAAGCCCCCCCACGACGCCAGACTCCTCAATTTTGACTTTGACACCCAGCAGGAATGCGACCTCCAAGGCGATTAGCGCCACAAGCGTCTGCGCGACGATCGAGGGCAATCGGGAGTCATTCCGCTGCTCCCGCTCGATCCGCGCCATAATCGCGTCGGCGAAATCTATCTCCTTCGAAATCGTCTCTCCCTTGAAGATGTCACCCATCTCCTCAAGGGCGTGCAAATCTCCCCCGCACCGTGGGCACGCACGCAGATGATCGGCGAGGGAGCGGGCCGCCTCCTCGTCCAACGAGTCGTGCCGGAGGATCATCTCCCGCCACCGCGCGCAGTCGTCGTTCAGTTTTCGTTCCATTTGGATATCCCCATCTCAAGTAGTTTCCTCCGCGCCCTGTGCAGGGCGACCTTCACGGCCCCCTCGGTCATCTCGAGAATCCTCGCAACCTCCGAACAGGAGTTCTCCGACAAATAGTACAAGGAGCAGATCCGCCTCAGGTTCAGCGGGAGGCGGTCGACGAACTGCCGCACGCTGGCGCACTTCTCCTCCTCGGCGCACATCGAGGCCGGGCATTTCACCCGCTCGTCAGGGACCTCCTGGAAGACGCTGGACGCGTCGCCCAGAAGATCAATCCTCTTGTGAGGGGCGTTGAAATGGTTCCTGCTCAGGTTCGCCGCGATCGCCAGGAGATAGGGCTTGAGTTCCCGCTGGGGATCGAAGAGGCTCATGCTTCGGTGGAAGCGGATGAAGACCTCCTGGGTGACGTCCGCGGCGTCCGCCTCGCATTTAGTGAAAGCGAGCGCGCAGGCGTACACGGCCCTCTGGTGCCGGGTCACGACCGCCCTGAAGGCAGCCGACTCTCCCCCCATCGCCCTGCCCACGAGCGCAGCATCGCTTTCCTCGGTCATTTATCTCTCCGCGCCTTTCACCGGACACAGTTTCGAGAGGCTGTCGATCATCTGCGACAGATCAGCCTCGGCGACAAGCATGCCCACGGTGACTTTCGTCCCCTCCCTGGTTATGGACAAATTCTTGTAGAAGTTCTCATGCATGGCGCGCTTGGCGGGGTCGGCGGGCGCGGCGAGTTTGCCGAAGCCGACGAATCCGTTGATGATCTGCTCAAGGGCGACGGCCTGCTCCTCGGTGCCCACGAGCAGCTCCAGGGAGCTTTTGAACTCCTTGTCCATATCGACCACGAGAGTTCCGCCCTTGACGCTGGCGAGCATGGGGTTCTTCCTCACCGCGTCCTGCGGCATGCTCAAGAGCATCCCTTGGACAATGCTCGCGTCGTTGAAAAAGGAGCCCGCCGTGCCCGCGGCCTCGGAGGCAAGCCCCTCCCCCTCACCCTTGCCGGCGCTCAGATACTCCTCGACGGCGGCTTGATCGCCCGCGACGAGGGTCGACTCATCGACCAGAACCCCCAGCTTGGGCCCTCCCCCATGGCGCGGGGTGTTGACGACCGCGGCGAACGCGACGCCGTCGCGGCTGACGACCTCCACCTTCTCCTCGCCGATAAGGGCGGCCGCCTGGCGCATGGCGTCGGCATCGAACTCGCCCTTCAGAATGACAAGTCCCTTGCGCTTACTCTCGCCGGCGATCCAGACCTCTTTGATCTTTTCGATGTCGATGCCCGTCTTCGCCTGGATCTTGTCGACCATCCGCAGCCGCTCGACGGCGAAGAGCTCGCGGATTTTGACGACGGCGGGAGTCTGCCGCGCCTTTTCGAGGTTCACATGGATGATCGCCTTGGTCTCCTTGGGCATCGCGGCGACGGCGTCCGTCAAGTCCGCAGCCGCGGCATTCCACGCCATCGCAAGGGCGGCGAGCGCGCCGCCCGTCAGTCCACTTCCTGTTCGAAACATTTTCCACCTCCTTAGTTGTTGTCCACTTCCGCTGAACCGGTTCGCAAGGGATACAGCGGAAGAGAGGAAAACGTTACAGGCGGACCGCGGATGCGGTTTTATTTTCCTTTCCCCGCCCCCGGCTTCTGCTTCGAGAAATGCAGAAGCCCCTTCTTGCCCTTCGGCTTCAGCTCGGACGAGGAAGGCGGCGGCGGGGCCGGCTCCGGAGGCAGCTCGATCTTCCCCTTGAGAAGGGGGGTCTTGACCACCTTCGCCACAGGGAGCGCCGCCGCCTCGTCGGAGGTCCGCGGTGAAATGCCGCCCCTGAGGCTCATGTACCGCGCCGACCTGTCGTCGGCCGCGGCGAAGTTGTCGTCGATCAGGTAGATCTGGGAGCAGGTCGGGCAGGAGAACTTGTGGCCGAATAGATCACACTCGATCTGTAGTTTCTGTCCGCACTTGAAGCAAAAGAATCGAAGCGATCTCACGTTCTCACCCCTCCATCTTTCAAATGCCTGCTTTGGCTCTCAGCAGCTCCACGATTTTATAAATGACGTTGTTGTTGATCGAACCGCTGTCGAGGACAATCGTCGACAGCCGCGCGCAGAGAAGCTCGATGAACTCCTCGCCGTGCTTCTTCTTCATCTTGCCGAGGCTGCTTGCGGACATGAAGACATGACTGATCCTGGGCAGATAGGTGAGGATGGTCTTCATGTCCTCCATCGACACGCCCTTGTCGACGTTCTTGATCGAAAGCAGCTTCTTCGGTTTGCCGGAGCGCCCGACGGCGAGCTGCTCGACGAGCGCGCCGACCCGCTGCCGCTCCTTCTCGCCGGCGTCGATCATCACGATGTCGTACTCGTCCACCGCGTCGCCGACGCGGGCGGACATCAGCTGACTGGTGATCTCGTCGCGCTTGGCGGCCGTGGCCCCAAGAACCAGTATCTTGTCAGGATTCGAGATGATCATGTCGCGTTCCCCGGGTGTTGTGTGCCTCACGGCTTGCTTGCTGACTCGCGGCGCCTTATTCACGTATGATACTAATATAGGTTTTCAGGCATATAATTTCACGGGGGACCGTGAATTTCTAAGCCGGAAAAACTATTATCCGGAATCGGTGACGATTCCGGTGGATTCACAATTCGAGCAACTGGGGAGCATCCTCTATCTTTAAATTTTCTCCACCCGCGCCTTGCGACCAGCCTATGAACCGCCGACTTCGGCGTCTTCTTGCCCATGGGCGCAGGAGTCGGCGTGAAGATCCACGAGCGGCGTCAACGGTTTGTCCCGCGCGCATTTTCCCCGGAAAAACCGCCCTTGCGCCCGTCCGCCTCTTTACATTCACCTGTATATGATGTATTATCTAAGATGTATATGTTGTATTAACGCACGCTGTCGATAGAGAGGAGGCCGCCGCCATGCCGCTGCCGGAGTACATGCGGGTGAGAGCGCATCTGTACAACCTCGTCGCCAAGTCGGACGGGACGGAGCTCCAGATCCCGCCCGAGAACGAGCTCTGCCGCCTGTTCGACGTCAGCCGGATCACGGTCCGCGGAGCGATCAGGGGGCTCGTCAGGGACAAGCTCCTCGTTCCCCGCCGGGGGGTCGGCACGTTCATCAACCCGAAGAAGATCTCGCGTGAGGAGCCGCGCTTCCCGGTCGTGGGGTTGCTGCAGGGCGATGGGCGGAACATTCTGGCGCCGTGCGACCCCGACCTCACGTGGAGCGTCTGGCGCAGCGGGATGTGGTGCGAGCTGCTGCATCTGCCCGACTCCGACGCCCCGGACAGGCTGGTGGAGATCGTGAGAGCCGGGCTCGACGGGGTGATCTGGAAAAATTCGGCGGGGTTGCCGGCGAACCGCAAATACATTTCGGCGCTGACCGCGAACGGCATCCCGCTGCTGCTCGTCGAGGACGAGGAGATGCCCGCCCCCGGCAACGACTGCGTCCTCTCGAGCCGCGGGCAACGCGGCGTCGCGCTTGCCGATCATCTGCATGCGAAAGGGCACCGGAAGGCGCTGTTCATCCACAACCATCCCGCATCCCTGGCGGGGGATCTGTCGGCCAAAGGCTCGACCTATGCGGCCTTCCGCGCACGGATGACGGAGTTAGACGGCGGGGGGAGACGGAACTCCACGTCGTCGGCAATCCGCTCGTTCTCGGAGTTCAGGGAACTGCTGACGCGGAAGAGCGCGTTTCTCCATGACTACACCGTCATCTACTCGTCAAGCCATCTTGTCCAGTACATCATGGCGGCGCTGCGCGCGGCAGGCATATCCGTGCCCGACGACCTCTCCTACCTCCTCTATGGCGACACCGATCCGTATCTCACCAACGGGCTGAGAGCCGACCATCTGGACACGGCGTCCCCTGTGCGGCGCGCCCTTCTTGAATGGCTGGACACACGCGTTCACAAAAAGGAGCTCGAGGGTGTTTTCACCAGAGAGATCGCCATGAACGTCGAAAGCGGGAAAACGGTTAAAACGATAGCGTGACGCAATAAAAAGAGGAATCACTATGCGGAAGAAGACATCTCTGGTCGTGGCGTGCGCGCTCATGCCGTTCGCGCAGCTCGCGGGAGCGGCGGAAAATCTGATCAAGAACTCGAGCTTCGAAGCGGGACTCGAAGGCTACGAGGCCGCGCGAGTCGTCGCGCTCGAACACGGCAAGGAGGCGGCGTATGTCAAGCCCGTGGTGGACGCGGCGGAGAAGTTCCATGGACGGCAAAGCCTGCGCATCGACAACTTCACCGGCGACGGCGTGAAGCTTTTCGTGAGGGAGGTCGCTCTCGAGGCGGGAAAACGCTACACGTTCACGGTATGGATGAAGGCCTCCCAACCCGGGATGAACGTGTTCATCGACTTTCGGGGCCAGGAGGACAACAAGCCGCATAATGGCGCGGGAGCGATGTGCGCGCTGACGACGCAGTGGGCGCGCTACACGTTCTCGCTGACCGTACCGCAAGGGTACCGTCATTATTACACGGAGTTCCACCTCAACACAGGACACTGCGGCGCGGTGTGCCCGGTGGCCGGCTCCATCTGGCTCGACGCCCTGCAGATCGCCGAAGGACCGGCGGCGGAGTATGTCCCACGGCCTCTCGAGCTTGGCGTCGAACGGACCACCCCGCGGGCGTACACGCTTTCGTCGCGCGAGGAGTTTCCGGCGAAGTTCACCGTCCGCAACAACACCCAAGCCCCCTCCTCCCTCAAAATCGTCTACTCGGTGGCGGACGAGTATTTCGCGAAGACCGTCAAGACCGGTGAAGCCGCGGTCGAGGTGGGAGCGGAGTCGTCCGTCGAGACGACCGTCGCACACATCTCCCCGCTCAAGCGAGGGAAATTCATCCTCACCGCCAACCTTGTCGACGCCCAAGGAAAAACGGCCGACACCAGCACCCTCGAATTCGCGGTCATCGACTCCGTCAAGGCGCGGACACCCACTGACGGCTTCACGGTGTGCGGGCAAGGCGGCCTCCGGGCGCTGGCGTTCGGCGTCGACTTCAAGAACCGCCAACTGGCGCCTCTGTACGGCTGCTGCATCGCGGAGTGGTTCGATTTCAACGCCGAGGCGGGCGACCGTTGGATGCGCGACTGGAGCAACGAGATGTTCGTGTGGCGCATCATGGAACCGAACGAGGGGGAGTACAACTGGGAGATGACCGACCGGTTCGTGGAGGAGGCGACGAAGCGCGGCATCAAAGTTCTTCCGGTACTGGGTGGCTGGTGGTGGACGCACAACACTCCCATCCCATGGGACTCGGATTTTTTTCCTGACTGGGCGGCCAAGAAGCTGCAGTTCGCCCCTGGCGTGAATCGGAACGAGGCGGAAAAGGGATGGCTCGTATGCGCGACTCCGCCGGAAGAACTGCTCGACTGGCAGCGGTTCGTGAAGGCGTGCGTCAACCGCTATAAGGGCAAAATCACCCACTGGGAGATTTTGAACGAGCCCAACGTGAACATCAGTCCCGACTATTACACGGCCTACCTGAAAATGATGAACCGGATCATCAAAGAGGCTGACCCCGAGGCAAAGGTCGTCGGCCTCTGCGCCACCGGCGACCTGGGCGGCAACATCGTCAAATTCATGGAGGCGTGCTTCAAACTCGGCGCGCTCGAGCATTGCGACGCGGTCTCCTTCCATCCGTACGGCGCCCCGCTCGACTGGTCGACGCCCGTCTCCGCGGAGGCGAACAATGAGGGGATCAGAAAGCTGGTGGACTCATATGGCGGGGCGAAGAAGGAATTGTGGAACACCGAGTTGTTCTATGTCGGCAAGCCGACGGGGAATGATTTCTTTCTGCAGCATCGCCTGAAAGGACACGAGATGGCCCGCCGCTTCCTCATCGACTGCGCCGGCGGCGTGGCGAAGTCCTTCTGCGTCCCGCACGACTTCTACATGAAGACAACGATCGCGCCGAACTACTGGCATAGCGCAGCCCAGCTCGGCGGCGGACTGACACCCAGCGTGTATTTTGTCATTTACAACACGCTCGCCACGCATTTCAGCGGGGCGAAATTCGTCAGGAAGCTCCCGCTCGTCGGGAGGAACCAACTCCTCGTCTTCGAGCGAGACGGCGCGCCGATCGCCGCCGCCTGGAGTTTCGACGATCCCGACAAGCCCAGCATCGTCACTTTCTCGGGAGCGAAGGGAAAACTCGAACTCCTCGACCTGATGGGCAATCCGCTCGAGGGAATCGAATCAAAGGGAGACGACCTCGCCATCACGCTGGACAACAGCCCTGTGTACCTCGCCCCGGGCAAAGGCCTCACCTCCGCCGACTTCATGGCGATCCTCGAGAAGACAAAGGCACAAGGCATAACGTCACTCGAACTTTCGGCGCAGACAAGCTGTATCGACGGCGCGGCCGCGGTGGCCGTAGAGGCGCTGAACACCACCTCGGACGCCATCACCACGCAGATCGTCCTTTCGGTTCCCGGCGGAGAATTCAAACTCACGGTCCCCTCGCAGGCGGCGACCGTTCCGCCCGCTGCGCATAAGACGTTTTATTTCCCGATCACCACGACATCTCCGTGGGATCGGGCCAACATCACGGCGCAGGCGATGGTCGGCGACCGCATCGTCGAAAAACGCATCGAGTTGACGCCGCGCCAAAGCACCGAGTGTCCTCTTGCGCGGGGGGCTGCCACTTTGGATGGCATCATCAATCCGGATGAATGGCAGGACGCCGCCTCGATCACAGTGACCGGTAAGGAGCGGATCACGGAGGGCGACCCCGCCTCATGGCAAGGATCCGCCGACTGCTCAGCGGTGGTCTATCTGAAGTATGACACCGAGAAGCTCTACATCGCCGCGAAAGTGTCCGACGATTCCCGAGGCGAGCGGCGCTCGCCCGAAAGCGCGTGGGACAGCGACGCGCTGGAGATTTTCCTTGATGCCGTCCCCGACGAGAACATCACGGAGGGCACGTATTCTCCCCACACGCACCAACTCCTTTTTGGCCTGCCGACGGCGAAACAGCCTGAGCCACTCCTCGTCAAACGATCACCCCTCGGGAAAGGCATGGATCTCGCCCACGTCACACGCCTGTGCTCGTCCCGCGAGGGAGGGTACGACGTGGAGATTGCCATCCCCTGGAAGGAACTGGACGGCTTCCAACTTCGGCAGGGAGCCGTCATCGGCTTTGACATGGCGATCGACGACGGCGACAAAGAGCAGGCGGGCAGGAAGATCCAGTTGGCCTGGTCGGGGGACGGGAAGAACTGCGTGAGCCGGAAGAATTTCGGTCGGCTAATCATCAAATAGGCCCTTTATGCCTTCCATGAAAACAGCCATTGCGGGATTCTTGTCCGTCAGTCTCCAGTTGGCCGCCGCGGCCGGCGAAAACCTCGTGACGGACAATGCGGACTTCTCCCAAGGGACAAAGGGGTGGACCTTGGACGCCCCCTGGAGCATGACCTCCGAAGGCGGTAGATCAAATTCGGCATGCGCCTTTCTTGAGTACCAGGCCGGCCCCCAGAACAGGGCCATCTATCGCTCATCACCTCTGTCCCTGAAACCGAAAACCTACTATCAGGCGGCGGCCTGGTGCCGCGCCGCAACACCCCCCGGAGAGCAGGCGCCGCGGCTTCTCTTCTACGCGGCCCACCCCGCGCCGCCTTCGCTCCCGCTGCTGACGTACGCCACCTATGACGCGTTCCCGTTCTGGAACAAGATCGTCCACTACTTCAATTCGGCAGAAAGCGACGCGGCGAACCTGCTCTTCTTCCCACAGGCCGGAACAACCTCGACGCTCTGGGTGGACGACGTTGAGCTTCAGCAGCTTTCCGAGGAGGATCTGGCGACATGCCTGCTGCCCAACCCCGACTTCGAGGAAGGAGAGTCTGGCGTTCCCCCCTGCATGTGGCGGATCAGAGACAACGCGGCGAAGAACTCCACTGCCGCACCAGTGACCATCGCGCTCGACGCGAAGGCCGGCTTCATCACGGGGACGCAAAGCCTGAGAATCGACGGCTCATCCTTGCCCGAGGGCGGTGACCGGCAGTACGGCGTGGAAAGCGTTCTCGTCCCTGCGATTCCCGGCAGGAGATACTCCTTCTCCGTATGGCTGAAAGCCGTCGAAACCGACACCACGGTGCGGCTTATCATCGACGGCTGGATCCAAAAACAGGAGAAGGGACAATGGAAGACGATGCCGCACTGGTACCGGGAAACGTACGTCAAGGCCGCCCCCGAATGGCGCCGGTTCACCATCGAAGCGCGGATCCCCGGCGAAGACGATACAACCTTCTTCCTCCCGGGGCGCCTCGCCAGGGTCATCATCCTCCTGAAAGGCAGGAGCGCCGTCTGGGTCGACCACTGCCGCTTTCAGCAGGAATAGCGCGGGCCACATTAC
>CAYTFM010000295.1:0-11609 GCA_964436735.1 uncultured Victivallales bacterium | reverse complement strand
TCCATGCGAGGTTGAACCGCGCGAGGAATTTGCGGAGCCTGTCGGCGTCGTTGGCGGTTGTCTTTTGAGTCCGCGAGGCGGCGAAGAGCTTCCTGCCGGCCTCCGAGAGCGTGCGGGATTCCCGGCACACGGAGAGGACCGACTCCGATTGCATGTGGTCGAAAAGATCGATGCCCTCCAGCCTTTCCGGGGAGATCAGCCGTCCCGCGAGCTCGAAGCCGCCACCTCTATGGGACACGGAACTTTCTAATCTACCAGTCTTGGAGGGAGTGCCAAGGGGATTTTGACGGGGTTGTCGCTACGTTTAAAATTTAATTCATCAAATGTTGCTTGATTATTGTAGCTACAACGAGTACAAAGTATCATGAAGTGGAACGAATTCACGCCAGACATTATCGAGTATGATCACGACAATGATGAGCTGTATGCGCATCACGTGACCTTGGACGAGGCTGTCCAGTGCTTCTACAGCGAGTTCACCATTATGCGGAACAAGAAATACAAAGACCGCTTTAAGCTTCTCGGCGTCTCCGACTCGGGAAGACGGCTTTGCATAATATTTCAGCTCAAGAAGCGTGGCACTGTGAGAATCATTACCGGCTGGGAGGCATAGGCTATGGCGCACATTCGAAAAGTGAAGGTGTCCAAGAAGGATAGGCGGATCGACGACATTGTCGTGAAAGACGTTGACAACGAGGATAGCTGGGAGAAGGGGATGGAGGTGCAGCCCCGGACGAAACCCACTTCCATTCGGCTCAGCCCCAGAACCATCCAACGGGCGAAGTTCTTCGCGAGAATCCACCATCAGCGAGGGTATCAAAGTTGGCTGAAGAACATTCTGGAGGAGCGGATTGATGCCGAATATGAGCTGTATAAGAGTATAAAGAGCGAGTGCGTCACGCCGTAGCCCTATTCAACGGTGCTGCACAGCGTGAAGCGCGCCGTGCCGGTCGGAGAGGGCCGGGCGCATGGCTCGCGGCAGGCGTGCATCCGCGACATGAACTTCGCCCTCGACTACGCCCGCGAGAACCGCCGGCGCATCATGGAGGCGTTCAAACGTGAGGTGTCGATGGTCTTCAAGGCCGCCAAAGGCAAGTTCAAACGCAGCGCACCAAAGGGAGCGGTCAATGATCTGGACCTCAGGTCGTCCAGAGCGAAGCGCGTCGCAAATGGGACGCCCGCGTTGTGCGCCTGGGAACGCGGGCGTCCCGCCCGGCTCCTTCTTTTTCTTTCCTCGGAAATCGCAGGCGTTCCACTTGCGACTAGTGCGGAGCTCTGACGATCTCGAGGAGGCCCCGCTGGCGTACAAGGACATCGAGGATGTCATCGCCTCCGAGCTTGACCTTGTCCGGCCGGTGGTGAAGCTGCGCCCCTTGGGCGTCGTGAAAGGGTAACAGCAGATATAGGCGATCTGTGCGGATAAAATCCGTCTATGAAGACAGCCCGAAATGCTGGCAATCCTTTGTTGATGTTTCTTTTGTTTTTCGCCGAGTCCTTTCCCGAGGGACTCGGCCTTGGAGTGCGGCGGCTTGACGCCGCTTTCGGACGGGCGGCTTGACGCCCGCCCCTCATGGCCGGTCGAGCCCGGCCATCCAAGGCGGTCTCCCCGAGTGCCTCCGCCTCGGGTTTAAAGCACAAGCGACCGGTCTCCAAGGACAGGTGCTTTCTGACATGTTTGAGAGGAGGATGTACCCGCACAGGTCGGATGTAGGTCGGCATTTTCGGGGTTGTGTTTGCCGCGGTAGGACATTCTCTGTCCGTCTGTCTGCGCTATAATTATCGGCAAGAAGTGTTGTGACTGAAAAATTAAAGAAGATTGTCGCCTGTTTACATAATCGGCAACGAGACGTAGATTACTCGAAATGAGCCACAGTGAAAGTTGGATTACGGAATGAACGCTGAGGCTAAGAACAATCTTCACAAGTACGAGGATGCCTTCGCTTCCCTCCGAGTTGGCCGTTGTGGCGGACATGACAGGCCCCACAAGCCCCTCATGCTGCTTGCCGTCATGGATCTGGTGGAGAGCGGGCGCATCAGTGAAAACAAAATCCACTATGAACCGGAATTGCTTGAGCGCTTCAAGGCATACTTCGACCTCGTAAAGTCCCAGGACGACTCGCTCACCCCGTTGCTGCCTTTCTTCTTTTTACGAGGCGACAAGTTCTGGCACCATAAACCACGGCAAGGACAAGAACCAGTGTATGCCGCTTTGAGCGACCCCGGCGGAAGGGCTAAATTCCTTGATATTATCGACTATACCTATCTCGACGAAGACCTCTTTCATCTTCTCCAGAATCCCGAAACGCGCGATCGCCTCCGTGAAACACTTATACGTCGCTACTTCCCCTCACATCGAACCGCGATAGATGCCTGCATCAATAAGGAACGACCAATAGCCCAATACGAGGAGTTTCTACGGAAGAAGGTTGTCAGCAAGGCTGCTGAGGCTGAAACACCTTTCGCTCCAGAAGCTGCCAGGGACGTGGCCTTCTCTCGTGTCGTCCGCGCCGCATACGACTTCCGCTGCGCCGCCTGCGGTCTCCGCGTCTACCTGGATGACGGAACCATCCTCGTCGATGCGGCCCACCTGGTTCCCTTCAGTGTCACCGGCGACAATGATCCGCGCAATGGCATGGCTTTGTGCAAAAATCATCATTGGGCGATGGACAGGAATCTGATTGTGCCCGCCATATCTGGTTCCCGGCACTTGTGGAAAGTGTCAAAAGACCTTGAACCACGCATTGAAGGCCAGAAGGATCTTCTTATGCTTGACGGGGTGGGAGTCCTGATGCCGAAGGACAAACGCTATTACCCAAAAACCGAATCTTTGAAGTGGCGCATGGATCATCTGAGAGGATGCGCATGAAACTGCCCCCCGACTCGCCTTTTCATCCGATTAAGCGGGACCAGATTCTGCTGGAGACGGACATCTGCCTTGCCTTTCTCGACAAATATCCGGTTTCCGAAGGGCACTCGCTGGTCATTCCGAAAATGCCTGTCATTTCATTGTACGAACTTGACCCGAAATGGCAGGCCGAGATTTGGGAGTTGACCCGGAGAGTCCGAGAACTACTGGAGGAACGCCACCATCCCGACGGTTTCAACATCGGCATCAACGACGGCCGCACGGCCGGCCAGACAGTTCCGCACGCCCATGTCCACGTCATCCCTCGCTATGCCAACGACGTCCCCGATCCCCGCGGTGGCATCCGCTGGGTGATCCCGTCAAAGGCAAAATATTGGTTTCGTAAAAGCACTTTAACTATTAAATAAAAATCTTGAGCCAATAATTTTTCGTATGTCAATTTCCACGATCAGGTATTAACAATATAAGGAAATACAATAAAATGCCCATCAAAGAATCTTTTGATTGGATATGTGATTTTTGTAAAGATTATCACAAATATGCAACAAAAGGTAGCGGAATCCCACAAAATCATCCTATTGTTTTAACTGCAATCGAAAAGCTTAGAGAAATTGGCGAGTGGATTAAACTTCATAGAATCGATTTTGCTATAGAATATCCTGAAGGTCAAGGTGTTTTCCCCGTTGTTCCCTATGTTTGCGCATTACCGCCAAATCAGAAAGTAAGTAATGGCATATACGTGGGTTTATGTTTTGGAAGGGATGGAAGCGGGGCAGTTCTTGGTTGTGCTCAATCAACAACCAACCCCAAAGGATTACTGACTGTCAAGAGAAAGGAAAGGGGTAAGAAACCTATAATAGACGTTGATGGTAGAAGGCCAGAGACTAAATACAACAACAGCTTTGTTAATCCATTAGAAATCCTAAAACATGAATTCGACGAAGAAGTATTCAAGAAACATCTATTGTCTTCAATTGAAATAGCTGAACACTATCTAAGTTTATATTCGGCATCAACCCCTATGACAATAAATACCCCCCAAGATATTATATCTAATTTTAACATTATTTTAAGCGCGATACACTTCAGTGCCCAGCAAGCATTGCCGAGAAAATTTATCTCTTCTCTGATCACGAAGCCGTTTATAATTCTCACTGGCAATTCTGGCACTGGTAAAACAAAGCTTGCTGAACTTTTGGGGCAATGGCTTGGCGACAAGGAGGGGACTCGTTTGGCTGTTATTCCAGTTGGTGCTGATTGGACTGACAACCGCAATGTCCTTGGTTTTGTAAATCACTTGCGTTCGACAAAAACTACATCAGGCGGTAAAGAAATTGAACTACCAATTTATCAGTCCACAAAAGTTCTCGACCTTCTTCTGGACGCTTCCCACAGCGCAAATGAAGCTAAACCATATTTTCTCATCCTCGACGAGATGAATCTTTCACACGTTGAACGATATTTTGCTGATTTTCTAAGCACCATGGAGTCAAGTGATGGTGGGTTGCTTCTCCATCGAGAGGGGAAAGAGGTTAAGTTGCCCCGCAGGCCTGACGGGCCTTTGGAGGTCCCGGAGATGCTTCCTTTGCCGCGAAACGTTTTTGTCATTGGCACGGTCAACGTGGATGAGACAACCTACATGTTCAGCCCCAAAGTGCTGGATCGTGCCAATGTAATCGAGTTTCGTGTTGCCGATGACGCCATAGATACCTTCCTCAAGACCGGTGGCCCGCGCATCGGCAAAATCACTTCTGCCCCAAGCGGATACCCAGAGGCCTTCCTTGAATTGTCCTATCGAGCCCGCGGTATCAAAGGTCCTTCGCTAACTCTCGTCGCCGACCCTGAGGATCTGCCTGATGAAACGAAAATTTCATTAGAAAAGTGCCGTAAGACTATCAACCATATCTTTGACTTGATGAAGCAGCACCACCAGGAGTTCGCCTTTCGCAGCATGGCTGAAATTCTCCGATTTTTCGCTGTGGATTATGAACTGACAGCTGATAAAGCAGCATGGTGTTGGCAGTCGGCAATGGATGCGCAGATTTTGCAGAAGATTCTTCCCAAGCTACACGGGTCTAAGCGTAAGATCGGCCCGTTACTCGCAGGCCTTGCCAAATACTGCGAGCAAGGTAATTTCGACGAGGCGAAAATCCTGCTGGACAACGAATCCAAGGCTGAAGCATACCGTCCTGTTTTTCCTGCAGCAGCACTGATTACCTTCAATGAGAGCTATCGGAAACTTTGTGAAATGATAAAAATCATCCACCGCGACCAGTTTGTAAGCTTCATTCAGTGAACCATGCCCCCTGTCTACTACGAAGTACTGTTAATTCCACTCGGCGGTGGTATTTCTCTCCGCTTGGAGGAGGAATCGTCTGCCCAAAGCTCTTTATTAGAGCCCGCTCCAGACTCCTGCCTTCCCGATGGCTGGCAAGCAACAAGCAGCTTACGCTCGATGAATGCGGATTCACCTCACGGGCGTCCACCGTTCCTCTATGACACAAACGCTCCTGAGCGTGGACTTCACGCCCTACGGTTATTCGAACTACGGGATTACGCATGGGAACTTGTGTATGGGCAAGCTACAGATGCTCCCGATGTAACCGTCACCTCGAGCCTGGTGCACTCCACTGACCGTGACTTATGGAAATCTCGGGCTAAGCACGGTCGTTTTCGTTTTGTCAACTATCTTGGATCAGCATGGATCGAAGCGAATGTCGTAGGGCGACCACCAGTTCGCATCTCCTTCGAAGTGGCCACGCCGAAGCTCGACTACGAACATGAGTACCGTTCCATGGTCGAATCTATAGGAATGGAATGCCAGCAACTGCTTCTTGAGTGGGGTACGCCTGCCTCTTTGAATGTCGTGGCTGATCCCAAACTACACGCTCAGACTCTTCTTGAGCAGTTCCTCTTCCTACGGCATGTGTTAGGACCCGATAAACTGGACCTCTATCTCGAAACAATCTTGCGGCATGCTCACTCGCATCTACAGAAAGAGCTCATATGGAAACCCTCTGGCACGGCCGATCCGGCGTTCTTTACGGGAGCCCCCCTTCATCGAGGGCATGACTGGCGGCGCATTGACGGTAAGGCGATGCCTGGTGAAATTCAGGAAGAACGCAAATTTGAATCCAATGACACACCTCCAAACCGTTTCGTAAAATTCGCTCTGCAATGCTTCCATACTCTTTGTGATTCTGTCATGAACGCCAAATCTGACGGCCAGCCCGCCTTCGAACTGGGCAGTGCCATCATCCTTGAAGCCGCATCGATGTCGCGGTCACTTGATGCGTTCCTGTTGCTGCCATTGTTTGATGAGGTCGGAGATCTGCGACGCATACCCTTCGAAAGCACCACGCTTCAGAGACGCGAGGGTTATAGGGAAGTCCTGCTTGCATGGCTTATGATCGACGCCGCCGCCCATCTGGATTGGCCTCGGCGAGAAGACACCTACGACGGAACAACCCGTGATGTCGCCACGCTCTACGAATACTGGCTCTATTTCATTCTGGTGCGTGCATTTCGCGAGAAACTCGGCATGATTCCCGAGAAAGACAATGACCCCCTGGAAAAAGTGGATGGCGCGTTGCCGTTCTGCTGCCGAACCGAGAACGGGCGGCTACGGATCAATCTTCGCCAACGAGAAGCCTCTTTTTCCCGTTTTGTTTGGAACCAAGGCGGGCAAGAACTTCGCGTGCATTTCTTCTATAACCGCTCGTTTAGTCGCAATTCCGTTAATGAACGGGGCAGCTACAGTAAAACATTCCGACCTGATTACACGCTCGTGATCATCCCCAAAGAATACGATAAAGACACATGGATAGCCTCTGAGCGTGAAGCCGAAAATGCGGGTTGTATTGCATATCTTCACTTCGACGCCAAATATCGGGGTGAGAATCTCCCCGGGGTCTTTGGCATCGCTGACAAAGAGGAGGACGGACCTGAAGACGCGCGTGCCCGTGCCACAGGCACGGTTAAAAACGTAGACCTCTACAAGATGCATACCTATAATGAAGCCATCCGTCGCACCATAGGCTCATATGTGCTCTACCCCGGTGCGGGCATGAATCCACAGGAGGCGTCCACTCGTTTTGAGCGATACCATGAGCTTATTCCGGGGATTGGCGCATTTGCTCTACGCCCCAGCGGTAATGGTCTTCCTCCTTCTGGCCTCGCAGCTGTCTGCGATTTTATCCATGATGTCCTCACTCACCAACTCAACAGATTTACACAGATCTACCGGATAAACTACTGGACGGAGTCTACGATCAGGGAAGACAGAGCCGAGTATTCTATAAACCAGGCTACCCCTCAGCTTGGGAACCTTCCTCCCAAAGACACCCAATTGCTTCTGGGATATGTGCGAGGGAGTGACGCGGCTCTTGAATGCAAGGATAATATGGTATTCTTTTGTCACGCAATTGAGTGGAAGGCAGGGGTTCCTCGCTTACCTGATGGATCCGGAGAGCCTGGTAAAGCGACAGATTTGCAGTTCGACCCTTTTCGGTGTGATTTCTTCGTAGCTTATTTCCGGAACATTACATTGGACTGGGTGGCAAAGATCGTAGAGGTAAGACTGGTGTCGGCAAAGGAACGCTCCGAGGAAATTATACGTCCATCGGTTGAGATGAATGCTGCCTACTACTTCCGTTTTCAGCTTGCCGAAGTCAAGGCAACATTTCCTCGGAATATTGGCGATCTTGTCACCCCTCGTATCGGAAAACCTCGAATTTGCCGGTTCAGTGAGTTTGCGCGCTGCCCTATCTCTATCTAAACCTCATAAAGATTATGTGATGCGAAACCGTTACGTAATATGTGTACTAACATAGATGCTCGGTGGTAGCGTATTCCTGTTGGGGTATGGGATATTTTGAATTAGACCTCATCGCGCGGGTCGTCGCATGCTGACTTCGTGGTTTGAGTTTGCCGCCTGTGCCCCGGCATGATAGCGGTTTTATTTCTTACGCAAGCGCGCCGAACACGTCGCTTCCGGTGACAGTGGGAATCTTCCCCCTCGTCCCGTCCTTCAGGCGGAACACACAAGGGATAACCCGCTTCGACGCCACACCTGGAGGACGGCTGATTTTAGACTTCAAGGCATCCTCCACGCCTCCAGCACAGGAGGACGAAGGTCAGGTCGGCGGCGGCGGATACGTGCCGCCTTGCCGCCTCGATCATCTGCCGGATCACCGGCAAGGGTGCCTTCCCCGGCGCGGCTGAAAGGCTTTCCCCGGTTGTACCAAGTTTCTTCCTCATATCCCCTCTCCCCGTCACCGCTTCAGCTTCTTTGTTCGAAATAATCAGCTCGTCACGCTTCTTGAATTAGAACAAATCGCATTTCCCGCCGGCGCAGGCCGCCTCCTGGCGGTGGTTGGTGGCGTCGCCGGCCTCGGAGAGCGTCGCGTAGTCGACGGGCTTGTAGGCCTCACAGAGGGCGTTCCACAGTACCTCGTCCTCCTCAGTCGTCACATCCTCGTGCGGGGCCTGGGGGTATTTCTTGTCGCCGTCGTACGGCAGAAGGGTGACGCCGGTGAGCAGTTTTCTGTTCTGCCAGATGAACTCGCCGACCTGCTCCCACTCGTCCGGCTTGACCGTGCAGGTGTTCGAGACGTTGTGGTGGAGTCCGGGGTGGAGGTCCGGGCGGGCGGTACCGGGGACGACCCAGTTCTGCTGGGTGGAGATGACGTTCTTGAGAAAGTCCACGGCGGAAAGCTTGTCGCGGGTTATGGCGTCCTGGGGAGCCTCGATGCAAAAGGTGATCATCTCGTCCTCGTCGGTCCAGCAGGACTTCTCGGTGAGCCGCGTATTCGTGGCCTTGAAGTGCTGAAACACGGGTTACTGCTTGTTGGCGGTCACGCGGCGGAAATACCGCTTGCCATGCCTGGGGTGAATCCCACTTGACGTCCCCAACAAAAGGCTTGAGGTCCCCGAGGGTTTGCAGCAGGTCACCCTTGCCGCCTGATTGAGTCCGATGGGGGCGGCGGTCTCCTTGTTGACCTGGATCGCCCGCTTCGCCATCGCCTTCTGGGCGTCGGGATGCAGGAGGATGGCCGGGTTGTCCATGAACCCGGTGATCGACACCCCAAGAAGGGCGTCGCGCTTCGCGATCTTCTCCGAGACTTCCCCAAGATACGGGAAGTCGGTGTACGCCGCCTGGGCGGTTCCGATGATGGCGGCGGCGACGACGGCCTTCTCGAAGTCCTTTTTCGTCTTGATCATCCCCCCGTTGATCTCGGTGAGATTGCAGAAGGCCCACCCGCTCAGCTTTCCGCCCTCCTCGTCAAGGAATGGATACATGCCGATCTCGCAGCAGGGATTGGCGCCCACGTTGACGTCCTTGGCGAAGAAGAAGCCCGGCTCGCCCCATTGCTTGACCTTGTCGAGGATGCGGAGGAACTGCGCCTTGGTGATCTCGTCGCGGAGGCATTTCACCGAGTTGTTGGCGTTGCGTCTTTGCGGGTGGGTCTTGTACCACTCGCCTGATTTAGCAAGCATCATCTCGCCGTCGTCGAGGCTGAAGAGGCAGATGCAGGCGGAACGGCGGATGCCGCCCGCGAGCACGGCGTCGGCGAGATGCATGACGATGTCGTAGCACTCGATAGGCTTGAGCGTGCGGCCGAGGGCGCCGTCGAGGATGTCGCGGATCCGCTCGATGGATTTGCGGAGCGGGACATGGCCTGGCGCGCGGCCTCCAGAGGTTTTCAGCGGTGCGCCCTTCGGACGCAACTGGGAGTAGTTGAACTCGATCAAGGTGCCGGAGAGATAACTCAGCAGAAGCGTGTGCACGGCGTCCCCCCATCCCTCGATGGTGTCCGCGATGGTGTGGTGGACGACCGCCCCCTCGTCGATCTTCGCGGCCAAGGCGGGCAACTTCTCGATGTGCTCGAACTCCACGGAGAAGCCGACGCCGACGCCGCAGAGCAGGAGATACATCGCCTCCTTGAAGAACTCCAGCCGGTCGCAGCAGGAGAAGGAGCAGTTGTACATGCGGAGATTCTTGGTCTCGATGGCCTTGCCGGCGAACTGCATGGAGCGCATGGAGGGGAGGACCCGCTTCTGTCGGACCATGTCGAAGGCCCATTCAAGGCGGTCTTTTATCTGAGGAAGTTTGCGGATGTGCATGTCGCGGACGCGGTCGACCGCCTCGTCCCAGGTCTCGCGGCGACCAGCGGCCTCGTGGTACCGGGCGTAGCGCGAGGCGAAGACATAGTCGCTGATCGCGTTGGCCGGCATGTGGCGGCCCGACCGGCGCAGCTGTTTGTGGCGCTCACGGTACAGGATGAAGCATTTCGTCACGGCGTGTTCGCCGACCGCCATGAGCTCGGCCTCGATCGCGTCCTGGATGCGCTCTACGGGAATGGGGCCTTTACCCGATTCCTCTGACAATCTTTTGTTGACGGCCTCGGCGGCTTTGAATGCGACGTCGCGCTTGAGCTCAAGCCCCTCGGCGGTGTAGACGGATTTGAAGGCCTTGTCGATCGCATTCGTTATCCGGGCGGTGTCGAATTCGACCATCCTCCCGGAGCGTTTCTTGACTTTCCACGTGTGCATGACAATCGCGTGAGCATGAAATGGGTTATATCATGCCCCCTTCAGCTTGGTAGGTTGCTTGCGAGCGCATCTCTCGACGTCTCACAAAGTGGCAGTCGTGGGTACTTTGGATACCCCAATGGATGAGGGGAAATTAAACTCATCTAAGCGGTATTGCAAGTGAATTCATGCTGCCTGGAAAGGCAGAGATGAAGGCCTTTCCCGTTTGAGATTTGGGCACGATGTTTCTACAGAACGATAGGTGAGTAAGTCCACATCGAGACTTATTCTCCGTGGTGCACACGTGGGAGTTTGTCATGTTTCTACATGTATGTCGAGGCTCTTAAGCACTTTTCGGATCGCCGAGGCAAATCCAATCCTGAAAACCGCAATGCCTCGTTCATTCAATAACGCGTCAATTATCGCCGATGCCCCATTTCACGTTCTGCAGCGGATATTTTACCTGTCCCTATGCGGGGTAGGACCGGCGGAGGCGTACACGGAATGCCCGTCCACCGGGTGGAAAATGGCATTCCGCACGCATACATTGAGGCGGGGTTGGCGTTTGTGAAGGCAGGAGTTCCCGTCGGTTGTTGCTGTATCGTAGTTGGGATGGAGGTTTCATGGCTCAATTCTCGTCCTCGCGCATATATGCCAAGATGATGACCTTGGAGCAAGCTCTTGCGTGGCGCCTGACGCTTCGTTCTTCTGGTATTCGTCTTGTCGCCACCAACGGCTGCTTCGACCTCCTGCACCGTGGCCACGCCGAATACCTGATGAAGGCGCGGGAGCGCGGCGGCGCGTTGGTTGTCCTCGTCAACTCCGACGCGTCCGTGAGGGCGCTCAAAGGGCCGACGCGCCCGGTCACCCATGAGCGGGACCGGGCGCTGCTGCTCGCCAGCCTCGCCTTCGTCGACGCCGCCGTCATTTTCGACTCCATCCGGTGCGACCAGATCTACCTGAAGTTGCAGCCGGACATCTATGTGAAAGGCGGGGACTACACGCTGGACACCATGAACGGCGAGGAGCGGGCGGCGCTGCAGGAGGTGGGAGCGGACATCCAATTCATTTCATTCGTGGACGGCTACTCGACAACGTCGCTTTTGGAGAAGTCACGTGGGTAACGGTGTCTCTCCAATGAAGATAGCAGTCGTCAAAAAGAAGTACTCCACCACGCACGGAGGTGGAGCGGAGCGCTATGCGGTCCTGG
>CAYTFM010000294.1:0-11671 GCA_964436735.1 uncultured Victivallales bacterium | reverse complement strand
CACCAACCGCGACCTCGCGGCGGAAATCCCCAAAGGCTCGTTCCGGCAAGATCTCTATTATCGGGTGAATGTGGTGAGGATCGAACTTCCACCTTTGCGCAAGCGCAAGGAGGACATCCCGCTGTTGGTGGAGCATTTCATTGAACGGTTCAATCGGCTGCAGGACAAGTCGGTTTCCGGAGTCAGCCCGGAAGTCATAACCTTCCTCATGGCCCATGACTACCCCGGCAACGTCCGGGAGTTGGAGAACATCGTCGAGCACGCCTTCGTGCTGTGCGGAAAGGGGCGTATCGACACCCGCCACCTGCCCGAGCAGTTCATGGGAGGAGCGGCCCACGCGCCCTCGGTTCAACCGAAAGACATGAGTTCAGCCGTCCAGGCCGCGGAGGCGCAGGCCATTGTCGAGGCGATCCGGCGGAACAACGGCAACCGGCTGGCCGCCGCCCGAGAGCTCGGCATGCACAAAAGCAGCCTCTTTCGGAAGATCAAAGAGCTCGGCATCGAACTCCCCGACCGTGATGGACGCTCTCGGCTTCAGCAGATGTAGACGATTCGCGTTACGGGATAAAAATCCCTTCATGTCAGTGCAGATCCAGTTCGAACTCTTCGACATGTGCTTTCGATGGGGAGATCAGGTCATCACGGGAGCCATCGTCGAGTTTGAACTTGCTCACGAGTTCCTGGAGCTTCTGCGCCTGCGCCGCCAACTCCTCAGCGCTCGCCGACATCTCCTCGGCGCTGGCGGAGTTCTCCTCGGTGACCGCCGAAATACTTTCCATACCCTTCGCCACCTCGGAGGCGGTGGACGACTGCTCGGCAGTGGCGGAGCGGATCGATGCCATCGCCGCCCCTGTCTTCCCGATTCCGCCAAGTATCTCGGCGAGCGACACGCCCACCTCGTTCGAGAGGCGCGATCCATCGTTCACCCGCGTCGTGCTCTCCTTGATCAGCTGCGTGATCTCCTCCGCCGCCTGACTTGAGCGCTCCGCAAGTTTTCTCACCTCGTCCGCGACCACGGCGAAGCCGAGCCCGTGCTCTCCCGCGCTGGCGGCTTCGATGGCGGCGTTCAAGGCCAGCAGATTCGTCTGATTGGCGATCTGGCTGATCACGCCGATGATCTTCGACATCTTCTCCGAGCTTTCGTTGATCAGCTTCATACCGTCGGTCGACTTCTCGACCGTCACCCCGCCCTTGGACGCGGTGCCCTTGGTCTCCTCCGCCACCGCGCTGGCGTCCTTGGCGCTTTCCGCCACGCGTTGGATTGCCGCGGTGAGCGTTTCGACCGACGCGCTGATCTCCTCGACCGACGACGCCTGCTGCTGCGAGCCCGTGGAGATGTTCTGCGCCGTCGCCGACAGCTCCTCGCCACTCGCCGCCGTCTGATCCGCCGCCATCCGGATGTCTGACATGATCGCACGGATGTCGGCGATCGTCTGGTTCATCGTCCGAGCCATATCGCCGATTTCGTCCTTCGACCTCACGTCCACATGTGTCGTGAGATCCCCTTTGGCGAGCTTCTCCAACCCGTTGGCGACCAGTTTCACCGGACTGGTGATGCGCACCGTGATGAACCACGCCACAAGCACACCCAGAAAAACAGCGACGGCCAACCCGATGGCCAGCTCCCATGACGAGAGCGATAAGGCGTGTACTGCGGCGTCTGTGGCTTGGGTTGTTGTGTCAAGTCCCAGCTTCGCAGTCTCCTCGGCTTTCTTTAGAGCCTCGTTCCCTACCACAATACGGTTTTTGTTGACCTCCTCGCGCTCTTTCCACTTCGCAAGGAATTTTGTCATGCAGTCACTGTAAGCATTACCTGCGGATCGGCACTCCTCGATCTGCCTCAAATTCACCTCCTGGGTGGTGTTCGCCTTCAACTCATCAAGCTTAGGATAGACCTCGTCGAATTTCTTTTGCGTCTCGGTGAACAACTTCGGGTCTCTTGAGGCGATAGCCTCCCATGTGCCTATGCGTATCAAGTTGCCAATGTTTAAAACCTCGTTGGCCAGTTTGATTTTCTTGTACCTTTCCAGAATCTTTTTGACGGGGACATTTCCAGCCGTGACCTCTTCGGCAAGCTTTTTTTCCTGGCTGTCGAGGTAGTTGCTGCACTGCTCCATGTACGCTTTGGCGATCTTCAATGACTTGGATTTCTCATCCCCTAATGCCTTGTTCACCTCTTCCGTCTGATTCGTCAGCTTCTCATAGTGATCGATTCTCGCGACAACGATGTCGGTGTTTATGTCCAGCTCCTTCAAACCGTGTTTTCCCGCCAATTTTTTGGCGTCGGCGACAGCTTTTTTCGCCAATGACAGTTTGATTCTGGCGTCATCGAGGAACTGCGCCTCCTCTGTGAAGTTGTAGCCCCTCATCTCGTACATCAATTTCGCGGTGTTCCTCTCGATCTCGTTCGCCACGCCAATCTGCGGCACCTCCTCTTCCTGCAGGTCGACCGCTATCGTTTTGACTCCCATCATGCTCCAGATGGCAAGACCGCCAAGGAACAGCGAGATTAGTATCAACAGTCCAAAGCCCAACCCGATCTTGCTTCCCAGCCTCATGCGCGGCCTCCACTTGTTATACATTTCCTTATGCGTATTCTATGATTGGTTTTCGCTGTCAGTCAAGACCTTCTCGATGTCGAGCAGGATGACCATCCGGTCGTTGATCTTGCCGATGCCGAGGATGTACTCTCCCGCGATGGAGGCGATGGTTTCGGGAGGCGGCTGGATGTCCGCCTTGGGGATTCTCATCACCTGGGAAACGGAGTCGACGATGAGTCCGACGATGCGCCCCTCCATGCGGGTCACGATCACCCGGGTCTGCTCGCCGCGCCCTTGGACAGGCAGGCCAAAGCGCGTCCGCAGGTCGATGATCGGTATCACGTTGCCGCGCAGGTTGATGACCCCCTCGATGAAGCCCGGCATTTGAGGGATGCGGGTGACCCCCTCGTGCAGAATGATCTCCTTGACCTTCGTGATCTCGACGGCGTACTCTTCTGTGGCAAGCTGGAACGAGACCACGTGCAGGAAGTCCTTCTTCTTGATCTGCCGACCGTCTTGAATCCCTAAGCTCTCCTCCATTCACAACCTCCATTTACGTTTCGTGTTTGATGGGCAGACAGACAGAGCGAAGGAATGGGAGTTCATGATGGCGGATCCGCCCTGATTTCCGTTTATAGTGTATTTCTACCAAGTTAATCGAAGAGAGCATTGAAGGCAAGCACCGGAAAGCGATTCCGAATCAAATCATTTTCGAGATGGTTTGAGCATCATATCCTGTGCGCTTCTCACTCACCAAGGAGGGAGCTGTTCCGACATCTGCAATAGCGTCTTAAAGAGAAGACTCTAATTCGGGACAGAGTCTCTACAGTGCAACCGTATCCTGCGAACCCTACGCCACCCCTGTGTCACAAAACATTTGCCGTAAGAATGTTATGGATTAGTCATTACCACTTGTCCGCTTTGGCACTCCTCATGCTATACGTCTTTTGCAGATGAACGACATACCAAAGGGGGAGCCGGTGCTGGTGGCGTTGACAGTCTGGAACGGGAGGATATCGCCGGTGTTCGATGTCGCCCGACACGTGCTCCTCGTTGATGTCGAGGACGGGAAGATCGTCTCGCGGCGGGAGGAGGCGCTGCCTGGCGCGGAGCCTGACGGACAGGTCATGCGGATCGTCGCCTTGGAGGCGCGGGAGCTCATATGCGGAGCGATTTCAAGACCGTTGGGGCTCATGCTCGCCGAGAAGGGAGTCCGGACGATTCCCTTCATCGCGGGGGACGCTGAGGAGATCATCGCCGCCTATCTTGCGGGGGCCTTGCCGACTTCCGCCTTGGCAATGCCTGGCTGCTGCGGCAAAGGGATACGGTTCAACAAGGGTTCGGCGGGCCGATGCCGTCGGGGGCGCTGGCTGACGGCGGAGAAGGAGGGCGCGAACAGCGAGGAATCTTCAGTGACCGGCGACGAGACCTCGGAAACGCACACCACATCAATAGAGGAGTAACGGTTATGAAGATAGCAGTGACAGCGGAAGGCAAGGAGTTGACGGGCGTGATGGACGGGCGTTTCGGGCGCGCCAAGTATTTCATCATCGTCGACATCGAGACAGGGGATTTCACTGCGCACGACAACGCGCAGAACCTCAACGCCACCCAAGGCGCGGGGATACAGGCGGCGGAGACGGCCGCCCGTCTGGGCGCCGAGGCGGTGGTCACAGGAAACGTCGGTCCAAAGGCGTTCCGCGTGCTCAACGCCACCGGCGTCAAGGTGTATCTGGCCGGTGAGGGAACAGTGGCCGAGGCCATCCAGAAATTCAAGAACGGCGAGTTGAAGGAGTCCACGGCGGCGAACGTCGAGGGGCACTGGTAATGAGATCATTGGGTCTTCGTCCACTAGCTGAGAGAAGAAAAAGGAGGTGAGGGTATGCCAAGAGGAGACGGAAAAGGACCACCGGCCGGCGGGCGCGGACAAGGCAGAGAAAGCGGACGTGGGGGCGGCCCTCGTGCCGCGGGGGCGGGCGGGAGTTACGTCTGTCCAAAATGCGGCGCCAAAAAAACGCATGTGCCCGGTTGCCCGTGCAACGAGGAGAAGTGTCCAACGTGCGGGACAAAAATGGCTCGGGAATAATGGTGAACCAACGCAACGGAGGACAAGCGATATGCCAGCGGGAAATGGAATGGGACCGAGGGGAATGGGGCCAATGACAGGACGAGGCGCGGGGGTTTGCGCGGGATCCGGCATGCCGGGATTCGCGAATCCGTCGGTTGGCCGCGGTTTTGGGATGGGCGGCGGAAGGGGGCGGGGAATCAGATGCGGGCAGGGCGGAGGGCGAGGCTGGCGTCACCAGTTCAACGCCACCGGGCTTCCCGGGTGGGCGCGGAACGGGGGCGCGGGCACAGTCCCGTTTGAGAGACCCTTCGCTGCCGCTTCGACGAAGGAGCAGGAGCTGGACATGCTGAAACGCCAAGCGGAGCAAATGGGCGAAACGTTGACGAACATCAACAAACGCATTCAGGAGCTTGATGGCGAATGAGTGGTTTGCAAGAGGATGAGTTCTTCGGCCGGATGAATGATCCGACGGCGTCCGCCGGGGTCAAAGGATTGTGCGGAGACGAGATCCGATGAGAATCGCCATTGCATCTGGGAAAGGCGGCACAGGCAAGACCACGGTGGCGGTCAATCTGGCCATCTCCCTCGCGGACGTCGGCGTGCCTGTCCACTATCTCGACTGCGACGTGGAGGAGCCGAACGGGCACATCTTCTTGAAGCCGGAGATCGAGACGTCCGAGGAGGTCGGCATCCCCGTTCCTTTTGTGGACGAGCGCATATGCGTCGGGTGCCGGAAATGCGCCGAGATCTGCCAGTACCATGCGATCACGGTGCTGAAAAAGCCGTTGGTCTTCCCGGAGCTGTGCCATGGCTGCGGCGGCTGCGCGCTCGCGTGCCCGACAGGAGCGATCACGGAGCGGGAGCGGACGATTGGGGTCGTTGAGACCGGACGGGCGCGCAGGATGCGTTTCACGCAAGGGCGTCTGAATGTCGGCGAGGCGGTTTTCCCCCCGCTGATCCGCGCCGTGAAGAAGAAGATCAACGGGGAAGGCGTCGCATTGCTGGACGCGCCACCTGGCACGTCGTGTCCCGTCGTCGCCACGGTGCGGGACGCGGACTTCGTCGTTCTGGTCACGGAGCCGACACCGTTCGGATTGAATGATCTTCGCCTCGCCGTGGAAATGCTCAGACAACTCAATCTGCGCTGCGGCGTGGTGGTCAACCGAGCGGACGCGGGCGACAGACGGGTGCATGAGTACTGCGCGGCCGACGGCGTGCCGGTGTTGCTGGACATCCCGCACGACCGGCAGGTGTCGGAGGCCTATTCGCGCGGCCACATGGCCATCGACCTCATCCCGGAGTGGCGCGGAATGCTGGCCACGTTATGGCTGCGCATTAAAGATCACCACGGAGCGGACAGGCGGGAGAGCGTTCCAGAAATCCGCAGCATGCAAAGTGATAGGGTTCAGGTCTCGCGGGGGATCTCCTGGGAAAGGGGTCGCCACACCGCGGCAGATGAGAAGCGGTGTGAACATTTGTAGGACACATTCATTTCCGTGCCTAACCTACGAATGCAGTGCTATTCCCTACAATTTTCCCAAACGATGTAACGATAGAACACGAAACGGAAATGACCAAGGCGGCACGAGCCGCAACCAAACCGTAGGTCAAAAGATACCGAAGAAAATTTTGGGACAAAATTTTGTTCTAATACATTTCCGTCGTGGCACTCGCGGCAACTATTTTTACAAACGCTTTAAGCATAGAATACGCAAAGGAAATGTATAATGAGAGAACTGGTTGTCATCAGCGGCAAGGGGGGGACTGGGAAGACCAGCATCGTGGCGTCTTTCGCCGCTCTTGCCGGAAACGCCGTGATGGCCGACTGCGACGTGGACGCCGCCGACCTGCATCTTGTGCTCTCGCCGACGATTCGACGGCGCGAGGAGTTCCGCTGCGGGCGCGAGGCCGTGATACGCCAGTCGGACTGTGTCCGCTGCGGGGCCTGTCTCGCGCGGTGCCGGTTCGACGCCGTGCGCATGGAGGGTGACTCCGCCGGCCAGGCGACGTTCACCATCGACGCCACCGCCTGCGAGGGCTGCGGAGTGTGTGTCCATTTCTGTCCGGCGAAGGCCATCGACTTTCCGGAAAGACTTAGTGGCGAATGGTTTGTCTCTGACACCCGCCATGGTCCGATGGCGCACGCGCGGTTGATTCCGGGCGGCGAGAACTCCGGCAAGCTGGTGAGCAACGTCCGCGAGGAGGCGCGGCGGATCGCGGCGGAGAAGGGGTATGATCTCATCATTGTCGACGGCCCGCCGGGGGTCGGCTGCTCCGTGATCGCCTCCCTGACGGGGGCGTCGCTGGTTTTAATCGTCTCCGAACCCACGCTCTCCGGGATCCACGACATGCGTAGAGTCATCGAACTGGCGGCGCATTTCAAGATCCCCACCGCGGTGTGCGTGAACAAATGCGATTTGAACACCGAGCTCGCCGGCAAGCTCGAGGAGGAGGCGCGGCGGCTCGGCGCGCTCCCCGTGGGGCGCGTCCGATACGACCGCACCGTGACGGACGCCCAGATCCAAGGGAAAGCCGTGGTGGAACTGCCCGACACTCCCTCGGGGGCCGACATCCGGGCTGTCTGGAACCAAATTCTCTCGCGGGTGGAGGGGAAATAAACAAAATGTGGAATAACATCCAAGAAGGAGATCCCCGTGAGTGATCCGTTGACGCCCTACGGCAACCGCCCGATGGTCACGCCTATCGTGAACGCGGTGAACTACGAATACCGGGACTTCGAAGTGCTGCGCCAGATCACCAATGGCGAGATCGAAGGCTACACGTACCACCGCGACGACAATCCCACCGTCCGGGCCGTCGAGAAGATGATCGCGGAGCTCGAGGGGGCGAGGCGTGCGACGACGGCGCGCCATTCGTCTACCACCACAGCCGCACGGAGACGGCGAAGGCTTTCGAGCGGATCATCGCGCCGATGCTGTCATTGTCCCAAGGAACGACGCGCGTGTCAGAAGCAACCACAAAAAAAGAGAAGGAGTGTGACGCCATGAGAATCGCGATCCCGATGGCCGAGGGGAAACTATGCATGCATTTCGGGCACTGCGAGCAGTTCGCGTTGCTGGACGTGGACAAGAAGGAGAAGAAGATCGTGGGCAAGAAGCTGCTCACGCCGCCGCCCCACGAGCCGGGAGTCCTTCCGCGCTGGCTCTCCGAGCAGGGCGCGCATGTCATCATCGCCGGCGGCATGGGGTCGCGGGCGCAGGGGCTGTTCGCCGAGAACGGCATCGAGGTGCTGGTCGGCGCGCCGGCCGAGTCCCCGGAACTACTGGTGGCGGCCTATCTGGACGGAACGCTGAAGACGGGAGACAACGTTTGTGACCACTGAGGCGTCCTCCATAAACCTGTCAGTGTTCCGGGACAGATGGCATCGGCTGTGCTTCGCGTGCGGCAAGGACAACGAGGCGGGGCTTGGGCTGAACTTCAAGCCGTCGCCGGAGGGGGGCGTCGAGGCCGAGTTGGACACGGACGAGCGGCATCAGGGGTACTCCGGCTATCTGCACGGAGGGATCATCAGCGCCATGCTCGACTCGGCGATGGTCAATCTGCTGTTCGCCAAAGGCGTCGTCGCCGTCACGGCGGAGCTGACGGTCCGCTTCGTCAGCCCCGTCGCGTTGAATCAGCAGGCGAAAATCAAAGCCGACATCGACGGGGAATGGGATCCTGACTACGCGCTCCATCACGCCCAGTCCGAACTGATCCAGGACGGCAAGGTCGTGGCGTGGGCGAAAGGAAAATTCTTTAAAATGAAGGCTACGCATGAGAAGCGTTGAGTTTGTCGTCCTTGTGGACAACCGGACTGATCGTCCCGAGCTATCCGCGGAGCACGGCCTGGCTGTCTGGGTATGCACTCCAGAAGGAAAGCTGCTGTTCGACACCGGACAGACCGCGGAGGCGCTGGCGGGCAACGCCGCCAAGCTGGGGATCCGCCCGGAGGACGCCGACGCCCTTGTCCTCTCGCATGGACACTATGACCATTCGGGGGGGCTGACCCATTTCCTCGACGTGAACCGGACGGCCAAGGTCTACGCGTGCCCTGACGTCCTCACCTCACATTACGTGCTGCGTCCAGGACAGCCGCCCAAGGATATAGGGGTAAGGGCTGACGCGGTGGCGGCGTTGAAGAGCGGCTCGGACCGCGTGGTGTGGTGCCGCAGGCCGACGCAGATCCTTCCCGGCGTATGGACCACGGGGCCGATCCCGAATGGCATTGAAGAAAAGGTCGGGGAGAGATTCTGCGTCGACCCGCAGGGGCAGACGCCCGACAGGATCAACGAGCAGTCCGTAGTCGTGGAGACGGAACGGGGAGCCGCCGTGCTGTTCGGCTGCCTCCACGCCGGGTTTAGAAAGACGCTGGGGCATCCATTGCTGCTTGGCAAGCTGCGGGATATCCGGCTTGTCATAGGGGGTATGCACCTGCGGAACGCCTCCATCGAGGAGCTGGAGTTCGTCGAGCAATCGCTCGGCGAGACGTGCCCCTCCGCCAGAATCTGCCCCCTGCACTGCACCGGCGACGCGTCTTCCGACCATCTGCGCCGGCGTATGGCGTCGCGTTATGTCCAGGGCGGGGTCGGAGTCGTGATTCACATGTGATTTGAACGGGTGCGACAAGTGGGAAAATTGATGTGTCAAGCACTTCGTCAAGGAATACCTTGACGTCTATATCCCATGAACTGGAGGAGTTGAATGTGTTTCACGGACAAAGAGATTGCGGACAACCACGCCAGCCTGCAGGAGCGGAACGCCTATTACCGCACCTTCGGCTATGACGTGGATAAAAGCGTGGCGTTTGTCCTATCCAAAGCACTGCCGTTGACCGGCCGCATACTTGAGGTTGGGACCGGCAAGGGGCGTTTTCTGGCGGAACTGTCGAAGATCGCCTCGGATGTCACGACGATTGACCTCGATCCCGCCGAACAGCGGTTCGCCCGCATGAATGTCGCGCATGCGAATCCGACGGCGCGCGTCGAATTCGTGGTCGGAGACGCCGCCCGGCTGCCATGGGAGGCGAGATCGTTCGACGCCGTGGTCTCGATGCATGCGCTGCATCATGTGCGAGACCTGTCAGGCGTCGTGGACGAGGCGCTGCGGGTCGCGCGGCCGACGGGGAAGATCGTTTTGGCGGACTTCAGCGACGAGGGGTTCGCGGTCATGGACGTCCTCCACACGCGAGAGGGCCGCATCCACACGCGTGTCCCCTATAGTTTCCAGGACATTGTGGGGCGGCTCGCGGAAGCTGGATGGAACACAGTGATATGCTCCGGCGACCACCAGGAAGTGCTGGTCGCCTATAATTCACGGTTGAGAGTTGCGGAGAGGATGAAATTCGAGCCAACGGGTGAGCAAACTCATCAACTGCTTTCAAGATAGCTTAATATAAGAAACTTACAGTTAAACTCTCCAAACACTCGCGACAATAGGCACTTGCCCCCGGCGTGGTATATTTGCCACACGCTGTCAATGAATAGGATCATTGAAATGGCACAGTATTTCCCTATGCGCAGCCAAAAGCGGGCGAAGAGCGCTTATGTTTTCGCAAGTTTGTCGGGAGGGCTTTTTTCCGGAGGATTTTTTTGGCGCTGATGATGATGGGAGGCGGCGATCGCCTCAAGCTCCCGTTGGCGTTTCGACACGGCGGCGGACATACGGACCAAGCCGTACACCAGGTGCGCCACGGAGAAGAGCAGTGAGGCGGCGAACGTCCATATGACCCACGCCGGGAAGCGGTTTTTGTATCTTTCCAGCGTGCCGGACAGCTTAGCCAGAGCGTTGGCAATGATCGAGGGGGCTGGGTCGGCTTTAGGAACGTCCGGAGGGAGGGTTATGACTGGCGGTTCTGAGAGGATCGAGCGCGGCAGCGCCTCGATCTCGGACATCTTCGCCTGCTCGGCGGCCTTGGGGACATCAAGCCGCTTTTCCGCGACGGCGGCCTTGGCCCGCTCCCGTTCCGCCGCCGCAGTGGCCGCCTCCCGTGCGGCGATGTCCGGGAAAAGCTCGGCGGCGCACTCCTTGACGAGATCGTCTGGCGAGTAGAACTTGCGCTCGAGCGTCCCCGCCTCGTCGACGAAGACGACGCGCTCCCTGAGCTCGACTATTTTGGCGTCGACCGCCCCTCCGATCCTCCTGCGCAACGTGACCGTCTGGCCGACGGCCGGAGGCTTTCTCCGCGACATCTCCGCTTTGTAGGTCTCCGTCCACACCTCCCGCCAGCGTCCGGCCTCGGCACCGGTATCGGAGACCGCCGACGGAGCGGCCGGAAACAGCAGCAGAAGAAGGATAGCTACTGCCACGGAGACCCCCTTGGGGAAATTCAAAATCGGTTTAATCAGTTGCGGCGTTTGTTCTTGGGTTTCGCCTTTTTGGCGGGACCGTCCTCGTCGTCGTCGTCGCCGAGGATCTTGTCCAGTTCCCTCGCCGCCGCGACGATTTTAGGATTCACTCCCACATGGGCATTCGTGGCGCTTTCGCGATGTTCCTTTTTCTCGTCGATCTTCTTCTGGATTTTCTTCAAGTCCTCGTTCGTGGGCTTAGAGGTGAAGATTTTTTTAATGGTCTCCTTGTCGAGCCTGGCAAACTTGTTTTGGGTCTCTTTCTGGATGTCGGTTTTCTGTGCATTCCGAACGCATTGTTGACCGAGTTTGGCGTCGGTCATATTCGTGGTCTTGGCTTTCTTGTTCGTCATTTGATCCCCCTTTGTTGGACTTTATGCCATCACCTTTATACTCAATTAGGGTGCAAATTTAAATATTGGCGAGTCAGATTGCGGATTGGATTTATTCGATCCGACTGACGGGCGATATGAATATCGTCCGAAGGAGGATCGGAGAAATACGGCCGCAAGAGGCTCGCCGCTGCGCGGTTGCGATCTTTTGAGTTTGGATTCGCGTTCCTCGAGAGCCTCCGATACCTCGGTATCGAAGGCCTCTCCGAACGCAAACCATTCCTCAAAATCTTCGCAACCAATTTTAAATTTTCACCCTAATTGAGTATAATGTTCCATGTCTGTGGCGTTTGATAAATCCGAAACTCGAAGCACGAAATCCGAAAC
>CAYTFM010000293.1:2539-11751 GCA_964436735.1 uncultured Victivallales bacterium | reverse complement strand
CAGGAGTGAGTACTTGCCCGGAGGCTGGCGGGTGAGATTGTCGACGACGCTCGCCGACTGGTGCGCGGCCGCCTCGACGATCGCCTCGATGGGCAGCTCGATAAGCGTGCTGGAGGAGCCGTGATCGTCCGCTTGTTGTTCGTCCGCCAAACTCTTGTCCCCTATTCTACGAATCGGAATAGAAAAATTTTGGTGACAAAATTTTCCGCCTTATGGTTTCGGATGGGAGGCGAGCTCATTGATGCAACGCTCGATCTCCTCGTCGGGAAGCTCGTAGTCGGTCAATTTCCCGGAGAGGTATGCGTCGTAGCCGGAGAGATCCATGAGGCCGTGTCCGGACCAGTTGAAGAGAATGATCCGCTCCTTGCCCTCCTCTTTGGCGCGCAGGGCCTCGGCGGCGGCCGCCGCGATCGCATGGGTGGATTCCGGCGCGGGGATGAACCCCTCGGTCCTGGCCCAGAGCAGTCCGTACTTGTAGCACTCAAGCTGGGGGAGGGCCTTGGCTTCGAGAAGGTTGTCGTTGAGCAACTGGCTCACCAGCGGAGCCACGCCGTGATAACGGAGCCCGCCAGCGTGCAGAGGCGCGGGCACGAAACTGTGGCCGAGCGAGTGCATCGCCAGGAGTGGCGTCTTCTTGGACATGTCGCCGAAGTCGTAGACGAACGGCCCTTTGGTCAAGGTCGGGCAGGCGGTGGGCTCGACGCCGACGATGCGGACGTTCTTGCCGTGGATCTTGTCGCAGATGTAGGGGAAGGTGATGCCGGCGAAGTTGGAGCCGCCGCCGACGCAGCCGATGACCACGTCGGGGTAGTGCCCGGCGAGTTCCATCTGCTTCTGCGCCTCGAGGCCGATCACGGTCTGGTGCAGGCAGACGAAGTTCAGCACGCTGCCAAGGGAATATTTGGTGTCGGGGGTGCTGACGGCGTCTTCGACGGCCTCGCTGATGGCGATGGCAAGGCTTCCCGGCGTGTCGGGGGTCATGGCGAGGACGCGGCGTCCCGTCTCGGTCTCGGTGCTGGGGCTCGGAACGCACTCGGCCCCCCAGGTGTTCATCATGATCTTGCGGAACGGCTTGTGCTGGAAGCTGATGCGGACCATGTAGACTTTGAGCTTGAGGCCGAAGAGTTGGCAGGCGAGGCTGAGGGCGCTGCCCCATTGCCCCGCCCCCGTCTCGGTGGTCAGGCGCTTGGTGCCGAAGATCTTGTTGTAGTAGGCCTGGGCGATGGCTGAGTTGGGCTTGTGGCTGCCCGCCGGCGAGACGCCTTCGTTTTTATAGTAGATCTTCGCCGGGGTGCCGAGCGCCTTCTCGAAATTGACGGCACGGCAGAGGGGGGAGGGGCGCCAGAGCAAGAGCTTTTCAAGAACGGGTTCCGGGATGTCGATCCAGCGCTCCTGGCTCATCTCCTGCTCGATGAGGTTCATGGGGAAGATTGGCGCGAGGTCGTCCGGCCCGACCGGTTTGCCGGTCGCGGGATTCAATGGCGGCCGCAGCGGCGTCGGCATGTCCGCCTGGATGTTGTACCACTTTCTCGGCATATCCTTGTCGGAGAGTACAAATTTGACTGTGTCCATCGTGTCCGCATCCTCTTGATTGCGATTTTAAACAAGAAAACTACAACTTGCCAATGCGAGGCGGGCCGTCCTGTAGAGGGAAATTCGAAATTCGAATGTCGAAATCCGAACTATTTTCGGGATTCGTGCTTCGATTTTCGGATTTCGTCTGCAGGGTGCGGGCGAACTCCGCATCGCAATATGGCAGAAACACGCATGAGTTTCAACCCTGAATCAGGCCTGAACCGCAAAACTCGCACCTGTCAACGCGGTCCGGCTTTTTGCGGAGCGCCCAGGTAGGCTTCGATGACGGTGGGGTCGTTTTTGACTTGATCGGGAGTTCCTTGGGAGATGACCTTGCCGAAGTTGAGGACCACAATGCGCTCGCAGAGGCTCATGATCATGCGCATGTCGTGCTCGATGACGAGGAGGGTGACGTGGAAGTCGTCGCGGATCCCGCGGATGAGCGAGGTCAGTTCGGCGGTCTCGCTCGGATTCAAGCCGGCGGCGGGTTCGTCGAGCAGCAGCAGCGTCGCCTCGGTGGCGAGTGCCCGCACGATCTCAAGCTTGCGGCGCATGCCGTAGGGGAGGGCCGCTGCGCGCTCCGCCGCCATACGTTCGAGTCCGAACAGCTCGAGAAACTCCATCGACCGCTCCGTGATCTCCCGCTCGGCCTTGAAGAAGGCGGGCAGGCGCAGGGCGGCGTCGACGAGATTGTAGCGGATATGGTTGTGGTAGGCGATCTTGACATTGTCGAGGACGGTGAGGTAGTCTAATAGGCGGATGTTCTGGAAGGTGCGGGCGATGCCGAGCCGGGAGATGAGGTGCGGCGGCAGATTCGTGATATAGTCCCGGCGGAAATAGATCTGTCCCGCGTCGGGGGTGTCCATGCCGGTGATCAGGTTGAAGGCGGTGGTCTTGCCAGCCCCGTTCGGCCCGATGAGGCCGACGATCTCCCCTTCGTCGATCTCGATCGAGAAGTCGTCGACCGCCTTCAGCCCGCCAAAGCTCTTCGAGACTCCCTCGGCGAAGAAGTGCTTGAACTCTTTCTTCAGCGAGGCGTGTACCCCATGCGTGGGAGCCGTCATTGGGATCTCCCTTTCAACCGGTGGAGCCAGTGCGGCGTTTCATTCATCCCCAGCATCCCGTTCGGGGTGATGCGGATAAGGATGATCAGCAGAAAGGCGTAGATGAGTTGCTGGTATTCTCCGAGGCTGAAATGGCGGAGGAGGAACGGGGCGGAGCAGAGCATGACTGCGCCGAGCACCGAGCCGGTCATCGAGCCAAGTCCGCCGAGCACGACCATCAGCAGAATTTCGATGCTGGTGAGCATGGTGAAGCTGCCGGGCGAGACCGAGAGTTCCTTGTGGAAGAAGAGCGCGCCGGCGAGTCCCGCGAACCCCGCGCTGATGGCGAACGCCAGCATCTTGTACCTGGGCACATGGATGCCCATCGCCTTGGCGGCAATCTCGTCCTCCCGGATGCACATCATCGCCCGGCCGAACGAGGAGCGCTTCACGTTCACGAGCAGCAGCCATGAGACGGCGGCGAGGAGCCAGATCACCCACCATTTGGCATATTTGGGGTCGAAGGCGGCGTAGGCGGGCCAAAGGTCGCCGGGGAACTCTGTGAAGGAGATGCCGGTCGCGCCGCCGATCCGCTCGCCGGGGAACATGCGCCCACCGGGGAACTGGAGATTCGTGAGCGTGAGTCGCACGATTTCCCCGAACCCGAGCGTGGCGATGGCGAGGTAGTCGCCTTTGAGGCGCAGGCAGGGAAGGCCGATCAGCAGCGAGAACAGACCCGTCGCCGCGATGGCAACCGTCGCCCCGATCAGAAAGTTCGCCCCGCCGATCTGCGGGATGGTCAGGTAGATCGCCGCGAGTCCCGCGGCGTAGGCCCCGATCGCATAGAAGCCCGCCTGCCCGAGCTGCAGGAGGCCTGTCATGCCGCAGATCGTGTTCAACGACATGGCGAGGATGGCGTAGATGCCCACCACTCCCAGCAGCGATTCGATCTCAACCCAGCTCAATGTCATGAGGCAACCCAATCAAGCCTGCTGCCACAATTTGAATCCGGCCATGGAGAAGTGCTTGTCATACGAGAATGCGTTTGAGATGGCATGGCGTTTCATGAGCGAAAATGAAATAGCGTCGGTCAGGCTTAGGCACTGGTCGGAGAATTTCACGATGAGATCCTTGGCATGCCTGAAGTCGTCCTTGGACGGCTGCAGCCAACGTATTTCATTAGATGGGATGACATGTCTAAGCCACTCCGCGGCAATGTCGGGACTCTGCTGCCGAATGAGGAAGTTGGTGGTCTCAATCAGTACCGGCTCTGATGAGAAAAGGGGGGTTCGTTCCTGCTCAAGGCGTTGCCATGCTTCGGATGCCGAGTCCGAAAATTGATCGTCCGGCATGATGTGAGCGAGGAATGCTCCCGTGTCGATGAAAATGCCGCTCGAGATCCTCATCTGTCCGCATCCCGTGATGAGTGGCTTTCAGGCTTCCGCCCATATAAATATTCGTCGTGGTGTGAGGCGCCATCACGGATCCCAGGTTTTGCCGTTCCTTTCAGTTTCCGCATGCCGGCAAACAAAGAGTCATGTCCTCGGGAATGGCTTTTGTGTTCGTCATGCCCCTTTTTGATCGCCATCTCTAATGAACGTCGTACGAATTCTCCAAAGGATATCCCGGCGGCTTGAGCGTTCTTGACGGCGATGCTTTTAATCTCTTCGGGAAGCACGATTGTGGTGCGCGTCATATGTCCTCCTGTGCATAATGCCATAATTGTAGCATGCATAATTATGATGTCAAATGCGCTTGCTTGACTGGCCCGTGAGTGTGAATGGTGGCGCGCGGTGTCACACCTTCTCCTTTTGAGATTTACCCAGAAGTCCCTGCGGACGGATGACGAGCACGAGGATCAGCACGGCGAAGGCGGCGATGTCCTTGTAGCCGGTCGGTATCGTGCCCCAGACGATGGCGTTGTCCGCGAAACCGACAGGGATCTTCACCCAGACGACGAGATTCTCGATGACGCCGATGGCGAAGCCGCCGATCACCGCGCCGGGGATGGAGCCGATCCCGCCGAGGACGGCGGCGACGAAGGCTTTAAGCCCTGGCATGAACCCCATCATCGGCTCGATCACGCTTTGAAAGCCGACCAGCGCGCCCGCCACGCCCGCCATGAACCCGCCAAGCATGAAGGTTTTGCGTATCACGGCGTCGGTGTCGATCCCCATCAGGGCCGCTGCCGCGGCGTCTTGGCTGACCGCCCGCATCGCCCTGCCGAAGTCGGTCCTGTGCACAATGTGCCAAAGGGCGAGAGCCATGACGGCGGCCGCGGCAAGGTAGAAGAACTGGACAATCTTGATGCCGGCGCCGCCGACCACCACCGAGGATTGGCAGAGATCTCCGATCGAGCCCGGCACCTTGGTCGGATACTGCAGCGGCGTCGCGTGGTTCACGAACGAGAAGGCGTTTTGAAGGAGGAAGGAGACGCCAATGGCCGTGAGAAGGGCCGCGAGCCGTCCGCTCTCGCGGATGGGTTTGTAGGCGATGCGCTCGGTCGCCGCCGCGATGAGCGCGCCGGCGATTCCCGAGGCGAGTATGATCAGAGGCAGTGATAGATAAACGGGCAAGCCTTGAGGGAGGAGGAGGTATAGGCCGAACCCGGCATAGGCTCCGGCCATGTAGAACTCCCCGTGAGCGAAATTGATCAACTTGATGATGCCGTACACCAGCGTGTAACCGACCGCGATGAGGGCGTATACCCCTCCCACGCAGAGCCCGGCGGTGATGAAGAAGAGCAGATCGTTCATTATGGGGCGATCGTGGCCTTGTATTTCGTGGTGTACTTCTCGCCGTCTTTCTGGATCTCGAGGATGACGGCGCTCTTCACGGCGTCGCCGTCTTTGATGGTGATTTTTCCGGTGGCCAGCTCCAAGTCGACGATTTTCGCAAGACCGTTTCTGATGGCCTCCGGCGTGATGCCCGTCTTGAAGGCCTCGCGGAGCATCATGACCGAGTCGTAGCCGAGGGCGGCGAAGGTGCCCGGCGCTTTGCCATAGGTTTTCTCGAAGGCGGCGATGAAGTCCTTGACGGCGGGGCGGGTGTCCTCGCGGGAGAACGCCCCGACGATGAAGCAGCCGTCCACATTGTCGCCGGCACCGTTGATCACCGCTTCGTCGTCCCAGCCGTCCGCTCCGCAGAGCCGCGCCTTGAGGCCGATCACCTTCGCCTGCTTGATGATCAGCGGCAGCTCGGGCGGATAGCCGGGGACGAAAAGCGTCTCCGCCCCCGAGTCGAGGATTTTCTTCAGTTGCGCCCCGAACTCGGTGTCCTTCTGCTGGTAGCCCTCCTCGGTGACGATCTTGCCTCCGGCGGCTTCAAAACTCTCCTTGAAGCTTTTCGACAGGCCTTTCGAGTAGTCACTATTCATGTCAGTAAGGATGGCGGCGGTCTTGCACCCCTTGTTTTTTATCGCATGGCTGGCGACGATCTTGCCTTGGAACGAGTCGTTGAAGCAGGTCCGGAACAGGTAGGGGTTCTTGATCGTCACCTTGTCGTTGGTGGCGGTGGGGGAGATGAGAGGCACCTTGAGTTCGGCGACGGTGCGGCGGACATTAAGGGCGTTCGTGCTGGTGATGGGGCCGATGACCGCAAGCACCTTGTCGCTGCCGGCCAGTTTCTTGTAGGCGTTCGTGGTGTCCTCGGGCTTCCCCTTGTTGTCCTCGAGGACTATGATGAGTTTCTTGCCCCCGACGCCCCCGGCGGCGTTGACGTGGTCGACCCCAAGGGTGATGCCTTCGAGCGTGGACTTGCCGTATGCCACAAGGTTGCCGGAGAGGGGTAGATTGACACCTATCTTGATCTCCTCGTCAGCGGCGTGGGCAGCGAACGCGGCGCACAAGATCGTGGCTGTCAGCAGACGGGTGTTCACGGGGCGCATAAGAAGTTCCTTTCATAGATGATGAACGTACCGGCCACGCCGGGGTCATTGGTTATTAGGCATTTGTCATTTGTCATTGGTAAGCAAGCAACTGCAACTCCTCACTGACTAATGACCAATGACAAGTGACAAATGACCAAATTGAGTTTCATATATGATCGAGTTAGGCCAGGGCGAGCAGGACTTCGGACTTCTTGGAGCGTTCTTTGATGGTGTCGACGAGTTGAAGGACGTTCTCGAGTTTCAGTCCGCAGTTGGCGAGGAAGAAGGAATGGTTGAAGGATGGCACGGGGCTGCCGCTGAAGCCGAGGTGCTCTTGATTGCATATATAGTTGGAGATGTGGCAGATATGGGTGATGTCGTGGTAGAGGGGGTTCGCCTTGGTGGGGGCGTGGTGCCAGCGGATGGCCGAGACGATCTGTCCGGGGAGATTCCATTTCTTGCCGAGCCACGCGCCAAGCTCGGCGTGGTCGATCCCCATGATCTCGGCCTCGGCGTGGCACAGCGGGATGTTGCGGTCTTCCGCAAGTTGAATGGCTTCGATGAAATCGCTGTGGAAGTGCTGCTCGTAGATGATTTTCCCGATATCGTGGGTCAGACCGGCGAGATGGAGGGCCTCGGAGGTCAGTTGAGGCGGCTTCAAGCGGGGGGCGACGGCCTCGTGGAGGGTCTGCATGGCGACACTCGTCGAGATGGAATGCTTCCAGAAATCCTCGCGGTTGAAGTCGCGGCGTCCATCCTTCGCCTTGAAGGTCGAGAAGACGGCGGTGGTCAGGGCGAGGCGCTTCACCGCCTCCATGCCGAGCAAGGCCACCGCCTGCTGGATGTTGTCGATCTTGTTGGGCAGGCCATAGTAGGCGGAGTTGACGACCTTGAGGATGCGGAACATCATCGCCGGATCGTCTTGGATGATCGCCGAGGCGGCGTTCGCCCCTTTGTTGGGGTTGCTGATGACTTTCTCGAGTTCGAAGACGACCTTGGGAAGGGTGGGGAGATTCTGGATGATCCCCAGTTTGCGTATGACTGCGGCTCTGTCCATGACTACCTCGCCGTCAGGCTACTGACAAAGGCAGCGACACCGCCGGGGGAGGATTCCCCTTTTGCCCATGACTCGACTTTCCTCACGATGGCGCTTCCGACGACGACGCCGTCGGCGCCAGCTTCGGCCACCATCCGCACATGCTCAGGCTTCGAGATGCCGAATCCGACCGCGATGGGAAGGGTGGTGTGGCGTCTGATCTCCTCGATCTTCTCGCGCACGCCGCCGGCGAAGTCGCTGCGCTCTCCGGTCACACCCTCGCGGCAGACGTAGTAGATGAACGCCGAGGCGCGGTGGGCGATCAGGGAAATCCGATCGACGGGGGTTGTCGGCGCCACGAGCCCCACCAAGCCGAGCCCCGCCTTTTCGGCGGTGGCTTTCATCTCCGCGCCCTCTTCGGGGGTGAGGTCGAGGAGCAGAAGCGCATCGACGCCCGCCTTCGACGCCTTCGCGCAGAAGTTCTCGAACGGCATAGAGAAGGCCACCGGGTTTAAATAGGTGTAGAACACGATGGGAAGGGCGGGGTGTTTGTTCCTAACGGCGGCGGCGAGGTCGAGGGACTTCAGTGGCGTCATCCCCGAAGCGAGGGCGCGCTGGGACGCCAGTTGATTGGCCTCGCCGTCGGCGAGTGGATCGGAGAAGGGGATGCCCAGTTCGAGGATGTCCACGCCGCCCTCGACGAGTTCGTCGACAACGGTCAGGCCTCGTTCGAAGTCTGGGTCGCCCGCCGCGACGTAGGCGACAAAGGCCGGATGTCCCGCCGCGCGGGGAGACGCGAACGCCTTCTGCAATCTATCTGTAAAGAAAGTCTTCATGTAGCGACTTTATACTCAATAATTGTTATGCAATCCACCACACTGTGCAAGGCGGACTGTGCGACCGTCGCCCGGACGGCTGATGCTTTCGGGCTCTACCATCAACTGGGCAGCGGGAAAAGGTCGCATTGCGTAAGGTATTATGTAATCCCTCTGTCGCCAAGCTAATCAGCCGAAGAAATCAGAATTCGATTCCCTTCTGGGCTTTGACGCCTTTGGCGTAGGGGTGTTTGACCTCGTGGAACTCGGTGACGAGGTCGGCGAGTTCGATGATTGGCCGCGAGGCGCGCCGTCCCGTCAGAACCACGCTTTTCCAGCGAGGACGGGAGGCGACGGCCTCCACAACCTGAGCGGAGTCGAGGTGCCCATGAGCCAAGGCGATATTGATCTCGTCGAGGATGACCAGGTCGTATGTGCCATCCGCGAGCGCCGTTTCCGCCAGCCGCCACGCCTCAAGGCATTTTGCCCGGGCGGCGTTCTTGTCTTTCTGCTCCAACTCTATTCCGCCGCCCATCGGCAGGATTTTGAAAGGCAGTGACAGCGCGTCGGCGAGCCGCTTCTCGCCCGTCTTCCAAGAGCCTTTGACGAATTGGATCATGAGGACCGACCATCCCCAGCCCAGGGCGCGGAACGCCAGACCGAGCGCGGCGGTCGTCTTGCCCTTGCCGGGACCGGTGTGGACAAGCACCAACCCTCGTCTCGCGCGCCGCGCGGGTTGTGGTTTCTCGAAAAGTGACTCGCAGGTGTTTGTCGTTTTCATGTTATAGTTGTGCGGCACTTCATTTCACAAATCGGCTTCCGCCGACGCACGTGCGCTGAAGGCGCGCCGGCAAGCTGCCGACGGGAGCCCCCTG
>CAYTFM010000293.1:0-2529 GCA_964436735.1 uncultured Victivallales bacterium | reverse complement strand
ATATCATGAATCTGCTTGCGCCGGCGCGCGTGAGATGAAATGACGGAAAAAACTTTAGTGCGCGTGGTGACCGTTCGTGGAAGGCATGCCCAGCATCTTGCGGACCTCACTCCTGATCTGCTCGGGACGCACCGGCTTGTCCAGGAGCTTGTCGACCTTGATCCATGAGCGCGCCTCCTCGGACTCCGTCGCGAAGGAGATGCCGGTCGCGGCTGTCGCGCTGCTCAGGACAATCACGTGCGTGCCGGGGTGTAGCTTTTTGAGGTAATGGCACAGGACGAATCCTGAATCCATCTTCTCCATCATCAGATCCAGCACGGCCACATCTGGTTTGACGGACAAGATCAGGTTCTCCGCCTCGTCCTGGCCGCCGGCGGATACCACGTCAAACCCGTCGGCTTCCAGGGTCGCCGTCAACTTCTCGACCACATCGTCATCATCGTCGACCACTAATATTTTCTTCTTGCTCACGGTGTTCATGAAAAACTCCCTAAATTACTGCAGGATTTCTCTTTTCTCGTAACTGGTGTGCAACAGCCGATGGCTGTTCTCCCCAAGTGGTTCGCCCAGGAACTCATCGTAGAGGCGCTTCACCCATATGTTATGGTGGCTGACCCTGACGGCCGCGTCTTGATCGATCTTGTACAGGGCGTCCATGCGCGACTTGACCGCCTTGCTGTCCGCGTCGATGGGTTGCCCGCCGCCGTTGATGCAGCCTCCGGGGCACGTCATCACCTCGATGAATTGCAGATCCGAGCGACCTTCGCGTATCTTGTCGAGCAGTTTCCGCGCGTTGCCGAGACCGCTGACCACCGCCGCGCCGACCTTCAGGCCGTTGATGTCGACATGCAACTCCTTGGAGCCTTTCATGCCGCGCAGTGATTGGATCTTGAGATCGCCAAGCTCCTTGCCGGTGAGCATGAAGTTGGCCGTCCGCACGGCAGCCTCCATGACGCCGCCGGAAGCTCCGAAGATCTTGCCGGCGCTGGAGCGCTCGCCAAAAGGATTGTCGGCTTCCTCGGGCACGAGCGCCGCGAGGTCGACGCCGAACATCCGCAAGAGCTGGCCGAGCTCGCGGGTGGTGAGCACGTAATCGATGTCTGGAATGTTGTCTCGTCCCATTTCGGGGCGGGCACACTCGAACTTCTTGGCGGTGCAGGGCATGATCGACACGCTGACTATTTTCTTCGGATCGATCGCCTCACGCTTGGCGAAGAAATCCTTGATAAGCGCGCCCATCATCTGCTGCGGGCTTTTGCAGGTCGACACATTCGGGATGAGATCCGGGAAGAACTGCTCGACGAACTTGATCCAGCCCGGCGAGCAGCTGGTCAGCATCGGCAGCACGCCGCCGGTTTTGATGCGGTGCGCCAGCTCGGAGGCCTCCTCCATGATGGTTAAATCAGCGGTGAACGAGGTGTCGAACACACGTTCAAATCCGATGAGTTTAAGCGCGGCGACCATTTTGCCGTCGACGTCTTTGCCGGCCTTGATGCCGAACTCCTCCGCCAATGAGACCGAGACGGCGGGCGCATGTTGCACGACGACGAACTTGTCCGGGTCAGTCAAGGCGGCGATCACCTCCGGCAGATTCGAGCGCTCGCTCAGCGCGCCGGTCGGGCACACGATGATGCACTGGCCACAATTGACGCACGATGACAGATTCAGCCCCTTGTCGAAGGCCGTGCCGATGAACGCCTTGCAGCCGCGGCCGACAAAGTCGATGGCGCCGACGCCCTGGATCTCCTCGCAGACGCGGACGCATTTGCCGCAGAGCACGCATTTCTCGGGGTCGCGGACGATCGACGGACTGGAGACGTCCATCTCCTTCTGATTCTTCTTGCCGCTGAACGAGCGCTGGGTGACGCCGAACTCCCGGGCCAGCCGCTGCAGATGGCATTTGCCGCTGCGCACACAGTAGAGGCAGTCGTCCGGGTGGTTCGCCAGCAGCAGCTCGACGATGATCTTGCGCGCGTCGAGCACCTTCGGCGAGCGGGTCTTGATCTTCATGCCGGCCGTCGCGGGGAAGGAGCAGGCCGGGATGAGGTTGGACCGCCCTTCGACCTCGACGACACACAGCCGGCATGCGCCGGTGGGGGGGAGCGTGGGTATGTTGCACAGGGTCGGCACGTTCATTCCTCCGCGCCGCAGCGCGGTGAGGATCGTCTCCCCTTCCTGCGCCTCTATCTTGCGTCCGTCTGCCTCAAACGTGATCATGAAAACACCTCAAATATTCATCCATTAGTTCATCTTGCTTTGTTGCGGAGTCCATCATGCTGGATGGGTGAATTCCAAGTCGCAGCGCATGCAACGGCGCGCCTCGTCAACGGCGTCCTTTTCGCAGACGCACTGCTCGACTTCCGCGAAACTCCGCCGCCGTTGCTCGACCGGCAGATGCGGTTGTTTGACGCGCACCGCCGGGCGTATCTCCCACTCCTCGTCGAGGTCGTCGATCGGTTCGACGTACACTGCGGGGAGCTTGACCTTGGGCAGGTTCTTCAGGAGTTTTCCGCTGAGATGGCGGTCGAT
>CAYTFM010000292.1:5203-11769 GCA_964436735.1 uncultured Victivallales bacterium | reverse complement strand
GCCGCTGAAGGAGACGAAGACGGCGTTCTCGTCGGAGGCTGAGGGGCAGACTTGCGTGATCCAGCGGTTGGGCATGTTCGAGCCGGTGCGGTCGGCGAACTCGCCGGTGACGCTGTCGTAGCGGTAGACTTTGCCGTCGGAGGCACCGACCCAGACGATGTGATGGTTTTTCGGCGACACGCGGATCGCGCTGGGTTCGCCTGAGGTCGCCGCGGCGTTCACGCGGGCCGACCATGTGTCGCCGCGGTCGGTGGAGCGGTAGACGCCGGAGGTGCTGGTCGTGTAGATGATGTTCGACTCGACGGGGTCGATGGCGAGCAGCATCACGAAGGGGAAGGAGGTGTCGGTGCCGATCGCGCCGTCCACGACCGTCTTCCAGCTGTTCGGATTGTTGTCGCCGCCGCTGTCGTTGCGGGCGAAGCCGTACTGCCAGCCGACGTAGACGTGCTGCGGTTCGAGTGGATCCCAGCAGGCGATCGTGCCGTCGCCGCCGGAGAAGTCCCACGCCACCCACGACTTCCCGCCGTCCCAGTAGGCGGCGGCGTTGTCCTGGATGCCGCCGACGATCTTGTTCGGGTCGGTCGGATGCGTGCCGAACTCGAAGAACTGCAGGGTGTTGAGGTCGTTGTTCAGCGTCTCCCATGTGTAGTCGAGCGGAGAGGTCCCCGAGCCGAGCGGCGTGCAGCGGTGGAAGCCGCCGTCGGTGGTCACGTAGAAGCGCGGGCAGCGCCAGTCGAACGCCCCGCCGTGGACGTCAGGGTGGATGATTCTGTCGGAGGGGGTGCTGACGGTGTCCGGATTGGGCTTGTAGACGGGGACGCCGTTGATGGGCGGCTGGGAGGGATCGAGGACGTAGTCGACGCAGGCGGGGGTGGTGTCGGTCCAGGTGGCACCCCCGTCGACCGAGCGGTACACGATGCCGCTCCAGGGCAGTTCGAGGATGCGGGTCGGATTCCTGACGGGATCGGGCCAGAGCGGGCAGTAGTTGGCGTTGCCGCCGACGATGATTTCGTCGGGACAGAGGGGGTTCACTTCGAGCAGGTTGTCGTACACGCCGTTGTTGTAGCCGTTGAGGGCGACGTCGCAGTAGTTGGGAATCCCCTCGTTGTACCAGTCGCCGAGCCATTTCCACGTCTGGCCGCCGTCGGCGCTTTTGAAGATGAGCGCCGCGGGGTAGGCGATGTCGGTGGCCGGATCGAAGACGCCGTCACCGTTGACGTCGAGCTGCAGGATCGTCGAGACGCCGGCATAGACGGGAACCGTGCGGTAGTCCGCGGTGATCGCGCCGCCGCTTTGGCCGATCGAGATCTCGATGCGGTTTACTTCGGGGACGTCCGCCGCCCGCGGCAGCACGTTGTAGGTGGTGAACGTGACCTTTCCCGTGTCGAAGTAGCTGAAGCGGGGAACCGAGGCGGGGAAGCCCGCGCCGGCCGCGGAGCCGCCGCCGGGATTCTTCTGGGGCGTGACGAGCTCCCACGTTTCGCCGCGGTCGGTCGAACGGTAGATGCCGCCGCTGAACTCAGTGGCGAACAGCGTCGTTGGGGCGAGTTGGAAGAGCTCAAGATCCATGAAGCCGATTCCGGAAATGAGATAGGGGTCGAAGGCGGGGAAGGCGTAGTTCCGGTAGTCGGTGGCGGCCTTGACAAGGCGCCAGCTCTGCCCGCCGTCCGTCGACTTGAAGATGCCGGTCTGCGGCGCGGGCGGAGGTTGGAAGACGTTCACGCGGTCGGGCAGGACGTTGGCCGTGGCGACGTAGAGCGTGTTGGGATCGGTGGGGTCGATCTGCAACCCGCCCATGTCGAGGAAGCGGAAGTCCCAGCCGTCTCCATGGTCGGGCAGGGCCTGCCAGCTTTTGCCGCCGTCGGTCGATTTGAACACCCCCATGCCGAAGATGCTTGTCTTCGAGTGCGGTTCCCCCGAGGCGGCGTAGACGACCTGCGGATCGCTTATGGCGAAGCGGATGTTTTTGATGGCCAGCGAAGGCAGATTGTCGCTGACGACGGAGAAGCCCGCCCCCGCGTCCTCGGAGCGCCAGATGCCGCCCTGCGCCGTGCCAAGCAGCAGGATGTCGGGATGCTGGGGATGGATGGCGACGCACAGCGCGCGGCCGCTGGCGGCGAGGTCGCCGTCGCCATACATCGTGATCTTGGTGATCGGCGCCGGACCGAGCTCCTCCCAATGGGCGGGCGTCGAATCAGCGTTCAGGATCGGGTTTGGATGGGAGGCGGCACGCGGGGCGCGCAGGGCGTCGACAGGCAGTCGCCCCGTCGGCGCGGACGCCCTGCGGAACAGCCAGTCGGCGGTTTTGCCGGAATGCGCCGATCGACGGAGCTGTTTATGCGTAATCACCGAGGAGGTGCCGACTGCTGCGGCCACCTCGCTGTGAAGAGTAAGAGAGGCGAAGAAGACCGTCGATGCGCCGAGGGCTGTCGCCACGGCGTACCGACAAAGATGGTGTTGAAGTGCCATGGTGTGATCTCCCCTTGTGTCGTATCTGCATGCGGTCGCATGGGCACCCATACTATAAATATCCTCCCTCTATTTACCACTATGCGGAGTATCGATGAAAAAACGGCGGATATATTGTGGGGAACTCGAAAAAATGCGATATTGCATGTGAGTCCACTCATCGGTGCCCAGATCATGGTGCCAGCACATTCAAGATGAAAGGGTAGGCGTATGCGATCAACAGCAGGGACGAGATGCCGCGGAGGCTGGTTGGCTGGCTGTACGGCTGTGCTGTGTCTGGTGTCGGCGGGGGAATTGGCTGCGGAGTGGTCCGCTCTCGGAGTTGGAATGAACTACAACGTCGAAGCCCTCTCTGTCGACGCGTCGGGCAACCTCTATGCTGGCGGTGCGTTTACGACGGCAGGAGGAGTGACCGCCAAGAAAGTCGCCAAGTGGGATGGCTCCGCATGGTCGGCCTTGGGGGAAGGAATGGACAAGACCGTCTATGCGTTGGCTATAGACTCCGTTGGGAACCTGTATGCGGGAGGCGACTTCACGACCGCGGGCGGGGTGTCCGCCAACAGGATCGCGAAGTGGGATGGGAACACCTGGTCCTCGCTTGGCGAGGGGATGAGCAGCACGGTGTTCGCCATCGCGTTCGACTCGTCTGGCAATCTTTATGCGGGGGGGTATTTCACAACCGCGGGAGGCGTAGCCGCCAAGTATCTCGCAAAATGGAACGGCTCCGCGTGGTCAGCCCTGGGCGAGCAGGTCAGCGGCGTGGTTCATTCGCTCGCGTTCGATTCCCGGGGCGGCATGCTGGCGGGAGGCGGTTTTGTCGCGGCGGGTCCCGTCACGGTCAATTGTGTCGCCACGTGGGATGGCTCATCATGGGCTGCATTGGGGACTGGCGTCGGCGGTTCCTATCCATACGTCGGAGTGTGCTGTTCCGATGCCGCCGGAGCCATTCTTGTCGGTGGCGAGTTCACCACAGCCGGAGGCGTGGCCGCCGGATTGATCGCGAGGTGGGACGGGAAGAACTGGTCGGCTCTCGGTTCAGGCATGACGGGCGTAGACGTGAGGGCTATCGCCCCTGACGGCGCCAGCGTCATCTATGCCGGCGGCCAGTTCTCCAAGGCGGGCGGCGTTGACGCCCCCAACGTCGCAAAATGGGACGGTGGCGCATGGTCAGGGCTGGGTTCGGGGCTGGACAATGGCGTCAGCGCCCTTGTGCTTCACAACGGGATCCTCTACGCCGGAGGGGGCTTCTCCAACGCCGGAGGGATTGCCGCCAGCAGAATCGCCCGGTGGTCTCCCCCGGCTGGAGCGTATTCGATTTCCGGCGGCATAACGAAATCTGGCACAGGGGAGGCTCTCCAAGGCGTGACAGTCTCGGCGGGAGGCGGCAACACCGCCACGACAGGTTCTGACGGCGCGTACGTGATTAGTGGTCTTGTGGACGCGTCCTACACGATCACGCCGAGCCTCTCAGGCTACACGTTCACCCCAGGAACCCGAAGCGTCACCATCAGTGGCGCCAGTCTGTCAGGCGTTGACTTCATCGCCCGCTCCGGTGGCGGCGGACTGAAGGTCACGATCGGCTCACGGTTCGACCTGACGACCACCGCCGTCTTCGACAAGAAGCCCAAAGTGCGGGCCGCCGTCGGCTCAGGCTTCAAGTCCGCCAAAATCCTTACCGCAGCCAAGCAATTCCCCACTTCCACATTATCCTGCGAGTGGACTGCGAAATGCTCCCCTGGCGACTACGCGCTCAGCGCGTCCGGAACCGTCTCTAAGAAAAAAATAGTGGAGGATCTTGGGACGATCTCGGTCGTGGCGCCTTCGATCGCCAGCTTGACGCCCACGACGTGGGGCCCAGGGGAGACGGTTACTGTCACCGGTTCAAATTTCGGCAAGAAACCTAAGATCTGGGTGACATGCATGGATGGCAAAGGGAAGGTCGCGAAAAGGCCGTGCAAGCTCCAGGACTGCGCTTTCGATACCGCTGTCGGGACAAGCTCGCTCACGTTTCCCGTCCCGAAATTCAAGGACGGCGACAACAGTTTCACCTTTTGGCTGTCAAACCAGATCGGCACGACAAGCTACCCGTAGACATGGAGGAGCCCCTGTAGGGTGACCCAGGCCTTCGGCCTGGGTCACGTTGAAGTGCCCTTCCGCGCTCAGTAGTTTCCGACGACGGCCTTGGCGAAGGCGGAGCAGGAGAGCTCGGTGGCGCCTTCCATGAGACGGGCGAAGTCGTAGGTGACCTTCTTTTGGGCGATCGTCTTCTCGATCCCGTTGATGAGCAGGTCGGCCGCCTCGTCCCAGCCGATGTGGCGCAGCAGCATCTCGCCCGAGAGCGCGAGGGAGCAGGGGTTGACCTTGTCCTGTCCAGCGTATTTCGGGGCGGTGCCGTGGGTCGCCTCGAAGAGGGCGAGTCCCGTCTGGTAGTTGATGTTGGCTCCCGGCGCGATGCCGATGCCGCCCACGCACGCCGCGGCGGCGTCGGAGATGTAGTCGCCGTTGAGGTTCATCGTGGCGATCACGTCATACTCCGCGGGGCGCGTCAGGATTTGTTGCAGGAAGGCGTCGCAGATGCAGTCCTTCACAAGCATTTTTCCGGCGGGCGCCTTCCAGTCGCAGTCGGGGGCGGGAACCGCCACGTCGGCGAACTCCTTGCGCACCAGTTCGTAGCCCCAATCCTTGAAGGCACCTTCCGTGAACTTCATGATGTTGCCCTTGTGGACGAGCGTCAGGCTCTTGCGCTTGTGCTTGAGGGCGTACAGCATGGCGGCGCGGACAAGCCGCTCGGTGCCTTCGCGGGAGATTGGCTTGACGCCGATGCCGCACATCTGCGGGAAACGGATCTTCTTCACGCCCATTTCCTTTTGGAGGAAGGCGATGACCTTGTCGGCCTCGGGGGTTCCGGCCTTCCATTCGATACCGGCGTAGATGTCCTCGGCGTTCTCGCGGAAGATCACCATGTCCGTCTGCTCCGGTTTCTTGACGGGCGAAGGAACGCCGTTGAAGTAGCGGACGGGGCGGAGGCAGACGTAGAGGTCGAGTTCCTGGCGGAGCGCCACGTTGATCGAGCGGATGCCGCCGCCGACCGGCGTGGTCAGTGGTGCGTTGATCGCCACCTTGAAGCGTTTGATCGCCTGGAGCGTCTCCTCGGGCAGCCAGGTGTCGGCTCCGTATACATCGTTGGCCTTCTCGCCGGAGTGGATTTCCATCCACGCGATTTTCCGTGTGCCGCCATAAGCCTTTGTGACCGCCTCGTTCCACATCAGCATGCTGGCCGACGTGATGTCCGCGCCGATGCCGTCGCCCTCGATGAAGCAGACGATCGGATTGTCCGGAACCTGCAGTGCGCCGTTGGCGTCTACGGTGATTTCCTTGCCCTCTTTCGGAACCGCTATCTTCTTGAACCCGCTCATTGTGCCCTCCTCGTTTTTATTTCCTAAAATACTTTATGCCTGTGAGTTTGATGAAAATGTTGCGCGGAGATGACGACGGAAATAAAAGAGAAAACAATTTTGAAGACAAAATCGTTTTCGGTACTATTGGCTTTCATACGTCGATTTGAAAGTTGTTTTTCCGTTTGAATCCACTGCGTGTTGACCACCGAACACCGAGACCTACGTCTCGTCGCAGGCCAAGGAATGTTCAAGGTAATATGTTCCGCGGAAAAATCAACACGATCCGCAGTGTGTGCATCTCACCCCACAGACAAGAGTTTTTCGACAATTAAGTGCATACTGTCTGGGAACTTAATTGTCTGAAAAACTATAGTATCAACTTTTTGAAACCGCGGCCCCCATATTGATTCGAGGAGTATCATGCAACTGCTGAACGACGCCGTCTCCTGGTTGAATGGCTATCTGTGGGGACCGCCCATGTTGCTCCTGCTGCTGGGGACGCATCTGTATCTGACTATCAGGCTCAGGTTCATCCAGCGCTATCTGTGGCAGGCGATAAAATTGTCGTTCACCCGGGACAAGTCTGGGGTCGGCGATGTGAGCCAATTCGGGGCCTTGTCGACCGCCATGGCGGCGACGGTAGGCACCGGGAACATCGTGGGCGTCGCCACCGCGGTCGCGATGGGGGGGCCCGGTGCG
>CAYTFM010000292.1:0-5193 GCA_964436735.1 uncultured Victivallales bacterium | reverse complement strand
CTGTGGATGTGGTTGACCGGCGTGTTCGGCATCGCGACCAAATATGCGGAGGCCCTGCTGGCCGTCAAGTACCGGCACAAGACGTCCGACGGCACGATGCTGGGCGGCCCCATGTATGCATTGGAGCGCGGACTTGGGCAAAAGTGGCTGGCGGTTCTGTTCTGCATCTTCACGTCGATCGCGGCGTTCGGCATCGGCAACATGGTGCAGGCGAACTCGGTGGCGTCCCTCGCCCATGAGACGTTCGGCGTGGCGCCGTGGATCACCGGCCTCGTGCTGATGGTGTGCACGGGCGTTGTCATCCTTGGCGGGTTGCGATGGATCGCCATCGCCTGCGAGACGCTGGTGCCGTTCATGGCCATCTTCTACGTGGTGGGTTGTATTATCATTCTCTTCATGAATGCCGAGTACATCTGGCCGGCCGTCAAACTCATCGTCACGCACGCCTTCACGCCGCACGCCGCAGGCGGTGGTTTCGTGGGAGCTGGCGTGCTGGCGGCGGCGCGGTGGGGCGTCGCGCGGGGGCTGTTCTCGAACGAGTCCGGTCTGGGGTCGGCCCCCATCGTGGCGGCCGCCGCCAAGACGCGCAATCCCGTCCGCCAGGCGCTGGTCTCGTCGACCGGGACGTTTTGGGACACGGTGGTGATCTGCGCCCTGACGGGGGTGGTGCTGGTCAGCACGATTATCGGGCACGAGGAGATGGCTGGCCTGCAGGGGGGCGCGCTCACCAAGGCGGTGTTCGCGCACATCCCGGTGGTGGGGCCCATCGTGCTCACCGTCGGACTGTTGACGTTCGTCTATTCCACGATTCTTGGCTGGTCGTACTATGGCGAGAGGGCAATGGAGTATCTGTTTGGCAAGAGGAGCATCGCTCCCTATCGGATCCTGTGGGTGCTGGCCGTGTTCGGCGGCTCCGTGGCGAGTTTTCCGCTCGTGTGGGGGCTTGCCGACGCCATGAACGCCCTCATGGCGATCCCCAACGTGATCTCGTTGTTGCTGCTCTCCGGCGTGTTGGTGGCCGACACCCGCAAATACCTCTGGGAGACTGGCCACTTGGGAGATCTGGAACCGGAGGAGCCGGGCGTTTCAGCCCATTAGAGCTTTCCCATGCTTATTTCGGCGTCGGCAGCGGTTGCTTGAAGTCCACGTGTTTTTTATCAGAAAGGGATAGCTGACCTTCAAACGTGTCATCATGAAGTGTCGCTTTTATGAGCACCTTGCGCGCCGCTTCGGAGTTCAATGTGTTCTCTTTCTTCATATTCTCCAAAGCATCTTTTAGAAACCCCACGCAAAAAGATTCCAGGGAACCACTGAACTCCGTTCGCCGTAGAGTACCTGTCTTGTCCACGAAAAACTTCACCAGCAGGCATCCGGAGTATTTGGTGTCGCGGAAATGCATTCCCCACGAGACTTCTTCGCTTGAGGAAAGATGGTCTGAACCCACTGCGCTATTGCTGTAGGTGCCAGGCTGAAGGCCGTTTCCTTAAGCAGTTTTCATTGCCGTGGTCAGAGGATGCCGCTTCGCCGCCTCCTGAACCGCCACGAGAAGCGCAGCCTTGTCTGCCGCCTTCTTTTGCTCCGCAGTTTTCGGAGGCCATTGGGCGGAAATGTCTTCGATGAGACTCCGCAACCTGTTCGTTGCTTCGATGTCCATGGAGGCTATCTTTTCTTGCGTCGCCTTCTCTCCGAGCGCGAACGCCTTCTGCAAATATCCTGTTTCCTTGTAGTGAGTCATCAGATCCACATACGTTTCCGCCAACAAGGGGAAGTCCGATGGTGCGCCACTGACAACTTGTTCAAGTAGGTCAACATATGTATCTTCGTCATTGCCTTTGCATAGACGTGGACTTATGATGTGTCTGGCGTAGAAGGAATAGATGGAGTCGGCATGATTTTTCACTATGAATTCGTAGTCGCTACGGCTGATTTCACTACTGGGTATGAAGTAATTGTTCTGGAGATTGCGCCGATTCCCCTTCGCTTTTGTCAGCAACTCATATGCGGTTTTATCCTTACCTTGGGGTTCGCATATGGCGATATATAAGTCACTTGATTTGAACTCCATTTTCGCCAGGGGGCCAGCCGACGGCTTGAGCACGACCCTGAACTTGAGGGTGCCGACGGCAAAGCGATTCTCTATCCAAAACTGCGTGGGAGGCGCCACCACATCCTTCGTGTGCCAACCATACCGGGGATTGAGTTCGTGCTTGCCCACCTTCTTCGTTTGACCATTCTCGTCAATCAGATGATATTCAATAACGGCACCGGAATCCTGATGTGGGTCATATAGTGCACGTGATGTATTGTCCGTGGGATTGTAGTCGACAAAAGAAAGAAGCCTGATCGGTTTGCGCAAGACATAACTGGATTTGTCGGACTTCAGTGTCAGTTTCATGGCGGCGATCTCGTCCACCCACTCCGCCGGATCAAATGACTGTTGCGCCTTGAGCAACCTGACTATTTTGTCTTTTGATTCGATTGACTCCGACAAATGCCATCCGTACGATGGCCAAAAGCAGGAGCCATCTTTCTCGTCTTGGACGAGTAGGTAGATGCAGGTTTTCCCGATGGTGTCTTTTTTAATGTTGTCGACGCCAAAGATGCCGCCGCCAAACCGGTATTTAAGCAGTCCAGATGGTTTGTAGTCAGAGGGGAACAAAACTTCCTGCACCTCGATGTCGATTTCGGCACAAGTGCCCATTTCAAGTTGGGAGGGTGTGGGCGTGACTATGCGGAGTTCCTTTTTGTCGGACTTTAGAACCCGCACTTCTTTGCCGACGCCGATCACCACATGCGTCGCGTGTTGAACCCTTTCCGCAAGAGATTTTTGCGGAGGAGGATGCGATGCGTGGGTGACACAGGCAGCAATCATGAGGAAAGCGGCAACCGCCACCACATTTCTTTGCCTTCGCATCATATCGGAGACTCCGAACTTGTTAGTCCTGGTAAAAAGTCCAGAATAATTTACAAAGGATTTCCCATCACGTGTGCCTTTTAACAAGTGTCATGGCCATGTCTGCGATCCACTGATGCTTCATTTGATGGCGTTGGGCGGTGGCGGCAGTCGCCTCGCCATGCGGTCGAAATCCGATTCCAAAATCAGATCCTCGCAGCGGCGGAACTTGTCGAACTCCTCCTCGGCATGATCCTTGGCCAGTTGAGCTAGGATTTTGCCGGCGTCCTGAAGTATCTCACGGTCGTTCAGCTTCAAGAAGCCCTCCAGCTTGGTGATCCAGTCCTCCATGGTCATCGGAATCCGCCGCTCGGCCTGCGACTCGGCGAAGATGAGATATTGCTCCACAAGATTGTTCAACGCCCGCAACTCCGCCTCGTTCAGATAGTTTTTGGCGATTCTCACAGCTGATTGGCGGATGCGTGCCCCCTCCCAGTTCGTCAAGCCTATGTTCGGCAGGCGGCTGTCAGCGCGGGAGTGGATCACCTCGGCGGCGGTCTGCCCGTGAATGGCGAAATGAACCTTGTTCTGCACCGTGGCGAAGAAATCCTTGGTGAGCGGATGATCTTTGTCATAGTCAATGCTTGTCGCATATATGTCGGTGATCTTCTGGTAGAATCTCCGCTCGCTGGTGCGGATGTCCTGGATGCGGCGGGTGAGCTCCTCGAAATAGTCGTTCCCCCCACCGGGTTCCTCAGCCGTTCGTCGTCAAGCACGAACCCCTTGACGATGTACTCCTTCAGTTTGTCGCCAGCCCATTGGCGGAAGCGCACGGCGACCGGACTGCGCACACGGAACCCCAAGGCGAGCACCATGTCGAGATTGTAGTGCTCGACATCACGCTCCACCTCCCGCCCACCCTCGTTTTGAACTGTTCGGAAAAGCCGAACAGTTGCCTCCGATTCCAACTCTTTATCTTCGAAAATGTGCTTGATGTGCTCGCTGATCGTGCCCTTGGCCTTGCCGAACAGCTCCGTGAGCTGCTTCTGGTTGAGCCAGAGGGTCTGATTCTCTAGTCGCACATCAAGCTTGGTGCGCCCATCCTCGCTTTGATATATAAGGAATTGGCTCAAGTTTTGACCTCGGCCATCTGCTGCGCCACCAGTTGGATTTCTTTAGAACACGAACGTGGAGCCTTCGAGGCGTTTGGCGAATTCCGCGAAGACTTTCTCTTCGGCGGGGATGCCGCCCTTGGCGACGAAGGTGGCGCTGAAGCGGACGTAGTGGCCAACGTCGTCCCACGGCACGGCGCTGATGAGTTTCTCCGTGATGAGCCACTGGCTGAACTCCTCGCCCGTCTTGAACTGCGGGCCGCCCTCGACGCCCTTCGGTGCCTTCACGTAGAGATAGAAGGAACCTTGGGGAACCTTGGCTGGGAAGCCGAGTTTCTTCAGCACGTCGACCATCTTCTTAAGGCGCCGCTCGTACTTCGCCGAGATGTCGGCGGTGATGGTGTCGTAGAGCCCCAGGGCGGCGATCGACGCCTTCTGGATGGCGGCGAACTGTCCGCTGTCGGCGTTGTCCTTCACGTTGGCGAAAGCCTTGACCGCCAGTTCATTACCGCAGACCCAGCCGAGGCGCCAGCCGGTCATGTTGAAGCCTTTCGACATGCTCTGCATCTCGATGGCGCAGTCCATCCCGCCCGGGATCGAGAGGATGCTCAGCGGCTTGGCGCCGTAGCTCAGCGGGGCGTAGGCGGCGTCGGAGACGATCAGCGCCTTATGCTCGAGGGCGAACTTCACCGCCTTCGCGTAGAACTCCTTGGTCGCCACGGCTCCCGTCGGATTGTTCGGGTAGTTCAGATAGATCAGTTTCACGCGTTTCCGCTGTTCGGCCGTCAGCGACTCGAGGTCGGGGAAGTAGTTGTTCTCCTCAAGCAGCGGGAGGTTGACGACCTCGCCGCCGAGGTATTTGGTCCAGGTGCCGAGCACGGGATAGCCGGGAATGGTCATCACCGTGATGTCGCCGGGATTGATGAAGCAGGCGGGCAGAAGCGAGAGGGCCGACTTGCTGCCGATCGAGTGGACGACGTGCTTGTCGGGATCGAGGGTGACGCCGAAGACCTTCTGCATATACTGGGCGGCGGCCTGCTTGAACTCGTCGATGCCGTTGTCGGTGTACTGGCGGTTCTCCCACTTGGCGGCTTCCGCGGCGCGGGTTTTGACGACCTCGGGATAGGCCATGTCGTCGGGGTCGCCCACGCCCCTGTCGATGAGCTCGACGCGCGGGTGCGCCGGCAT
>CAYTFM010000291.1:5504-11806 GCA_964436735.1 uncultured Victivallales bacterium | reverse complement strand
TGGCGTATCATATTTAGGTGGGCAAAAAGAACCCCGCTGGGAGGAGGCGGGGGAAAGAAAAGCGGAAAGGTGACACTTTTACTTTTTTGGCGCGGGGCGGTGCGTCAAATCAATATCATCATGCTCGTCCTTTGAGGTTCTTCATGCGCCCATACACGGCATGCACCGTGCGGCCTTCGACCAGTTTCGATATGCCTCGGGCGTCGAGTCCCTGTCGTCTACCTCGTAGTATCACAACGTCCTCCGCTGTCGTCCAGAAACGGCGCTGCTGGATACTTCCTCCCAACATCTTCAGTTCCTCCAAGAGTTCGGCATCGCCGGACAGTTGGCTTAGAGACTGATCAGTTCCCGCCGCTCGCTTTCCAATCGTTCCGCTCTTACTTGCCATGATACGTTCCCCTTGTCAAACCTGCCCCACACCACCCCGAAGTCCGTGCGCCCCGAACATTTTAGCGCGCCATACGCCACCCCCCTGCACTGCAACGCCGGTGTCGTCATGCAGTACCATCCGCTCGACTCGCGCAGGTCGCCCTCACCACAGAAGCAGTGGCGGTGGACGTGGCTACGGATAAAGACTTTCGCATGGTTGCTGTCGCGTTCCTTCTCCAACGCCTGCAAGATACGCTCCCGGGAGACAGGTGCGAATTGGCCGTTGGCGGTGGAGGATCGTCCGCAGAAGTGGCGGATGTCCACGGTCACGCCTTCGATCTCCAGTAGAAGCGAGTTCTCAATCCTCGCCCCAACGCGCTGCGACACGATGTCCTCGCAGGATATACCCTCAACGGTAGTGTGATAGGGAGTTCCCCGAGTCATCACAATGGTCTTAGCTTTTATAGCCTTTATGCACTCGACCGCCATCTCGACCTGCTCAAGCATATCCACGGTGCCGCCGATGCCGCTGTTCTTCTTCATTGGCCCCTCGACGGCGTCTCCGTTGATGACGAGGATGGACGGCTTGCGTTCGTGGCACCACTCCATGGTCTTCGACCACATCTCGCGATGCAGTTGATTAAGTTTCGGAAACTGTTTGCGATCCGCGAATCGAGAAGGAGGGGTCAGTCCGTGGTAGCTTCCACAGTGCGGGTCGGAGATGAACAGCACGTCCCTCACGCGTCCTCCTTTTCAACGAGTTCGACCATGCGGACGATGTTCGGTTTGGGAATCTTCAGTTCGCCACACACATGCCCGCCCGGGGCGAGGTGCGGGGCGAAGACCATGTAGTCCTTAGTCTTGGAGACGAGGTAGCCGTGGCTTTCGCAGTAGGCGGGGGCGGTGTCAAGCTCTTCAACGGGAGTCCACGGGATGGTCGGGCCGAAAGCGTCTATCCATTTGACGCGGTAGAACGCGGGCAGCTTCTTCAGAATCTTGATCTTACCTCGGATCATGCGCCCCCCTTTGAAACTATGACCCAAATGTAACAGGCGGTTGCGCTTATAGACATTGCGCATTGTACTGGAGCGTAGTACGACTGTATCTAAAAACAGAACAGCGTGGCGAGTAGTAGCCTTACGCCACCCTCTTCGTGGATATGCCATACGCCATGGAGTAGGTGGCGTTCTTGCCTTCCCAGAAGGAAGGGCCGCCGAAGTCGCGGACGGCACGGTAGTATATCTTCGCCTCATGGCGGCGGATCGGAGCCACCGTTCTACCCCACCACGAATCGTCAGCGTCGATTAGGCGCAGCATGTTGTTGAGGAATGTGCGGTCTGCCTCTTCCTTCTCAACAATCGTTCCCGTAGGCCGCGAGTATTGCCAGTCGTGTACGTCGGCGGCTGGTTCAATATCTAATCCTAAAAAATGGTCTGGAATGAGATGGTACGTGGCGCGGCCAACGAAGTTCGCCTTGCTCCCCACGCCGTTGCACACCTCGTCAACCTCGTAGGGGCGGGTAAGCAAAGCCTCCAACATGTCGGGCGGGACGTACAGGCCGCGGTATTTTTCCAAGCACGGTTTCATTTTACGTTGTCCTTCCCGCAGTCCAGGTGCTTCTTGAGCAAGGTGCGTTGCAGGCTCATGGTCATGTCCGCTATGTGGTTGCGCCGCCGCCATTCCATGAGGGGGCAGTTCTTCAGCGGCCTGCCCATGGGGCACGGGCCTTTGAGTATGAGTTCAAGCGTCCCGGTCGGGTCGTGAATCTCTTCAACGCGTGTGGGGCTGTATGAGCGTTTCATAGGCACAACCTCAAGATTGACTTCGGTAGCCGATGTTCCTGTATAAAAATTCCTGACGATGGACGAAAGAATAGGTAGTGCTTAACCTTGTCTACCGCATTGTCTTGTGGCGTCAGAAACATTATTTCCCCTCCTCGAAAAGCCTCACGGCGCACAGGTCGCAGAACCATTGCAGAAATATCTGGACTACGCCGGGGCGACCGCATTGACAAAGCGCGCACACTTCGTCACTTCTTTTTGATGATTTCCTCATAGCCTTTCTTAATCAACTCCTCAGCTTGTTTCTTGTTCTCGGGCTTGCTCCACCAATCTTTGATTGCCGCTACCAGTTTTGACCACATGATTATTTCCCCGCGTTTATGACTGAGAATGAAGGGTTCGCCAGCGGTAGGTTTTTCGATGCTCCGTCCGACCACATGGGATTAAAGCCCGTGTCGGTGCGCTCGCTTTTGATCTGACCGTTTTCGTAGTACGTTTTCTCCACGGTGTTTGCGCAGCCTGCCATGACGAAACACGCCACTATCACAACAATTATTCTCATGCTACCCTCGCTTCCTTTTTCTCACTCTTTGGATTGTATACTTTGCGGTCTTTAAACTCCTCTAACTTTCCCTTGTTAAAGTACTTAACTGGCCTGTGGTAGCCGGTAACCCTACTGAATACCTCGGTTGTCTGCCCGCATTTACCCATTCTATTTACCCCCTTTCACATACGCCGCCACGGATATCAAAAAAGTGAACGCCCACGCCGCCCACCCGCTAACCCGCTTCCAATCTATCTTGTTCAAGTCTGCCGTAACCCTTCCCTTCTTTATTGCGAACTCCGCCGAGTCTTCCAACTGAATCGGTATCGTGGTCGTGATGGCTTTCGACACGATCATCCAATCGCGAATCTCGTAGACCACCTTCTTCACGTTCACCATGTCCTCTTTCAAATGGGAAACGTTGGAGTCTATGTTCGCCAGCTTGGCAACCATTTCGGAGTGTTGTGTGCATTCGCCGCTCATACTGCCAGCACCCCAGCGTTCTCGCACGCCTTTCGCCCGCACTTCGCGCACTTGTCTTTTGTGCAGTAGTAGTCGGTGTGGTTGAATCTTTTAAGCAAACGAACAGGGATGAAAATCGCATATAGCGAGGCGAAGAAGATCAACGCCAGCAACAGATAAAACAGGGTGTCGTAGTTCATACCGCAAGCACCTGCGCTATTTCCTCTGCCGTTAATTCAGCGTACTGCAACGCCTGTAGCACCTCCGCGTCTGGCGGGTCTGCTTGGATGTCTTGCGCATCATTCCAGTCCTGTAGTTTTCCGCTGGCAGTCACAACGCCGAACGCCTGCTCGTACTTGCCGATAGCTTTTAGGCGTGTGGCTATGGTTCGTTTCGTTAGGTAGCGAATCTGCTTGACCGGCACATCCGCTGGCTCCGGGACGCCGCCGTCCGCGAGGAACTGCTGGTACTCGGCCCATTGTTTTCCGTTTTGCGAGGTGATGAACGTAACAGTGTCACCATTAATGAGTTTCACCCCAGCCTCGTTCCCGTGATCATTTAAAAATTTTTGATAAGTCATTTAAAGCTCCGTGCTCAGTAATATGTAAAACGACGCGCCGCTTGAACTAAACTCGCACATGCCAGCACCAGAGGAATTGGCGTAGGCTTTCGTTTCATTGGCGTCGAGCGATGTCACCGTGATAGAGCCGACGTTGCTGGCGTACCACGATCCGACTACCGTTGGCGTCGGCGTGCCAGACATTGGGCGCAGGTGGTTGATGCGCAACGATAACGTCTGCGACCCAGCGGAGCGGTATCCGAGACACTGTAGACCGTAGCTGTTGCCGCCAATTTTCTGTAACCTCCACTGACACTTCGCCAAACTCACGCTCGGCTCATCGGGCACAAAAGGCGTGGCGACGGAAGACACTTCGAACTTCGGTTGTGCGAGGCAGAACACACCGCCGGTGGTCAACGCGTTTGTTTGGCCATTGGCCCCGTACGTCCATGACGACCCCCACACATTGTTCACGGCGATCTGCTTGCTCGTCCCAGCCATGAGACTCCACGCAACCCACACCCCCTCAAGATTGTCGGTGCGCCAGCTTGCGGATGCGGTGTCGAATGTAAACGTCAGCGTCTTCCGCTCCCATGTGTCGGCGGCGTCAACGGTGTACGTGGCGCAATACATTCTGTCGCCAGCCGCATTACCGAACATCACGCCGTAAGTGCCTGTGATATGGCTCTTTACCCAGAATGACATAGTGACGGATTGACCGTATATGCCCAGCGTGTTCTTCCCCTCGATGCTGGTCTTGATGCGGGCGTAGTCGTTGGCATCAACGCTTGTGTCAGCGGTCGTGGCGGTTACTCTTAGAAATTGGAAATTGCTGGAGAATTGCGTGGTATCGGTCGCCACATCCATGGTTATGCGGGCCGTCGAAACCTGAGCGTAGGCGAACATGTCGGCGACGTAGGTATTTGATAGCGTGTCGCTGTTGGCCATCGCAAGGGTGTCCACGCCCCTCTGCCGTACAGAAAAGTCGCTGTTGATGAGGATGTTATGTTGCGCAATCAGTACGTCAGACGTAAGAGCCTGTCCGTTGATCTGCCGTGTGTTTGCGACGTAACCGCCAGAGATGTGCGCCTTCACGGCCTTCTGCGTGGCGATTTTAGAATCCGAATTCGCCGCCAGAGTCGTGTCGGTGTCGAGGTAGGAGGTAGGTATGCCGCCGCCGATGTCGGTGTATTTCGGCCCCTTGACCCACTCTGCCACAACATCGGTTTGGACTTCGACGGCGACGGCAAGGTAGCATTGTCCACCTTGATCGGTATAACCTAATGATGATATGTTGGCAACGTTATAAGAGGAGGCACCAGCCTTGTAGTATGAGGTTCCCGTGAATGCGCTCGTAGTCCAAGAAACCGTTCCGCCCGTGATGTCCATACATATTACGGCATTAGTTCCGCTTGTGAGAGCGATGGATGAGTAGTCGGAGCGGATGATGCCAGTTACCGACGAGAACCCGCTCGCCTCAGAGAACAGCAACTCAACAGGTGTAGCCAACGTGCTGCCGCCGGACTCCTCGACGCCTATCGAGGCGTGCGAGACTGTAACCCCACTGGTGCAATCAAATTTGACGCGCGCCAGCGAACCGGAAACGGTTATCGGCACGGATACGCGGATTGATATTGTTGACTGCGAAGACGAGTTGTTAGGCGTGGTAGACCATCCCGTGTCAACGCCGCTTGACGTGTAGGACGCAACGAGCATCCTGTCCGTGTCGCCGTCTATGACAGTTGGCAGGCTCGCCCCGTTCCATCTCTCCGTGTCGGCGTCAGTCACAAAGCGGTGTGTTGAGTCCTGCGTGAGGTCGGTCGGCAGTATTGTGATGTCGCCAGAAAGAGCCTTGCCGTTGACCGTGCGGGTGTTGGGCACGGCCCCGAACGTGGCGGCGGATGGCGTGTCCACGAAATATCCTGTCCCGATGCGGGCGTCCGTCAATCTCGCGTCGTTGCTCGCCACTATGCCGCCGTGGGCGTCCGTCGTCGAGTCGAGGTGGTCTACCGTCGTGGCGAGTTGCGCCCGCTCGGTGTCGGTCATGCCCGAACCACTTGAACCGATGAAGTCGAAGCGTCCACTGTCGTTGCCGTAAGTATATGCCACCGTCGCGCTTGACACTAAACTATCGCTGTCCAGTTTCCCGTTCCACACAGCGATGTCCGTGTCTGTCAACAAGTCAAGCAGCGACTTGTTGGCGTGGCTGTGGGCGAGATTATCAAGCTCGTCGTGCGTGTAGGTTCCGCTGTCCGTCAGGTAGTTGTGGCTCAACCCACGGACGGCGTTGATCCATCCGCCGGTGATTACCACGGCGTCGGCGTCCTGCAACGCCATGTTTCCAAGACCAAGGTTGGAGCGGGCGGTTGGCGTGTCGGTAAGATCGGAAAGATTGTTCATCCAAATGGGACTTTCACAACCTATAGCTATGATGTCTGGTCAACACGACTCCAGAAGATAGAAACCTATAAAAGCACCACAGCTTTACAGAAGAAGGAATACATCTATTCAAAGGCAGGAGACATAACATCAATAAATGACACCCTAAACAATGTCAAATATACATACACCTACGACAAACTCCATA
>CAYTFM010000291.1:0-5494 GCA_964436735.1 uncultured Victivallales bacterium | reverse complement strand
GGAGGCGCCGTCCAGTTTCGGCATGAGGCCATGCTTGACGGTTGTGGCGTTGGCCGTGAGAACATTGGAGAACGAGAGCGAATCTTCCGTGATCCCGCTCGCCGTCGCCGCGCCGCTGGTGACCGCCGTCAATCTACCGTATGAGTCAACCGTGGCGTTGAGGTTGGTGTAGGCTCCCGCCGTCGCCCCGCTCAACGGTAGCATCTGAATACCGAACGGACTCGTCGCGTTGGTATTGATGTCGTCAACGATGGAGTCCGCCGATGACGTGGCGGTCACGCGTGCCTCCGTGAGTTGTACCCCGTTCAAGTACATGGCGTTGGCGAAGTTGACCGACTGCGTGCAAGCCCGCGTGGTGCCGTTGACCACAAGCGTCTCGATGGTCGCGCCGACGAGAAAAAATATTGACGCTCCTATCGCGATGAAAAACGGCGGCATCGCCCAGCGCGGCAACGGTTTGGATGCGCCAAGAGCGATAGAGGTCGCCACTCGCGCGCTCCCCTTGTACAAGCGGGACAAGCGGCTCATGGGAAACCCCCTTAGTGATTGACTTTGATGTAGGCGTTGACCTTGGATGTGCTGGTTTCGCCGACCGAGGCGTTGGCCACGCTGGCGAGGCGAAGGAAGTTCGTGGATGAAACGTCGATGTCCTTGGTGGTGTCAACGCTGGTGACGACAGCCTCGCCCGTGCCGGTGGGTTCCATTACGAACCAGTTGTGCCAGTTGACTTTGTCGGGGGAGCGCTGGAACAGGAACGTCAGCTTGCCCGTCGAACCGGCGGCGTCACCACTGACGTACAGGTAGATCGAGGCGGACGTGTCGCGGGAGCAGTGGATGACGTTCGCCACGGAGACGAGGCTTGTGGTCGCGGTGGCGGCGACTTCCGTGTCCGCCGTGAGCATGGCAATGGACTTGTCGTAGGATGAGGGCATAGGTGTATCCTCGCGTTTCTGTTGCTGTTAGGTCTTCAACAGAACGGGGCGCGAGTAACACCTATCACTGACCCTTAGCCTCAAGGTCGTACTTCATCAAATGGTTCTTCAGTTTAGCCATGTTGGTGGCCTGTGTGAAGACGCGGGCGATCATGTCCTTGGACATCTTATCTTTGGGAAGATTCTTGAAGTCGATGCCAGACAGCACTTGCATGACGTAGTCGCCGCGGTCTTTGAGAAACTTGGCCCATGTGGCATCGTCGATGCGAACGGGTTTTCCGTCCTTGGATATCTTCTGCGGAAGCGTCGGCCACCACTGGCGGTTGATGTTCTCGGTCTGCTGGTTGAAGTCGGCAAGCCAGTTGTCGAACGCGGGAAGAGATGACGACGACTTCGACTCCATGGCAGGTAGGCCAAGCAGACGCGTGGCGGCGTTGCCGGACTTCTCTACTGATTTTCCGAACATGTCGATGCGCGGTTGAGACAATTTTACCAGCTTGGGAAGAGCCTTCTCCGCGAAGTCTTTGGGCATGGTCTTGAAACTGCCAAGCATTCCCGGCTCTTCCTCGCGTCCGGTGTTCTGGATAGTCTCGTCGGTGTCGCGCAATGGTTGGCGGAACACATTGGGCACGTTCGCCGCCGCGAGGTCGGTAACGATGTCGGATATCTTCTTCCTTCCGCTCGGAATGTTGAGTATGTCGTTGATGTTCTTAATGAACGTCTTGTCGAAGATGGCACCCTTCACTGAACCGAACATGTTTTTGATAACGGAGTCGTGGGATAGACCTTTTTTAGACATGGACGCTTGGTGGATGGAGTCTATGATGGGAGTGATAAGAGTAGCGAACGGCTCGATGTTGCGATATGACGCCCACGCCCACGATCCGTCAGCGTTTTTCCAAGCGATGGAATACGGAGGAACAGAACGGTATCCAGCCTCGCGCTCTCCCGTGTTGGACGGCGTGGCTCCGGTGAGTTGCCAGTTCTGCGCGGCACCAAGAACGAGCGGTGCGAGAGCCGACATGACGGCGAGCGACAATACTTGTTCCGAGGCGTGGCGGATGAACAGGTCTGGGCGCCCCTCATAAACTCCACGCTTTGCGTTTAAAGCCATGCCAATCGCTCCGACGCCGGGGAGTTTACGCGCTCCGAGGCGGGCGATGTTCCATGGGGTTGACACGAATGGAAGAAGCATCTTGGCGCCAAGACCTTCAAGTCCCGGCTTGTTGCGTTCCTGCATGACCCAATTAACCAAGCGACCAACACGCGTGTTGTTGTCTGTCTTGCTTTGGAACGTAATCTCCTCGGCCTTCTCCAGCGCCATGGCGTTGATCGCGGCGTTGCTCGTCGGGTCTTTCAGCAAGTCCATAACGTGCTTGTCCATTTCGGCGGTGTGATCTTTGATGCCGCGTTGCAGTCCGTCGCGGTGGGCGAGGCGCATGACCTCGTATCCGTGGATCATAGCCTTGGCGAACTCGTCCTCGGCGGATAACAGGTTCTGCGGCGTGCGGATGACTCGGCCTTTGAATCCGCGGATGGCTTTCCCGTGGATGTCGAGCTTGTTGGAATCACGGGTGGTCTTCTCGTTCATAAAAGAGAACCACGCGTTCTGCATCGCACGCTTGGCGATAAGTCCTGTCCACTTGGGGGCGTGAGCAATAATCCACCGTTGCTCGCCAATCGACTGCACATCTCCAGGTTTCAATCCTTTGAGTCCAAGTTTCGTCGCAACCGACCCCATGATTCCCTCAAGACCAGCCTGCAACGATGCGTCCCACGCCATGTGAAGCGTGTTGCCCATTACGTTGGGGCCGAGCGGAGAAACGGTTTTGAAACCAGACAGGATTGAGTTGCGGAAGTATTCGAAATATTTATCATGCAGAGACGCTTTGTTCGTTTGTATTATACGCTCGATGTCGGCAAACCTCTTTGGGTCGTTCAACGTCTCGTCTTTGATGCTGAACAACGAGTCAGCTATGCCAGCTTTTTTAAGGTCGGCGTCGATACGGGCAAGCACGCTGGACGGGTCGGCCCGCATATCCTCAAGCACCCTACGCATCGCCTCGACTTGATCCATGTCTTTATTGTCCTTGGCGAACTTTGCAAGCAGTTCGGCGAGATTGGGCTGTATCTCAAGGAACATGTCGTCAAGTTGCTGGCGCGCTCTTTCGGCCTTGGTCATTATGCGGTCAACACCCGCCGCCATGGCGCGGGCGATACCGGAACGGGCCTCGCGGAGTTTCAATTGAAGCATGATCGCCCTCGCCCAATCCGCCGCCGCGCCCGTGCGTTTTGCGGCTTCGAGCGCCTGCGCCTTCAATTTCATGCCGACGACGTTGTCTGTGGCGGAATGAATCTTGCCGTCAATCAGTTTCCTCTCCTCGGCGCCGAAGTTCTTGCGTAGACGAGCGTCAGCCGCCTTGTCCCATCCTTCAGCCGTTTGGCGTTCCGACACGGGAATGAGTCTGTCTATCGCCTTGGTGTAGTCGAACGCGCCCGCCTCGTCTTGCAGTCCGGACACGTTCCGGTCGGCGTAGGTTTCGGTCTTGTCCATAATCCACGGCATCATGCCGTCAGACTTCGTGTATCCTTCCGGCATCTTCACGCCGCGCTTGGCGTACTCGTCAAGCATTTCCACCGCAGCCTCGCGAACCTTTTGTATGTCGGCAATGAAGTCGTTTTCAATATTGAACTTGCTTCCCATCATGTTGATGGCTTTGTCAAGCAAGTTCTTTAGCACGTTCAGTACCCGCGCCACAAGGGACGGATTCTTTTTGCCAAGCATATCCCAGAACTCTTTCTTGCCAAGGTTCTGTCCAATGTACTCGGCGGTGAACTCGCGTGTCATTCTGTAACTTGTTATTTCGTCAAGGCTTTTCCCTTGCGCAAGCTGTTCTTCCACGTACCTGTTTATATATGGTTGGGTGTCCTTCAATTGAGGCGTCAAAACATCAAGAAATTTTGCATACAAGTCTGGGTGGTCGGCCTGTAAGTTGTGCATCAGTTCGTGTCCGATGGCAACTATGTGCGGTATCTTCGTTTCAGCATTGATATAAACCACGTTTGTGCCGTCTCCCCCAGACATTCCACCAAACGCTTTAGTGTCGGGCACTCGTCCTCTATAAAATACGGCTCTATTGCCGAACGCTGCGAGCATATCCTTAATGGCTTGAGCATTTTTCCCATGAGGTACAACCTCGTCAACGGCGGGGGATTCGCCAACTCTTGCACCGTGATACCGCATTGATGCTTGCAGTCTCCGCATTTCGGGAGTGTGTCCAAGATTTTCTTCGCTCTCCCAAGGCGAATCACCACGTAAATCGCGTGACTCGCCTGTTGGCTTTCCCGCGCCAACTCCAGCATCGTCAAGCATTGGAAGACGTTTTGATGATATTTGCCTATCTTTCTCGGAACCCACTTGCTTGCCGCCCCGCACATATCCACGTACATCCCCGCCCCCTTGCTCTTGTGATTGTTCTTTGCCTATCGTCAACCTCGCCTTTCGCTTGCCAACGACCTTCTTGCCCACTCCGTTGCGTGGCTTTACCTTCAACTTGTCAACCATCGCTTGCAGTTCCGGCGACAAATCGCCCTGCGGAGCCGTGGCGACTTCGGGTGGATTGGCCGCAAGCTCGTCTCGGAAACTCTTAGGCAACTTGGCGAACGGCATCTCGTCGATGGCTCCGCGCCACTGGTCGCCTTCAGGGCGTTCGGCGTTGCGCTTGACGCGGTACTGCGCGCGTTGCGGTTCAGTCATGGCGTCCCATCTGGCGGCGGTGGTGGACGGCGCTGGTGCCGCGGCTTTCGGTTGAGTATCCGTGGTCGTTTTTTCAACGGGCTTGCTTACTGCTTTGGGTGCTTTCCTTGTGGAAACTCCAGCCTCAGCCCCTTGTCGTCCAGCGTCAACCACGCCTTGCGGGGCGGCTTGCTTCTCCGCTTGATCGCCTCCCGCCGCGGGTTCCTCTCCCGCCAATCGCTCGCCTCGCTGTCCTTCAACACCTGCCTCAGTTCCTTGTCCGACATCCTGCACCTTTGCTTGTGGTTGTGGCTCCGCTACGGGAGCTTGCATTAAATCAGTCTTGGCGTCTTCCGCCACGGTCTGAGCGGAATTCTCCTGCGCCATAGCCCTCTCGTACAGCGACATGGGCTTTTTACCAACGCTACGTTGAGCCACGGCACCCTCGCCGCTCACAGTGCGCGGCATGACGGGAATCCTGCCCTCCTTGACGATTGGTTCTCCGTTGCCGTCGAGTTGGGTTTCCACGACTTTTGCTTGTGGAGCCGACCGCAATGGAACGTGCGAGCCATCTACCGCGCGCTGTGGTTCGTCCGCTCGGCGGTCGCGCCGAACAAGAACCCTGCCGTCAGTGGCGTTACCCGTGAAGTCGCGCAATGGGGCGGGGCCGCGCGCCTCGGTCGGATTCAATAAATCATACGGAGTGTGGTCGGCGTTCATGGAAGCGACATCGCCGGTGGCGAGAAGCTCGTCAATGTTCTCTTCGCCCCTCATGGATCGGCGCAGTTTGTCAACGCCTACAATCATCACCTCTTGTGGAGACAAT
>CAYTFM010000290.1:8137-11913 GCA_964436735.1 uncultured Victivallales bacterium | reverse complement strand
AACGACATAAAAGGGTCGTGAAGCGGTAGCAAATATGTAGCAGCGTCCCCCCGCCCTTTCCGGACAAAAAGAACCCCTCGCGGATGAGGGGAAAGAAAGACTTCCGGTGGAACGCGGCCGGGTGTTTTCTTTAGGCGGGTAGCAGCTCTACGTACCGGCGGGCGGCTTCGATCTTGGCGGGAGAATGATTCTTGTCGTTGTAGACCGTCCAGCCCCAGCCCCACACGTGCCAATAGATCATTTCGCACCCGTAGGCGGTGTTGCCGTAGGCGTAGCCCATGTCGCGTAAGAGAAGGTCGCCTTCCGTCCGTGGAAGCAAATGACCGGCATAGACCCCGTCATGCGTTACGAACTCCGCTATCCAGCTCGGGGTGAACGGCGTCACGTTGCACAGAGTCCAGGCGAGGCGCGGGATGCTGCCGCCGTCGCTCTCGAATCCCTTGCGGGCGATGAACCGTTCTTTGCGGTTCTTCCAACGCGGACCGGCGAGGCGCAAGGGAAAGATGAAGTCCTCGGTGAGCACCACGGTCTGGGCCCGTAGGTCGTGCGGCTCGTATCGTGGAACGGGAAGGAGCGGCCCGATCATTTTCCGCACCTTTGATGCTCGTGTAGATGCTGCGCAATCGAATCATCGGCATAATCGACTAGATCTAGTGCGATCTCCTTTGCCGCGCAACCGAGATACAGGAGTTTGAGGTTTTTAAGGGCGCAACGCCTGACATCCTTCTCGCAGGCGTCCCCCGCTATCGCCTCCGCAAGCTGTTGGCGAGCATCTGGCATATACCCCTCAGAACAATTTGGAGATCCACGACCACGCCTGAGACAGCCACGATTTTGCTTTTTCTTGGTTTTCCGGCTGAGAAATCCAGTCTTTGGCTTGGTCGGTGATGCTGTTGATATCGAGACCTGCGGCCGCTGGCGCGCTTTGGACGGTGGATGAAACAACCCCTTTGGTCGCCAACAGCCCCTGCGTCACATCGAGATTAGACGAGGCGATCATTTGAGCGTTGGCGTCAGGAACCCCCGGAGCGGTGGAATCCCGGCCGGTGTCAACGTTCATGTTCAGGTCAAAAGTCTGAGAATTGAGATTATACAGTTTCGAGATGTTCGCGCTGACACCTTTGGGGGTCACCTGCTGCTGAGACGAAACGTAGCCAAGACGTATTTTCTGCGGGGACGAAGAGGAGCTTCCCATGAAGTCAAAGATTTGCACGTCCAATCCCAAGACGGTGGCGGAGCTTTGGACGGTGCAGCTATTGTCCTCGTAGTAGGTCACCGTTCCTCCCTTGTCAATCGTCTTTAGGGAAACCCCGGAACAACCTGACGATAGCAACCACGCCATTACCATCATTACCACGCACACAATCAAAATCCCGCTCTGTCTCGTATTCATGCCACGTTCCCCTTTTCTTGTTTGGTTTTTCTCAAATCAAACAACTTTCGCTGCTTGAACTCCTCTCGCTTACCGTGGTTCCAGTTTTTGACCGGCCTGTGGTAGCCGGTGACTCTGCTGAACACCTCCGTGGTCATTCCGCATTTGCTCATTTTCCCCTCCGGTGTTTTTGAACGCCATGAAAGCGGCGACGAGCCACGGGGCGAAGTAGGTGGCGGTTTTGATTACGGCCTGCCAGTTCACTTTTTTAAGGTCTACCGTCGCCCTTCCTCCTTTGATGGCAAAGTCGGACGTCTCATCTTTATCCTCTTTGGAAACTTCAATGTTCATGCGCGTCTCGTTGACGGCCTGCCGTGTTTCAATAGTGTTGAAACGCTTTTGCCCATCCTCAAGCCGCGCATCCATCTTGTTGACTGCCGCAACAAGCATGACAAGCGTTGTCTCAACGCGTGAAATGCCAGCTATCACATCATCATGTTTATCGCATCGTTCGCCCACGGTGTAGAACCCTTACTTGATGATCTCGTAGACCTGTCCGACGATGAGCGGGCCGAATCCGTCGTTGATCTTCTCCCGGATCAGTGTTGCCTCCTCTGGGGTGATCTCGATAGGCTCGGTGGCGTCCGTGATCCGGCAAGCCAGCTTGTACCGCTCGCACTTCGTCTTGGCGGGTTCCTTTTTCTCGGCCGCATCCGCCAGCATGAGGGCGTCAACCGACACGTCGCCAAGCGTCAGATCCGCATCGCCACGCTTGAGCACTTCCTTTTTCATGTTCCGCATCTTCGCGCTAAAATTCACCAGCATGTCCGTTCCCTTTCTGTTTGTTATGCCGCCTTTTTCATCTCTATTTTTTCGAGGCGATTGTTTTGGCTTTTGATGATTTGGAGTAGATAGCACGCCATGCGGTCGTAGTTGACGGAATCAGGTTGCCCTTCGGCGTCATAGCCAACAAGTTCGGTGAGTCCCAAGGCGTCAAGCTCTTCGGCGACGAAACCGATGTGGGCGTGTTTTGAATTTTTATCTTTGAAGGAAACCGGACGGGCTTGCAGCATGAGGGCCGATTTATCGCTTAAATCCTTCACGTCTTCTTTGTACTTGAGAGAGGACGTTGAACGGAACAGCCGCCCGTCCGTGTCGATATACACGTTCGCGCTTGAGCCGGTTGTCACTCCGTACACGTATGGCAAGTATATGTCGCCGCTTGCGGTGAGACAAAAGCCGGTGTTTTTGTTTGCGCCATAGCATAGTAAAACGTGACCGTCTTCGAAAAACTGTCCAGCGTTAGCACCAAAACCTGAATCACCATTATCACAGATGTAGGCGCGGCAAGAACCATTAGAATTATACCACTCTGTGTTTCGTCCTGTTCCTACAGCACTATTGGCTTTTACAGCCAATTTGATCGCTGAGGAAGCCAAAGACGCATCCATGCCAACGCCCACGCCACCACCGCTCGATATTCGCATCCGCTCAATGAGGTTGTTGTTGTTGTCCGTGCAAAAGCTCAGGTAGCCGAGGGCTGAGCCGTTGGTGGCCGTCTCCTTTTTTCCGTGGATCGCCGCATAGGTGTAGATGCTGCCCGTGTTGTCGGACACCCCGCCGAAGGTGATCGACCCGCCAGTGTCAATCGCATACGCATCAGTTGATTGAACATGTAGATTGCCACGAGTCGCATACCCGCCGCCACTCGCATAGTTGGCTCCAGCGACGTGGCACAAAGCAAGTGGTGATGTTGCGCCTATTCCAAAGTATCCAGTAGACCTTTGTACCCTAAGTGCCTCTGTCGCAGTGTTGTTAACCACACGATCGATGCAGGTGTCTCCTGTTGACGAATCGAGACGGATATTGCTGCCGTACGCGTCTGAACCTTCACGCAATTGGATAAGATTGTTCCCATTCGCTGAGATGATTTTTAACGTTCCGCCAGTGCCAATTTGCAATCTGTTAGTATGTCCTGTTCCGCTAACCAAGTTCCTCTCATATAAAAACAACTCAGTACCAGCGCCATACCACAACCATGCGCGGCTTTGATTTGTGAGCGACAGACAAGGATAATTCGCATTATAGACTGTTATTCCTTGGCAACCGTACTGATACGTTGTAGGATCAGCTGTGTTGACACCGACGTTGCCGTCATTAAGTATCGACATTTTAATGGACGGGGATGATGCTTTGGTCGCCCCCGTGTAGAAATAGATGTGCGTGGCTGTGGCTTGCGTAGATCCGTCGCCATAGCCAATCATTGCCTCATTGGTTGACGCATCTGAATAACCACCTATCAAACCGAATGGCAGATCAGCAGCGGCATATGATTGACTTACTAATCCTGTTCTCTGTGCCGTGTTGTTTGACTTGGAGCGCGACATGCGGATAGTGCGGAAGT
>CAYTFM010000290.1:1817-8127 GCA_964436735.1 uncultured Victivallales bacterium | reverse complement strand
AACCGATACCGCCCCTCGCATTCGTCGTGTCGAACGTCATTACCGCCGCGCCAGAACCCGCCTTGCACAATTGCAAAGCCGTGCTGCTGTCCGAAACTGGGTATATCTTCGCCGTCTGAATATTTCCCGCCGCTCCTAAAACGCCTGTGATGGTGGCGGCTTTCAGCGTGCAGGTTGAGGATGAGAGTTTCAGCACATTCCCGCCCGTGCCGTGGTCGAAGCATAGGGCGTTCGCGGAGTCGTGGTATTGCGTCCACGGCGGTGCTTCGCCCATGTCAAACCTTGCCCCCCTGCTTGCCGCGCCGTCAGCGGATGGAAACAGTAATTGCCCGTTGTCGTCGATAGATAAGCCGCTTGTCTGCAATTGCCCGCCAGTTGAGTCGAAACGGGGTATAACGTTGTCCACGGACACTATGGCCTTGACCTGGGCGTCGTTGGTCACGTTGCCGAGGCCCACATCCGTCTTCGTCACGGCGTGCGGGTTGCCGGAGGTCGCCGAAATGTGGCTTTGAATATTGGCGTTCGCCGGTTCATAGGTGCCACTGTGGTCATGTCCAATGGCGGCATAGGCGGCGTCATGGTTGTGCCCGGAGGCCGCGGCCCCCACGTCGCCGTAGGCCAGCGCGGTCCCGTTGATCTTGTACGCCTGCCCGGAGGGGATATTCATGCTTCCGGCGTCGTCAATCGTGGCGAGAGAGGCCTGCAGGGTCGCCGCGCCGGTGCCGTCCGCCCGGAGTATGGCGTTGTCTGTCGTGCCCGTTCCGCCGCCGATGGTGCCGCCCGAAACGTCCCACGTGCCGTCATCCTTGAGAAATTTCCCCGACGGCGCGCCTGTGGCCGGCACGGCCCCAGCCGTTGAGGCGTTCATGGCGGGTAGTCTGTCCGCCGGTATCGTGCCTGACGAAAGGTTGTCGGCATTGGTGCAATCGGTGTTGGGTACGTTGCCCAGGCCAACCTGCGCCTTCGTCACCGTGTGCGGGTTATTGGTCAGAGACAGATGCGCCTGCAAAGCGGCGTCAGCGGGCTCGTAGACCCCGGCGTGGTTGTGGCCGCTTCCCGCCGTTGCCGCGAGCGCGGCGTCAAGGCCGGTGATCTGCGAGGTTGAGAGCGTGAGCGGGTCAGATCCGGCGGCGGCATGCTCAGCGGCGTGCGCCGCGGCAGCGGCCCCTACGTCGGTGTAGGTCAGGTCAATGTCGGCGTCCAGAGTGTGGCCGTTGATCTCGCGGGTCTCGGGCACCTTGCCCAGCACAAGGGCGTCTACCTGGGCTTTCGTGTAGTAGTCGCTCAAAGGAGTTGTAGGGCTGGTCGCCGTTGGCTTCATGGCGTTCCAGAGGATCGCCTCAAGATCGATCTGCAGCCCCTTCTTACCGTCATTGCGATATCCCAGCAACTCGTAGTTGGCCGGAATGTTCTCGCTCGTCGCTATGGCGTCCTCATATTCCTCAGTGTCGCAGTCATAGGTGATCGTGACGATACCCTCGGAAAGCCTTGACGTGTCAACGTCGGCTCCCCTGGCGTCGATTATCGCTGGCGTGTCCTTGTCCCAGTCGGTGTCCACCAACGACACCCAGCTGGGGTACTCAAGCATTGAGACATGGACACCAGCCCGCATGAAATGAATCTCGTACTTGCCCGAGAGCTGAAACTGGAAGTCGACGGGCTGCTGAAGCAAGGCGTTCGCGCTGTCGATCCTCGCGCGGGTGTCCAGATCTATGTAGATCGTCCGCATCAGGTCGTAACCTCAATGGCGTTCCAAGCTGTGCATTTGATGATGTATGAATGAATCTTCTTTCCGGTTTCGTCATATCCGCATATTTGGAAGAAAGCCGGAATACTTTCGAGAATCCCAACAGCCGTGAGGAATTCCGGAGTGTCGCAATCAACCGAGATTTTGAGGATTCCCGTGGCGGCGTCGGTCGAATCGATGTCGGCGTCCTCGACTTCAACCATGACCGCCGTCGTCTTGTTGAAATCCTTATCAAAAAACGCCTTCCATGTGGCGGCGTCCGACACGTCCACCGGCGTGAGCACGCCATTGAGAACGGTCACGAAATTGGCGACATAGGTGGCGTAGCTCTCAAGCTGGAAGGCGAGCGAGCCATCGGCAAGCACGCCGCCAGCGGCATCCACCAGCGTTCCGATAGTGTCGGAGTTTATTCGAAAATTAATCATATTGAAATCTCCTTATTTACCAGTTTCTGAAACCAAAACCATCCGGGGCGGCGACGCGGTAATCGGCGAGAGTATCACTATCATCTAAAAGACAATTACTGTTTTGAATGCCGTTGTAATCAAGTTGTATAAGATTGCTGAGTCTAAAGACGTTCTGTGTCGATACGTTTACTGTTTTCCATCCGTCGATATAATAATTTTGATACGCATATCCGTATGATGCGTCATATGCGCCCCAGTCGCCATAATTGTCATATCCCCAACCATATCTTATTCCTGTCCATGGTATGGTGCGGTTGAATCGGTAGTTGAGATATTCGCCCGTTGCGGTATGCTTGAGTCCAACGCTCAGATACCCACGGCATTGTATGTATTTTAAAGCGTCTGGATCAGCAGAATATGCATATTTTTTAATTCCTATAGCGTGGTCGGCACCGAAATAAGCGGGTGTTGTCCAACCTGTAGTTTCGCCATTAACTTTAACGCTTCGCAACTCTCTGCCAGTGTTTACTTCCCAGCTATTGTTTTCCGGTGCGCTCCATGAGCAAATCCTGAGTTGATTCAAAATGCGATATGTTTGACCTATCCAAGATCTAAGGAGTGATGTTCTGCGAGGTTCGATGAAATTTGAATCACCGATTGACGCAAGCATGGTGGCTGATGTAAAACGGTTTAGAGCTGTAGGAATACCAAGATTATCGTGTTGGACGTAATGCACGTAAAGAGGATTTGCTCTTGGATTGTAATATCCAGTATTCCCCCGTGAATATGTTCCGTTCGGAATGGCGGAATAAAAATACGCGGCATTCACCACTTCGGCGTAAATCGCCTGCGCCAGTTTCAACATCGGGAAGAATTTTATGTCGGCGTTACTCTTTGACGTCAAGGCTGCCCAGTATGTGGCGTTCGTCGGCATGGCGTTAGTCACCCATGCGCCAATGCCATATTTCCCTTCGTACCTCTCAATGAAACTCCTATAGATCGCCTCCAGATATAGAAGCAGCGGGGCATTGCGGGGCGGCTTTCCATTGGGGTTCTCGCAGTCCGACCAGTCAAGGTCGTTATCCTCCCATGTCGTAGGAATTGTATAGTCAACGGACATTAGAACCCCCTCGCCAAGTCGATGATCCAGCCGGAGCGCAACGGGACGATCTCGGCAATCTTGGCGTCAGTGAACCGCACCAGGGCGAGCGGGTAGTTCACCGTGTCGTCAGTGTCCGCCGTGAATACTCCTGTCGCCTCAGTGTAGGCCAGATCCTTGAGCGTGATGGTGTAGGTGGTCTGCCCCACCGTCTCTTTCGTCTCAAGCACGATGATCCGCGTCCCGGTCGTGGTCGTGAGCGTCAGCGTCGTCTCGGGGAACGCCTGCCGGTATTTTCCGAGGATGAGCATGCTTTGAAAGTAGCGGTTCTCTTCGGTGTTGTACCCCAGCACGGTGATCTTCTGGGCGTCATCATCGCTTGAATCAACAACGGAAAATGGCCCTTCAATGGCAGCGGCGGACTTTACCCCTCCGGATCTGCCGCCGATGGCCGATATGGAGAAATTGTTTCGTCCCAATTTCTTCACGCGTATCGTCTGCCCGTCGCCGACTATTTTCAGACCGCCCGAGAGGTCAGACTGGCTTTGTGGAATATTCGGAAGCATCATCCCGCCTCGTAAATATCATGATCCCATGAATCGGCCCACTGGTACCGGACCGTCGCCACCCATTTTTTACCCTGCTGACTCAAAGAGCAATCGTTCACCAGCCATTCACCTCCGGTGATGCCGAACGTGACGGCCGGAGCGGCCCGCTTGCCGTTCTTCACGGCGATCTGGTACGCCCGCGTCGCCTGCGAGAAGTACAGCGTCGCCTCAACGACGGGGGAAGCGACGATGTAGCTCTCCACTCCCGGCTTCTTCTTGTTCAGGTACGTCCATTTTTTTCCGATGGATTGCGTGTCGACCGATCCCAGATCCTTGACCCACTGAAATTGCGTGATGTCTGGGATTGACGCGTCGTTGTCGTCGGTATCCCACCATGCGGGAGTCTCCTTGCCATTCGCCATAGCCAGATAGTTGTTCCAGCATTTCTTGTAGTTGGTGTGCGTCTCAATGGCCTTTTCCAACGGCCCGCTTGTGAGGGTGTAGACATTCTTGCCGGTGTCGACCGGAGGGGTTGAAGAGTCCATGCCGGAATACATCAGGTCGATATATCCCCGGAAGCTCGCCTGATCCTTTGAGAGTGTGATTTTGTTCAACACCATGAGCGGATCATACGGACACGGTTTTCCGATCTTGTATTCCGTCTGCGCCCAGACATCGGCGAAAGGGCCATGCCAGCGATCCTCAATGGAAGGTCCATTGTTGGTGAGGACTTTCCGCTCATAGCCATTGTCTTGAGTGAAGCTACTCATTTTGAGCGTTCCTCCATGCGGCGGTCTGATCGTTGACAGCCCTTGTCAACGCGTCCAGCTTGGTGTTCGTCTCGCGTTGCAGCCCGATTTGCGGGTCTGAAGAGACGTTGCCGGAGTTCCCCACCGAACCGCCGATCCGCAAAAGGGAGTCAGAGAACTCGGTGCGGAACTGCTGCTTCGGATCGTTCGACAAGCCGAATTGAGCCTCCGCCATTTTCCCGGCCATGGCGATTTGAGCGTCAGATCCTCCCGCCTCCCGCATCTTGTCTTGTGCGGTTTTCACCGCGGCCTCTTTGTTCTTGCCCTCGTTGAGCAGCTTCTGTAGATCGATCTCCCGCTCCATGTCGTCAAGTATCTTCTGGCGGGCCTCGTCCTCCTGGGCAAGCTTGTCGTTCGACGCCTCTGTCATCGCCCTTGCGCGCTCGTCGCTGGCCGCGAGCACTTTATCGGCACTTTCAACGGGCTTGTCTGTCTTCTCTTTGTCATTCGCGTGCTCTTTCGCCCCAAGTTTTTTCTTGGCGTCTTCCTGCATGGCGGCTTCTTTGTCCGCGGCCTCTTTCGCGAGCTTAGTCTTTTCCGCTTGTTGATCTTTGAACTGCTTTTGCTCAGCTTTCGTGACCGGCTTGGTGGTGATCTTCTCCCCTTCGGATTCGCCCAGCCAGGCATCTTTCACGTTTTCCCAGAGGCTGCCCGAATAAGCTCCGCCGGACTTGTCGGTGCCGCCGATGTCCTTCAGTTTTCCTTCCATAGTGAGCAGATCATTGACTCCGCCCTTGATCGTCTGTTGTAGATCAACCATGCCCTTCACCGCGGAAGACAGGAATTCAATCAATCCTGAGTTTGCCACGAGAGCGACAAAGGCGTCGTCGAGCTTCGCCAGCTCGTCGCCAAGCCGGTCGGCTGCGTCCGCCGTGTCCCCGCCGATCATGTTTCCGGCCTCCTCGGCTTTCTTCATCACCTCGTCATACCCCATGACGAGCTGGTCGAGCTTCTTCCCTGACTTGCCGAAGAACTCGGTGGCGGCGGCGGCGCGCTCCGCTTGCGTCGGGAGCTTGGATATGGCCTTGGTGATCGTCTCGAACTGATCAGCAGCGCTCAGATCCTTCAATCCGGCCGTCGTGAGGCCCAGCTTGTTCAACGCCTCATTGGCCCCCTCGGAGCCTCCAATGGCTTCGCCCATCTTGGCGTTCATGGTCGCCATGGCTTTGTCGGCGTCCGCGGCAGACAGCCCCACGTCGCGGAAGGCGAAGCCGAGTTTCTGGTATTCCTCAACCGTCATTCCCACATTGGCCGCGGCGTCGGAAAGATTGCCAGCCTTGCCTATGGCGGCCCCCACCTTGCCGATGATCGCCTCGACGCCGGAGAAGCCCGCCATTCCGGCTCCCACGCTGGCGGCTGACTTGGCGAATGTCCCAAGCTGCATCTTCGCCGAACTGATCGTCTTGCTCAGTCCGGTGGCGTCGCCTTTGAATTCTGTCACTACTTTTGGCATTTCAATTCCTCGAGTCGTTGCCGCATGAGTTCGTCCAGGCGGTTTTTGCAGTCCCCGGCTTTTGTGCGGCGCATGATGCCTTTCATCCCGGTGATCCTAAGATTCTGGACGTAGAAGAAGAGCACGGTGATGAGCGGGACCCTCCAGCGGATCTCTTCAAACGGAAGCCCGATGTATTCCGCCGTCTGCGCGATCAGCGATGTCGCCCAGAAGGTGTCCCAGTAGAGGCGTTTCTCGTCGGCGAGCT
>CAYTFM010000290.1:0-1807 GCA_964436735.1 uncultured Victivallales bacterium | reverse complement strand
CATCCGCAACGCTGCAAACGAGCTTTCAATAACGTCATGAATGACGACGGTGGCCTCGTTGTGGTCAATTCCCAGCTTTTCGCATAGCCCGACGCACTTGGGATCAAGGTCGCTGTCGATGTTCTGACAGGCGGCGAACGCCTCCTCCTGCGCCATGAGCAGATACAGGGCGCGGTTCACATCCATCAGTGAAGGGTTTCGTCGTTCCGGCAGAAACGGCGTCTTGATGATGCCGAGCATGGATATGACGCCAATGGTCGGAGCCTTGAACCGCACCTCTTTGACGCGGCGTTTCGACGACTTCAAGACGATGTCACCGCCCATTGAAAGGATGAGTTCCGTGATTTCCGCGTCGCGGTCCTGGTCTTTCTCGGAAAACAGCCGATTCAGGAGCGCGTCCGTCTTCACCCTGTCAAGGAAAACACGGTCGCGCCCGATGGTGTCGAGCTGTTTTTGCGAGAATTCGCCCACGGTCACACCTCTTACGCGGTGTATTCGGTGAGCGCGGCGGCGTCCTGCTTCTCGATTTCGACGGACACTTTCTGCCAGTCGGTGTTGCTTTGGGATTTCGTCTGCGACTTGACGAGCCCCTCAACACCGTCGATTGTCAGCTTCTTTCCGGCGCCGGTGAGCGCGTCGCCGTTGAACAGCCCCTCAGCTTTGACGTTCACGGTCTTCGAAAAGGCTTTGCTGTTCGTGGTCTTCCCGTCGGTGCCCTTGGCGTGCGCGATATCGGCGGATTCCGAATTTTCAACGCTCTGCAGAACCCCGTACCCGCCCGTGGCGGTGATTGCGAATGAGAGAGCCATGGTCGTTTCTCCTTATGGTTTTTGGCTTGCGCCGATTAATCGTTGTCGTATCCGATGAGTCCGGTCGCCGATCCGGCGACGGCGGTCTCATTCCAGACATGGCACTTCGTGATGCTGTCGCCGGTGATGGGATTCGTGTCGCCGGAGCTTTCCGCCCAGATATACGCGGCCCCGGCGGCCACATTGCGGGCAAGCTCAATGCCTCCTGCGTCCTCAAGCGTGAACGTCGCAGCGACATCTGATTTTAACATTATGAAATTGACGTTTGTGCCCAGAACGGCGGCGTCGATCTCAAGGAGTTTCGACACCACCACGTCCCCGGACGTGGGAAGCTCGTCGCCCGTGCCGGTGGCGAGAGTGACAGTTGTGCCGTCGTACGCTGAAATGGTGCACGCGTATCTGCGCCCCGTCGCCCAGGTGCACATGACGACATCCGCGTCGGTGAACCCGTGCGATGACCCAAGCGTCATGACCCCGGCGGCCCCCGCGGTGCCAGCCACGCCCGCCGGTATGACGCCATTGAGCTTCAGAACGTTGTCGACAAGCTCCGTGAGCTGCATTGGAATGGAAGATCCCATGACATCGACGCGCCCGACATAAAGAATGGTTTCCTTGCTCATTTACCGTCTCCTATGCTGTTTCGATCATTAAAGATTTTGAGGCTATTCGAACGTTGAACTTGTCATCCATGCTGGTCTCGGGGATCTCGCTCATGGCTCCCCGCACGATCCCGCCGCAGAGCGCGGAGAAGTCCCCCACGATCAACGCCTGCACCACCGACCACACGGCTGAATACAAGGCGTCGCAGATTGACACATCCTTGTCGTACTGCGCATGCGTCCTGGCGGCTGCCTCAACCTTCATCTTCCAGGCGAGGGCCTTCCCGGTGGCGTCGCGGGCGGACACCTCGGTGATCTCGGCATGGACAATCACCTGCGCCGCCCCCTCCGGCACGGTGCCGTCAGTCCAGGCGCGGACCGGGACGCCCGCCGAAACGA
>CAYTFM010000289.1:11631-11930 GCA_964436735.1 uncultured Victivallales bacterium | reverse complement strand
CCCCGTCTCCACCACCCGTCCCACCCAGGAATAACCGGGGATCAAGGGAAACGCGCCGCCCTTCTGCTCTCCACGCAACGTGCGCAACTCCGTCCCCGTCGACACCAAGCTGTACTGCGTCTCGCAAACCACATGCCCCGCCTCACGCTTCGGGGTGGGAAACATTCCGACGCCAACCGACCCCGTCCCGGTGAACACGACCGCTTTCGCCTTCCGCATATGCCTCACAACCTCCCTTATCGCCGCTCCGCGCGCCGTGCCCATCTGGTCTTCGCGACGGATGGCATTGATTGCCACTG
>CAYTFM010000289.1:0-11621 GCA_964436735.1 uncultured Victivallales bacterium | reverse complement strand
GCCACTGTTCTTATGGCACATTATAGCAACCCCCGGCATGGCGAACCATGGACGGGACGGGGTTTCGTGATGGACAATCCGGAGACGGGTGCGATATGCTGGTCAAATGCCTTTTCGCGTTCTGCAACTACCGCGGCGATTCAGTGAAACACTCCCCTGAGCCGCATCGGCACTCCTGCACGGAAATCGTGTACAACGCGAAGGGATCCGGATGGATGCACGAGGACGAACGGAAATGGCGCTACTGCCCGAATCAGATAGTGGTGTACCAGCCGGGGCCGCGACACTGGGCGATAGACGACCCCGACCATACAGGCTACCACCTCTGCATCGGCGTCTCAGGCGAAGAGGCAAGCCTCATCCCCACAGACGTCTTTGAGGCGGATCAGAACCTTCTGCTTCTTTTCAAAATGCTGGAGAACGCCTTGGCGGCACCCATGCCCTCCACCGAGCAGAAGTCCCGCCTCGACCTGCTCGCCAGCCTGGTCTGCCTCTCGCTCAGGAACCTGGACAAGGCGGAAGGAGCCGATGGCGCGCCTCACTACGCGCAAACGGCGAAGCAGCTGATCGACACAGGATTCATGGAGCCGTTGACGATCGACGAACTCGCCTCGCGCATCTATGTGTCGGGCGACCATCTCCGCTCCCTCTTCAGAAAAGAATACGGCATAGGGCCGATCCACTACCTCCTGCGTAAAAGAATTGAGCACGCCCAGGGGTTGCTGAGGAACAGCGACAAAAAAGTCAACGAGATCGCCTCCATCTGCGGCTTCGACGACCCTTACTACTTCTCCAGGATCTTCAAGAAGATCAGCGGGGCAAGCCCCCTCGCCTACCGCAACGCCGACGACGACGGAGACTCATGACGAAATCGTCTATCGTTGCGCAGGAGTCTATCTTGACGTGTAGAAGGAAATTCAACGTGAATGGTAAATGGTGAATTGTGAATAGATTTCAACCATTCACCACTCACGATTCACTATTCACAAAGATTAGTAGCTGAGAGTCAAGAATGGAACATCTTCGCGAGGACGCTATGCGGTATTTCAAGGGCGGAGACTACGTCAACGCCGCGCAGGCCGCTGCGGAGTCCCTTGCCCAACGGCCAGAAGACGCCGACATGCTCTCCATCCTTGGCGTATCCAAGCTCATGTTAGGCGACTTCGCAGATGCCGCACGCATCCTGGAAGACTGCGTACGACTGGCTCCCGGCAATCCGCAGGCGAACTTCAACTGCGGCCTGGCACTCGAAAATTCAGGATGCGGTGACAAGGCCCAAGACTTCTACAACGCGGCTATCGCACTGCAACCGGACTATGTGGCCCCGCGCAACAACCTTGCAGGCATTCTCTGCAAACTCGGGCACCTGAGCTTGGCCGAACGCACATGCCGCGAAGGGTTGGCCCTCTCCCCGGACTCCACGGTGCTCCACTGCGCGCTGGCGGACGTCCTCAATGCGATGGGACAGATTCCCGACGCCATAAAAGAATACGAAGATGTCGTCGCCTCACGCGAGGACTCCGCGACGGCCTTCTCCGATTTGCTGCTGTGCCTGCTTTACATGGACAGCATTTCCCCGCGGAGCATCTACGAACGTCATGTGGCATGGGCCGCCCGGTACGAACGTCCACTTTTGAGGCCGCCACCAGCAAAGACCTCCACCTTCGGCCGCAGGCTGCGCGTCGGCTATCTTTCGGGAGACTTCAAAAGGCATTCCGTGGCATTTTTCATCGAGCCAGTCCTCGCCTGCCACAACAAAAACCAATTCGAGACTTTCTGTTATTCCGACAGCGCGCGGTCCGACCTCATCACCGAACGGTTCAAGAGCATCGCCGAAAACTGGCGAGAGATAGCGTCCCTCTCCGACGAGCAAGTGGCGGAGGCGATGAGAGCCGATCAGCTCGACATCCTCTTCGATCTCGCGGGACACACAGGACGAAGGCTGCGCGTCTTCGCCATGAAACCCGCCCCCACGCAGATAAGCTGGATCGGCTATCCCGCGACGACCGGCCTGTCCTCCATCGACTACAGGATAAGCGACGTCCACGCCGACCCACCGGGAGCCGAAGCCTTCCACACCGAGCGGCTTCTCCGGCTGCCGGATCAGTTCCTGGTCTTCTCCCCTCCCGACGACGCGCCACCCGTCGGGGAGGCACCGTGCCTGCGGAACGGTCACCTCACCTTCGGCTCTTTCAACTCGATGCCAAAGATCTCGGACCGCTGCGTCGCACTGTGGGCGTCGGCGCTGAAGACGGTTCCAGAGTCACGACTGCTTCTCAAGAACAAGGCCCTCCGCGACGACGGCGTAAGGCAGAGGCTTCTGGCGCGTTTCGCCCGCGAAGGCGTCTCTCCCTACAGAGTGCGCCTCCTGCCATTCGAAAACAGCTTCTCGAATCATCTCGAAACGTATTCGATGGTGGACGTCGCGCTGGACAGTTATCCCTACCATGGAACAACGACGACCTGCGAGGCGATGTGGATGGGGGTTCCGACGATCTCGCTGCTCGGGGATCGGCACTGCTCGCGGGTGGCCCTGTCCTTGTTGTCGGCGGTGGGCCTTCCCAGTCTGGCGGTGAACTCACAGGAGGAGTTCGCCGGATTGGCGCAGGCGCTCACGTCGGATCTGGGGCGCCTGGCCGCCTTCAAGGCGTCGCTGCGAAACGCCATGGCTTCGTCCGCGCTCTGCGACGCCAAACGGTTCACCGTGCAGTTCGAGGCTGAACTTGCCTGCGTCTGCGCCCGCTGAGCGGAGGCGAGGCGAGGCGGCCGCCCCTACGAGCAGACGCCGGCCGCCGAAGATGCCGCAACTGGCAGGGTGAAGGAGAACGTGCTTCCCTTCCCGACTTCACTGTCGACGAGCAGCTCGCCGTTGTTGCGGACGACCAAATCCTTGCACAGCGAGAGCCCGAGCCCCGTTCCGCTCTCGCCGTTCGTCCCGCTCGTGTTCTTGTTCTGCGAGAAGTCGAATATCGTCGCGAGACGCTCCCTCTCAATTCCCATGCCCGAATCCTGGACGGACACACACACCTTCCCCTGAGCCAGGACGGCGGCAACACGTATCCACCCTCTTTCGGGTGTGAATTTGATGGCGTTGGAGATCAGATTGCGGACAATGGCCTTCACCATGTTGCCGTCCGCCCATGCGTTCACCCCTTCGTCGCACCGCACCTCGACCATGATGCCTTTGGCCTCGGCCGCGAAATGCTGGCTGTCCACACACTCGAGCAAAAGCCATTTCAGATTGACCTCGCGCGGGGTATAACTCGTTTCGGTGATCTGATTCCGCGCCCAATCGAAAAGGTTTTCCAGCAGCTTGAAGGCTGACTCCGAGGAGTCCTTCAGCCTCCTGAGAAGCTCGGTTGCCTCGTTCCGCGAGCCGGAGGCGAACGCGTCACTCAGCAGCTCCAGCAGCTGCGTGATGTTGCCGATGGGCGTGCGCAAATCATGCGCGATGATGGAGAAGAGCTTGTCCTTCGACGAATTCAACCGCGCCAGCGCGGTGTTTTTCTCAAGCAGCTCGAGGTGCTGGCTTTCAATCTCCCGCTGTTGTCCTTGATTGATGCTCTTCAACTCCAGGTCGGCCTTCATCACCACTTCCAGCTTGTTCTGGTAGGAGTTGATCGTCATTCGCGTCAGGAGGATGACGACCAGCGTGATCATTCCGCAGATGACGAGATTCAGGATGAGCGTGCTGAAAATGCTCCCCGATATCTGGCTGTCGCCCTGCTCAACCAGCAGAAACCAATTCAGCTCTGGAATGAACCGCGTGTTCAGATAGATGTTCCGTCCATCCCTCACATACGCGTGTTGGTCGCTCTTCCCCGAGAGCACCATGTCGGCGACTTCGGAAACGCCCGGCATGTTTTTTATGTTGCCGACCGCGCCGGCACCCTGGGCGGCGCTCTGAAGGACGACATCCCCCTCGCTGGAAACGAAATAGATGGTCCGCTTATATTTCGAGTGGTATGACTCGATCAACTGCTTGACGGCGCTGATCCTGAGTCCGACCCCTGTGGCTCCAAGAATCCCCCCGTTATAGTCAAACACCTTATGGTTGATGAAAATGGTGACGGTGTCCTTGTTGGCCAGATCCGGATCGACGTTGATCTCGTAGTCCGGCTTCATGAGCCGGACGCGGAAATACCACCTGTCCCGCGGTTCCTCCTCTCTGACCATCTTCAGAATGCCGTCCCCATAATAGTAGTTCTTCGATTTCTCGGAGACGAAGAAACTGGCGCAGGTATGGTATTTGTCTTTGATTTCCCGCAGATATTTGCTGATCTCGTCCACCTCCTTCTCGCCATTCAGCACCCAGTCGCGCAGGAACGTGTCGTTGGCCATCAGCGAGGAGATGAAAATCGGACGGAGGAGATCCCGCTGGATCTCGGAATAGATGTTGTCACTGGTCAGCGGGAGGTCGTTGGTGATTATTTTCGACCGCAGCGAACTGCGCGAGACGTAGTAGCTGGCGAGACTCGTCGTCAAAAACCCCAGCACAAGGAGCGCGCTCAAAGAGAGAATCAATCGTTGTCGCAGGAGCATTGGATATGAACCTTCGTCAAATCAGGTGGATGCATCAAGATAGGCGGCAGGAGATATGAAGTCAAGAAAAGCCCCCCGCTCCAAGTTCGCCCATTTGACATGTCCTCGGCATGATGTTTACTATTGTGGACAATGCGGAGCTTGCCCGCAACCCAATCTGCCGCCGTGCCATCAAGTGCCAGGCGCACGATGCGCCGGACGGACGGACCGCCTTGTGTAATGGTGGTTGAATTCTTGTTTTTCTTAGCGGTTGTGGAACTATAAGTTACAGTAATTCGTGGAGACGCACGACAATGAGAATTACGTTGACCGGAGCCTCGGGACGCCTGGGCTCCCATGCCTGCAGAGCCCTCGTCGAAGGCGGCCACACGGTGCGCGCCACCGACCGCGTGATTCGCGGCGAACTGCCGGTGAAGCTGGAGGTCGCCGACCTGCGCGACCGCGAGGCCGCCTACGCCCTTCTTGACGGAGCGGACGCCGTCGTCCATCTCGCCAACCATCCCGGCTTCCGCGGGCTCGACGCGCAGACGGGGTTTCTCGACAACGTCTCCGTCAACATGAATGTCTTCCAGGCGGCGGCGGAACTGAAGGTCAAGCAGATCGTTTTCGCCAGCACCGTCCAAGTCATCACCGGCGAGCCGCTCACAGAGGACTTGCCCACCTCGTCACTACCATATCTGCCCTTGGATGGAGCCGTGCCGCCGAATCCCGGCAACGCCTACGCACTGAGCAAACGGGTCACCGAGGAGATGCTGGAGTACTTCGAGCGAAGCGCGAAGGTCAGCTGCGTCGCCATCCGCTTCCCCTATCTCTTCGACGAGAAGATATTGGCGTGGTTGAAGAGTCAGCACGGCCTCCACGGTCCCAGCAGGAACGAGGGGTTCGCCTTCCTCCATGTCAAGGATGCCGCCAGCCTGCTTGAGGCGACCGTCCGCTCCCCTCTTCCGGGCTACCGTGTCTACTTTCCGGCCTCGTCGGAAAACGTGCTCGGCAAACCGGTGGCTGACGTCATCCGGGAATTCTACGCCGAGACGCCTTTGCGCTGCCCCCTCGAGCAGATCGCCAGCCTCGTCGACACCTCGGCCATCGAGCGCGAGACCGGCTTGAAACCGCGGCACCACATGGAATAAGTTCAGGCGGCTTCATGACAAAAAACCCTCTCACAATATTGGCAGGCGTTCTTGTGTTGCATGCGTGCTTCACACAGGCGAGAGAACTCCCCGGCATACCGGCGGAACAACTCAACAGAAATTATCAACTGGTTGGCAAACTGCATGCGCCTCTCGGAACACCGATCACAGTTGAAGGTGTCGTGGTGGAAGGACAGTTGAAAGGGTACGAAGGGGGTCCTAACCTCCGCGTCCAACGCATAGGCGGGCATGCACTTCAGCAAGACATCCAGATTCGTCTGGAACCATATTTCCACAAATGGGGTGAAAAAATATCAATAGACGAAGGCCCCTCCCTCCCGGAACTTGAGATGGGCAAGACATACGAGATGGAGGGATATGAGACAGGGGGCTATGTCGGAGTTCCTGCGCGGGCATACAAGAAAGCTGGATTGATGCTGCAAACCACCGGTCACTACTTCCGGATGGATTTTATTGTCTACAAAGCCAGGCGAATTGACCCCATCTCCTTCCAGCCTGCGGATTTCGAAGGTCAAATGGCGCTTCTACAAGGAACTGCCAAATCGATCGATCACAAAGCTTACATGAAGGGCAACGACTGGTCTGTCAATGTCGACGCGCGCACCACATGGCCTGCCGATATCGAAGGAAAAATTGTCGAGGCATATGGGATGTACAACCCAACCGCTGAAAAAAATGTGTTTGACCTGGTCGGCGGCAAGTGCCACCTTGTCCTCCTTGAAGACCAACTTGAACGTAAAGTGGAATTGCGCGGACAAGCCCGCAGCCTGAACGGCGTGTGGTGGTTTCATTATCGTGGGACAGACTTATACGTGGAAAACATGGAATCTCTTCCAGGATGGACAACAGAATGCCACTGGCGCCCCATGATCATCCGTGGATTTCTCGAGAAAGCCACACTTCCTAGACTGGATCAGATTTCGCTCAAGTCCGACCGCGATCTCGCAGAGTATTTCATTGTCCGGAAACCTGAATGGGAACCGATCGATGCGTTGTTGAACGTCGAGAGGCCATTCACAGATTCAGAATAGAGAAACGGACTGCCGTCCGGCGTGGGAAACGCTCCTGGACGGGGGAGAATAGCCTCATGCGGGTAGTGCGAGCCGCTGGTAGTCGGTCTTCCCAGAGCCCAGTGCGGGGATCGCCTCAAGCTCGACCACGCGGCTCACCCGCGAGAGATTGCTGAAGCCCGCCGCCTTGAGCGTCTCGTTGGCGTCCTCGATGGAGATGTGGCGGGCCGAGAAAAGCACTAACTCGGGTCTGGAGCCATCCTGCTCGAACGCCTTGACCGCCAAGGCGGGACCGTTCTCGTCAGGCGGCCATTTCGCCGCCAGCGTCTCCTCGATGGCGGGCAGACTCACCATCTCGCCGGCGACCTTCACGAAGCGTTTCAACCTACCTGAAAGCACCAGGGCTCCCGACGGTGCCAGATAGCCGAGGTCGCCCGTCGAATACCAGCGGGCGCCGCCAAGCTCAATGAACGGATCCGCGCCGGCTCCCAGGTAGCCGGCGAACACGCCAGGGCTCCGCGCCAGCACAAGCCCCCTCTCACCAGGTGGCATCGGCTGCTGGGTCTCCGGATGGACAATAAGCAGTTCGACGTCGGGCAGCGGTTTGCCGACCCCCTCCGGCGAATCGCCGGGACGGTTCAACGTGAGGCATGGCGCGCATTCCGTGATGCCATACCCCTCGGCCAGCGTCACCTTCCCGTCGCCCAATTCCTTGACGGCGGCATACAGTGTCGGCGGCGCCTTCTCCGCGCCGACGATGATCAACCGCAGCGTCCGCATGTCGTCCGTGGAAGCCCGCAGCGCCGACGCGATGAAGGTGGGCGTGCCGATCATGACGGTCGCCTGCCATTTGCGACAGGCCTCGGCGACACGCCTGCCGTCTGTCGGATTCGGAAAGTAGGAAGCCTTGAGTCCGGCGGTGAGCGGCGCCATCACGCATCCCATGAATCCAAAGGAGTGGAACGGCGGCAGTATCGCCAGCAGGACGTCCGCGCCGGCGAACTCCATCGCCTCGACGCAGGCGCTGATGTTGGTGAGGATGTTGCGGTGCGAGAGGGGAACGCCCTTCGGCGACGCCTCCGAACCACTCGTGAACAGTATCACGGCTGGATCAGACGGGACGACCTGCTCGAGTCCAAGCTCCTTCATGAGCGTCGACGCCCCTCGCCTCGACGCCAGATAGCCAGTTAGTTTCTCGGGCAACCCTATTCCTCCCCGAAGATCCTCGAGGAAGACGAGCATCGACTCGACCTCACCGAACTCCGCGATCGTCAACTTGTCGAGAAACGCCCCGGACGTGACGACCTTCACAATCCCCGAAAGCCGCGCCGCCGTCTCGAGATTCCGCCTGCCGGTCGTCCAGTTCATCATGACCGGCACCTTGCCCGCCAGCAACGTGGCGATCACGCAGATAGTGGCGCCGGATGACGCTGGCAGCATGAGGCCCAGCCGCTCGCCCGGAAGGCTCCGGAAGGCGGCGGCAAGCACAAGCGCGGCGGTCTTGAGTTGCTTCCACGTGAGGACGCCTCGGATGTCATCGGCGAGGGCGTTTGTCGATCCCATCCGGTCGCAGCATCTGAGGAACGCTTCCTGCAACGTCGCGCCGCTGGGGGGTAGAACGGGCTGCCTGCTTCCCTCGATCCAGCCGGGCGGCGTAGCCACCGCGGCATGAACGGTGGCCCCATGCGAGGCCGCTCCCGCCGCAGCCAGGATGACGTCCGCCACCGTCCGCAGATCGACGATCTCGACATTACTGGCGAAGTACTCCTCCTCGAGCCACACCATGATCCCCGCCTTGCTCAGCGAGTCGGCGCCGAGGTCGTCGGACAACCTCGACTCGGGGCGCACCTTGTCAACGGTTGTCTGAAACATCGAGGCCATCGCGCGCCTGACCTTCTCGATGATGGCGGGATCCACGCCGGTAATGTCGCAGACGGCAACCTCCCTCAGAGAGCCGGTCGGACGAAACGGGGCCTTCGTCCAGAAGTCCACCGGCGCGGCGTACAGCGGCTCCTCGCCCTGCGCATTGTAAAACGCTTCAAGCCGCCGGTTGATCTCCAGCGGGTCGGCGTTCTTCGGGAAGTCCTGTGGCACGGTGACGGAAACAGTCACGACCCGCCGCGGCGTGAGGAAAATCAGATTACGCAGAACCGCCCGCGCGCCGGCCTTGAACGCTCCGACGAAGTCAGGGGTTCCCCCCCCCGTGAGCGCGGTGGAGAAGGTACTGCCCCAGAGCCCGCGCGTCGACACCAGCACCACCGTCGCCTCGGGCGCCGCCCGCAGAATCTTTGACACGCCCGACGCCGCGCCAAGCCGCTCGACCCCGGACGTCATAAGCCGTCCGGCGGGGTACATCAGCACGTTGCCGCCGCCCTTCAGCGTCGCGATGACCTCATCAAGCGTCCGCTCGATCCGCATGCTCTTGTATTTGCCCGCCCCCGTCTCCATGTCCGGCAAGGGGAACGCCCGCGTCAACTTGATCATCGGCGCGAGAATCTTGTCGGCGAAAAAGCGCTCGGTGACCACGGGCCTCGGCTCGCACAGCGGCCACAGCCACGTCACCACAATCACCGGATCGATCTCCGCGGGATGGTTCGGCAGGATCAGCAGTCCCTTCGCCGGAGACGGCAGCCGGTCCAGCCCTTCGACCCTCACGTCGTAGCGGATGCTGACGAGCAATCTCGTGAACTCCCTGAACAGCGGGCGGATGCCCCCGTTCAACTCGCCCGCCATGAGAGCAAGCGCGACGATGCCCGCCACGCCCATGCACGCCAAGACGCTCAAAAGACAGAATTGGCTTGCCGGACTCAGCCAGCCTTCGAAGATCGCGACACCAACCGCCCCGCCGACCACGAACGAGAACAACGCGACCATCGCGCTCTGAAGGGCCGCCCCCGTCCCCTCCTTGCCAATCGTCCGCACCAGCCATAAATACTCGGAGTCAATCAGGTTCGTGGCCGCGCCAAAGAAAAAGCCGAGTATGACGAGGTAGCCCGCCGCGACATAGTAGGCTGACGCCGGAGGGATTCCGGCCCAGGCGCACAGGATCACGGTCGCCGGCATCGCCGCCACCATCACCGCCATCACCGCGCTCAATCCAGTCGCCCACAGCAACCGCCGTTTCGCCATCGGCGGCGAGGCCAGGTTCCCCGCGATCGTCCCGACGGCGGCGTACAGCGACATGAGACTGCAAGCCGCCGCTCCGCCGAGCCCTGACACCTCCGCGTAGGCCGTCATCGCGAGAGCGGAGGCCCCTGCGACACCCCACAGCAGCGGGCTTGAGAGGAGATAGAAAGGATATTTGAGTAGAAGCGTGGCGGTCTCCGCGCCAAGTTCGCTTAAGGACTCCCCGAACTTCCGTGGAGTTTCGGTGCTGTAACGACACGGTAACGCCCAGATGGCGGTCAGCAGGAACAACGATCCGGCGATGACCACGCCAAACAGCTGAATTTTCTCGAAGGCGAGCGTTCCGAAATACGCGCCGGAGAGGATCCCCCCGAGGAACGCCACGGACAGTCCGGCGTTCACACCGAATATCGACAACTTCCCCTTCTCCGCCTCCAACGGCGCGGCCGACATCTTGCCCGCGCTGAAGATCCCCATGGCGAAACCGACGGCGAACAACCCGCCCCACACCGCCAGCGGCGCCCCCGTCGCCATCGCGGCGGCGACACACACCGCGGCGGCCGCGGCCACCGCCCCCACCGCCATCACGCAATGCTTCCGCATCGACGAGGCCAGCGGCCCCGCCACCGCGTAGGCGATCGTCGGCGCCAACGTCATCAGCGAGCCGACTGCCTGGATCACCCACGTCTTCGAACCATTGCCATACACGCTCTCCGCCAAGTACGTCATGCCGAAAAACTTGGTATAGCCAATGGCGAACGCCCCGGTGAACGACGCGAGAAGAAGAAAGATGTAGGTCATGGGGCGTCCCGGTTTGATTGGGATCTTAGGGTTCAGGGGAAAAACAAGAATACTATATGAGGTAATCTCGCTATGGCAATTACCTGTGCGGAACGGCACCATTTCTTTTCGCGGCACAACTTTTCATGCCCAACCAGCCCGCCACGGAGGACAGTGCCTCCCCCATAGCCTCATGACAACTGTCACACTCGCTTGAATTTCGGCGTCTGGGCCGAGGTCGAGCCGACCTCCTGAATGAACCCGCGCTCGAAGCCGCGCGCCTCGAGGGCGGCGAGGGCGAAGGCGTATTCCCCGGCGGTGATATGCCGGTCGATCTCGGGGAACTCCGCCGCACGATGCGTGGGATAATACTGCCCCATCAGGCTAAGATAGGTTCGCTCACCGAGCTCGTCGAGGATCCAATCGAGGACGCCCTCGATGCCGTTGCGGTCGCCTGGCAGGACGAGCAGGCGGATCATGAGCCCCTTCTCGGCGACGCCGTCCTCGCCGATCCGCAGATGCCCCACCTGCCGCAGCATCTCCCGAATGGCGGCCTTCGCCCATTTCGGGTAGTCGGGGGCGTCGGAGTAGCGGCGCGCCATCGCCGGATCGAAATACTTGAAGTCGGGCAGATAGATGTCGACCAGCCCCTCAAGCGTCTTCAGAACCTCTGGATCCTCGTAGCCGCTGCTGTTCCAGACGACCGGAATACGCAGTCCGCCTCTCCGGGCGATCGTTATTGCCTCACGGATTTGCGGCGTGTAATGGCTTGGCGTGACAAGATTGACATTATGGGCCTCCCGCTCCTGAAGTTCCAGCATCAGCACGGCGGCATCTTCGGAGTCTATCTCGCGGCCATAGCCGTCGGCGCTGATCGTGTGATTCTGGCAGAAGACGCACCGCATGTTGCAATGCGCGAAGAAGATGGTGCCGCTGCCTTTCGTTCCACTTAAGACGGGTTCCTCGCCGTAATGGAGCTGATGCACATTGACCGCGAGGCGATCCGAGGCGC
>CAYTFM010000288.1:7743-11936 GCA_964436735.1 uncultured Victivallales bacterium | reverse complement strand
CTGGGGCGCCTCCGACACGTCCGGGCTGTTCACCCCCGATTCCGGCACCTTGGGAAGCTCGTACCGTTTCGGCTACTCGTACTGAAAAATAATCTTAATTTGCCGATAGAATGCGAGACGGAAATGACTAACACAAAGGATGAACACATGTACAGAGTAAAATTGTTCTCGGCTATTTCCTCACTTATGATCCTGACATCGGCTATGCCGTTGTCGGCGGAAACTTATGGTCCGGATTACGCACCGCCATTTGAGAGCAAGCAAAGCAAACGCCAGATGCCCGAGCTGGTCGTCAGGACTTTTATTGACGAGAGCAACAAGAACCAACCTGCGGATGCGGCCTCTTTGGTCGTGGGCAACAAGCGGATAGCAGCCCGCGAAACGCAAAACAACCAGTTTACGACCAGACGGGACAACATCGCCTCAATTTTCATCAACAGCAAGCCGGTCTTCGAGATCATCTTCGCCGGAGGTTATCTGGGGCCGGACAATAAATCGGTTGGTTTTGCGCAAGGTTACAAGTCAGAAAACGCGAAGCTGCTTTGTGACCAGACGGCTGGTACCATAAAATGGCTCAACAGCTATCCGCTGCCGGACGACGCGCAGGGGAACTTTGTGTACCAACTGAAGCCGCTCGGCGACAGCCACGTGGAGCTAAGCTGGGATGTGGGCTGCGCGGCGGAGCAAGCGGCGGCCAACAAGATTGACGGGTGCCTGATCTACTTTGAAATGCCGGAGGCCTATCGCCAGGCCGGGGTGGAAGTCAATGGTGCGCTATTGAAGCCGCAGCCGGAAGCCACCCTGAAGCAGGAGGATCAAAAAGGGGTTGTCGCCTGGCAGGGGAAGTTGGAAAAACTGGTCTACAATTCCGGAAAACCGCTTGACGGGTTCACAATCACGATGGCGGATCCTCCAAACAGTACCTGCAGGGAGAGGTTCGCATACGGCAGATATTCGCTGGGATTTATGTTTAGCGGCAAGCCCCAGGGGAAAATGCTCATTGACTTTGGCGAGACCGCTGTGGCGAAGCTGGACACGCCACCGGCAGTTGAAGGGCACGACCTCTGGGCGCAGGATGCGCTGCACCTTCCGAAATCGCCGACGAAAAATCTTTTTCCGAACCCTAGCTTTGAGCAGGGGCTGTCGTATTGGCGCTGGTGGAGCGGCGGTGCGAAATACGAACCTTCGAACGTAATGCGTTATGAAGTGGACCGGGAGAATGGCCTCTTTGGCAGGCAGGCGATGGTGATCAACCCGGTGCAGCGAAATAGCGCACCGTTGAGGAGTTTTTCGATGCCTGGAGCCAAGGGGCAAACTTATACCCTTAGCTTTTATGCCAAGGCGGAGAAGGAGGGGGCTGGTGTCAGGCTGGCTCCGTACAGTAGCAAGCAAGGGGGAAAATTCACACGACAAACCGTGAATGATACAAAGAGCGAAATCCCTGGCCCGGACTGGCGGCGTTTCTCTTATACCTTTGTGTCGGATGGAACACCGATCAGTTTCATCCTCTTGGCCGATGGAAGGGGAGGAAGGATTTGGCTGGATGGTTTGCAACTGGAGGCATCAACGGGAGCGACCGAATTTGCGGCACCCCCATTGGAAGCTGAACTGACGACATCGCATCATCAGAACAGCGTGGAATACGGGGACAAGATCGAAGCGAAGTATGCGGTCCGGGGCGAGGCTGGAACAAAGGGGAAAGTTTCCCTGGAACTGAGGGACTTTTTCAAAGAACCAGTCTGGAGCCGGAAATACGACATTCGGGCGGGAGAAACGCTCGATTTGCCTTTTGATGATTTGAAACTGGGAACAGGAGTTTATTTGCTGAAGTCAAGTTTTGAGGTGCCGGGGGCGGAACCTTACGTGGCCTATTATCGGTTTACGGTGATTGATTCGCTGGACGGTACGCATGCGACTAAAGATCTGTATGGCGCGTTGATTCAATCACGCATCAGTCGTACGGAAGAAGCATTGGAGCTGATGCGGCGTCTGGGTTTTGCCGGATCTTCCAGTTACGGCAGTGGAAAGATTTCCGATCCGATTGGGTATGCGCTTCGCGAGAAATTCAACATCACCGATTACACGCATGAAGTCGTGGAGTGCCCGCATCTGACAGCTGAGCAGAAGCGGGCCCGGCATCCGGATTATCTGCTGTCCATGTCGATCAACCCTCGGGCTTGGCGTACCCCGGAGGAACGCAAGGTGATTCCGGAGCTGGACCGGTATTCCGACGAGGTGCTCAAGCAGTTCGAGGATCTCTGCGAGCGGGTGGCGCGGGAATGCCCCTATGTCCGCGTATGGTCCATTGCCACGGAAGAGGAGATTGTTTTTCCCGCGTTGAAGAACCGTCGTGATTTCCTGGAGTTTGCGAAGCTGCAGGAAGTTTTCTACCGGGGCATCAAACGCGGAAATCCAAACGCACTGGTTCTGCCTGCCGGGGGCACTTCGGGCTATGGGAAAACCCGCGGCAAGGAGGACATCGACGGATTTTTGTCGGCGACCCAAGGCAAGATCAAATGGGATGCCGTGGCGATTCATCCGTATGGCGCGATCGATGGCACGCTGGGCGCCGGGGACTTGGACGAAGCCGTGCAGATGCTGCGCGAGAGCATGGCTAAGTATGGTTATGGCGAAGAGACGCCGATGCTGTTGAACGAAGGGGGAGGCGGCTCCTCCAGCCTGTGGGGCGATGGTCCCTTTTATTCCTACGACGGCGGTCAGCCGTCCTATGATCAGGGGCTGATGGAATTTCTGCACGCCTGCAAGATGGCCAGTCAGTACATCATCTGTCTCAAGTACTGGCCGCAACTGCCGCACTTCAACACCTGGCAGTCGGATGAAAGATGGATCGTGGATCACAATCTGACCCCGTCGAGCTTTCTGCTGGGGATCAACACATTAGGGCACCTGCTTTCGAAACCGCAGTTTATCGCCGACATCCGTCCGGCCCCAGGTATGCGCGGCTATGCCTTCAAGGACGATAAGGGCAACGGTGTCGCCGCCGTCTGGTGTACAATGGACAATGTGGAGCTCGGTTTCGAGCGCGGCCCCGAGATGAGGGTCAAATTCGAAGGGAAGCTCCCCGAGATGATCGACCTGATGGGTAAGACATATACTCTTGCCGCCGACAAGGACGGCTACGTCAATGTTCAGCTAACTCCCGCGCCGTTGTTCTTCCGTTCCGACAATCCCGAGAAGCTCGTGGCCGCGCTGAAGAACGCGGAAGTGAGTCGTGCCGGATCCAGCGTCAAAACTTCCTTTCTGCCTGCTCAGGATGGAACTATTGCCGCAAAGGTGGAAAATTTGACCGGACGTAGGCAGGCAGGTGAAATATTAATCAATGGCAAAAAAACTCCGTTCACTCTCGAGCCGATGAAAACCGGCCTCATTACGCTCCCTGAAAGCGTCAAACCCGAATTCGGAAAGATGTTCCAGTGGAACAGCAGCTATACGCTCGCTGTCAACGGCAAGCAGGAGCCCGAGAAGCCGTGGAAGATGGACTACTTCTACGTTCCGCGTGTCAACGGCACGCCCGAGTGGGACAAGGTACCGGCAATCCAGATGGCGAACCTGTATCGTCCGCTCACTGATTTGAAGCAGACTCCGGGCGGTCACAAAGGCGATATCGAGGCGTCCTTCAAGGCGGCATGGGACGAGAAGAACTTCTACTTGCGTGTCGAGGCGGAAGACGACATCCTCAAAGTCGACAATGCCGAGTTCTGGGCTTCGAAGGAGGCGCAGAAGAACCATCTGTATATACTTGACTGCTGCCTTGAGGTCTATTTCGACTGCGGGGCGAATGGACGTCTCCGCAAGGGCGGCTTTGACCTTGATGACTACCGCTATGATTTCTGTGCCGGCAATCCCGAAGGCAAGAGCGGTCCTGGACTTGTGAACCGGCTGCAGGAGGTCTTTATCGAATACGCCGGCGGTCCCGCCATGCCGACAAAAGCGGACGCCGCCAAAGGGATCGCGTGCGAGTTCACCCGCATTGATGCGACCCATTATGCCTATACGATAACTTTCGAACAGAAATACATCGAGCCGCTGCATCTCCAAAAAGGATCGATCGCCGGATTCGCGCTCTATCTGCATGACCGGATGGACGATGGCACCTTGGGGAACAAAGGGCTTTCCCTGGCGACGGAACCAGGTGCGCATTGCGACGCCAGAACACAACTCTGGCCGCTCAT
>CAYTFM010000288.1:6183-7733 GCA_964436735.1 uncultured Victivallales bacterium | reverse complement strand
TCATGATCCTGGCGGAATAACACAGATTTATCTTATGTAAGTTATTTTATAGGCGGCAGAAAACTATGTCAAACACCCTCGCTTACGACAACGCCCTCCGTCCCCGCAGCGCCAAATTCATGGAGGCCTCGAAGCTTCGAGTCGAGCGCGACGTCCCCAGCCAGAAAGACTCCGTCAAGCGCCGGAACATCGGCAAGGCTTGCTTCGAAATTTACCAGGACGAGCCGTCGATGATGAAACGCCTGGCCTTGAGCTGGGCCTACGCCCTCGCCCACGAGCCCATTTACCTGGAGGACGACGACCTCCTGGCCGGGCAGCTACATTTCGCCCCTACTATCAACCGCCAGGAGGAGCCGCGCTGGGCTGAGTTCGACTACGGCCCCGTCTACGCCGAGCGGATCAGGAAAGAGCTCCCTGAGCTTTTCCCGCTCCTCGGCCAAGAGTCCCCCGACGCCGAGTGTTCGCCAGTGTCGTGGATCTCCCTCTACTACGGCGGCTCCACCGGCCACATTGGCTGGCATTGGGACTGGATCGTCAAGGACGGTGTCGAGGGTATGTTCAAACGGCTCGACGCCGCGATGCCCAACGTGGACGGCAAAGGGCGGGAAGTGCTCGAGGCGATGCGGATCAGCCTACAGGGGCTACTGGATTTCAACGAAGCGCATCTCCAGGCTCTCGAGGCCAGGCTCGCCTCCGTCCGGGGCGACGCCAAGGCCGCCCTCGCGGAGAAGCTGGAGATTTGCCGCCAGGTGCCCTTGCGCGGCGCCAGGAACTTCCGCGAGGCGGTTCAGGCCCAGCACATATCCTACCTTGCCACCTGGTTCGAGAACGGCGGCAGCGGGGCGGGGCGGCTCGACTACTATCTCTGGCCTTACCTCGAGCGCGACTTGGCCTCGGGCAAGGAGACGCTGGAGTCCGCTCGCCTGCTAGTAGACGAGCTGTTCATGCGCATCCATGAACGGTATTTATGGAGAATGGAAGGCGCGGTCGAAACGATTGTCGTGGCCGGCAGCCACCCTGACGGCAGCTCGGCGGCCAACCCGCTCTCCAAGATCATGGTGGAGTCGATCGGCTCGCTCAAGATCGGCCACCCCTCAGTCTACATCCGTATCCCCGAGAATCCCCCGGAATGGTTGCTGCGCTTGTCGGCCGCCCATATGGTCCACGGGCACAACCTTGGCCAGGTGAACAACGACAAGGCGATGGTCGAGGCCATGATCCGCGACGGCCATGTCTCCAAGGAACACGCCTACATGTACATGTGCGGCGGTTGCATGGAAGCCTCGCCGCAAGGGATGAACGGCGACCTGAACTTCGCCGACTTCTTCAGCGTCGCCAAGGTGTTGGAGTACGTTCTCACCGGCGGAGTCTGCATGATGTCAGGCAAACGGCTCTTCCCACATCTGGACAAGACCCTCGCCGACTTCGCCAGCTTCGAGGAGCTCTACTCCGCTTTCCACCTGGAGTTGGAGCGTTGCCTGCTGGTGATCTTCAAGATGATCGACATCTCCGCCGAGTGCATGCGCCAGCGCCGCCTTTCCACCATGCTC
>CAYTFM010000288.1:0-6173 GCA_964436735.1 uncultured Victivallales bacterium | reverse complement strand
TCCTGCCAGATCGAGGACTGCATCGCCCGCGGCCGGATCATCAATGACGGCGGCGCTGTCTACGAGGACTACGGCGCGGCCCCCCTGGGCATGCCCAACGCCGGCGACACACTGTTCGCCATAAAGGCCGCCGTCTTTGACGGCCGTTTCGTCACGGGCGACGAGTTGCTCGAGGCCCTCGCCAGGAACTTCGAGGGGAACGAGGCGCTCCGCCGCCGCCTGCTGGCCCTCCCGAAATTCGGCCAGGAAAACCCCGAGGCGGACGCCATGGCCAAGCGGGTTGTTGACGACGTCTGCGCCATCTTCGAGTCCTACACCAACGTCTGCGGCGGCAAAGTCAAGCCGATGATCATGACCTCGGGCCTCGCCCCACGGATCGGCGCGACCCTGGGTGCCACCGCCGATGGCCGCCTGGCTGGGACGCCCATCGCTCAAGGCATAACCCCCCAGAGTTCCGCCATGACCGAGGGCATCACCACGGCCATGAACTCGGCCGTCCGCATGCCCGTCGAGCGTTTCTCCGGCGGCGCCAGCCATATGTGGGACCTCGACCACCAGTTCGCCACGCCCGAGGTGGTCGACGGCCTGCTGCGGACGTTCTTCTCCGCCGGCGGCCAGATGTTCCAGGGCAACATGACCGACGTGGAGGTCCTGAAGCAAGCCCAGGGCAAGCCCGAGGACTACCCAAACCTTATGGTGCGCGTGGGTGGCTACTCCGACAAGTTCACCAAGCTGGACAAGGCTGGACAGAACGAGCTCATCGCCAGGATCCGTCACCGCTGCTAGGATCCAAGCCGCGTCTGAGGCGAAGTTTACCGTTCCAGTGGCAGGAAGGTATAAAACATGAATGAAGAAATTGGTGGAAACAGTTTAGGATGGCCTGTCTTGGATTCGCCAATTTTTCAGTTGGCTCAATAACAAACATAGAGGTGGAGATGAACTTCGGTATCAAGAGTCTTTTAGCGGTCTTAGGTGTTGGCGTGGCCGGAATCGCATCGGTCAATGCAGCTCAGGCACAGGAGGCCAATCCGACATGGGAACTCGGGAAGAATCCCATTGATCCGGCGACGATGAAAGGTAAAATCGAATTGGTCGAGGGAATTGTGAGGCTCGACGGCGCGAATTCCTTCGCTATTCCGGCGACAGTGCTTGGTGCCCAGAACGACTACACGATAGAATTTGAAGTCAAGAAAGCTCCCGGCGCGAAAGGCGGCATCTATCTGGTCTCAAACAGCGACGAGAGCAACAAGACGGGACTCGGGTTGAAATATTGTCCGCCTGATTACAACGCGGCCTTGCTTATGGTCAATGGCTACCAGGCAGCCGAACAAAGGGGGTTCCTCGACGAGAAGTTCAACAAGGTCACGCTTGTGGCCAAGGACAAAAAACTCACGCTGTTCCGGAACGGGCTCGTCCTGGCCATGACCGACGCGGTCAAGCCGAGCGCCCTCCCGCTCTCCTTTGGCGAGATGTTGAAAGAGCCATCCGCTCCGTATGAGATCCGCAACATCAAGATCTATGACGCCGCGATTTTCCCGACCGGCTTCGACCAGAGCGCGGAAAGGATGCGCAACTACAGCGGCGACCAGTACTTCATGCAGAGGGTTGATGTCAAGGATCCATCCTTGCCCCGCATCCTCGTCGTGGGAGATTCCATCTCCATGGGGTACCGGGGCTTCATATCCGAGCATTTCAAAGGCAAGGCCTACGTCGACTACTGGGTGGGCGGCGGCTGGTTCGGCGAAACCGCCAAGGGGCCGGACTCCCCCGCCAAGCGCGCCTGGAACGGCGTCCTCTCCAACGGCCCGTACGATGTCGTCTCTTGGAACGCCATGACGCTTCACATGTGGAACGGCACGCCCGGCCGATGCGACGAGTCGACCTACCCAGCCAATATGACTGAGGTCGTCGAGCATCTCCAGAAAACCGCTCCGAACACCACGTTCATCTGGGTCAGATGCACGCCATGGCGGACCACCCCCGACGCCGGACGGCCGGCTATCGACGCCGCTAAAAACGACGTCATTGTCCGCCTCAACAAGGTCACCGACGAAATCATGGCCGCGCACAACATTCCCGAGATCGACCTCTACTCCTTGTGCGAGAAGCGGTTTGACACCGTGCCGGACGGCTCCAAAGATGCCGTCCACTGGAGCCAGGACGTCTCCCGCGAGATGGCCAATCTGATCATCAAGGAGATCGAACAGCGCCTCCCGCAAAAACATCATCCAGCGTCCTCTAATGGTGGACAATTAAAATAAGGACAAGCACATGTCTGACAGCAAGAGCGAGGAAAAAGACGGCAAGAATACAGGTGATTTTTTACCGGGAAACGACCCCCGCCTCACCATCGGCCTCGATGGCCTATGGGAGCTTGCTGCGGGGGATGACACCCTTCCCACGGTTTTCCCCGGCCGCATCGAGGTTCCCGGATTGGTGGATTTGGCGACCGGTCTTGAGGTTGACTTCACCGGTCTTGAGACCACGGCTTCCTGCTGGTGGTATCGTCGCCAGGTGACGCTGCCAAGTGGGGTGGCGCGAGCTGCGATTGAGGTTGATGCCGCACGTTACGGTGTATCCTGCTGGCTCGACGGGGGCTATGTAGGACGCCATGCCAGCGGCTGGACGCGGGCCCGTTTTGACACCGGGGCACTGAGTGCGGGGACGCATGAATTGCTGCTGAAGGTTGAAGCGCGGCGGCAGCGCATGGCCGAAGCCGGCCTACATGGTGGCCACGACGGCGAAAAGCACCGCTACATCCCCGGTATTTGCGCGTGCGTGCGTCTGATTGGCTCGGCCACGCCGCATGTGGTCGATCTTCAGGCGGCGCCGGATGTGGAGCGTTCCTGGGTTTTGGTGGAAGCCTTGGTATGCAATGACGACGCGGTGCCGCGCAGGGTGCGGCCCCGTCTGGCAATACGGGGTTGCGATGGGCAAGGCGCGTGGGAGATCACCCTGTCTGATGTCGAGATTCCCGCCCATGGCACCCTGCCAGTCTATGGCTGCGTGCCTTGTCCGGGCATACGGGCGTGGTCGCCCGAGACCCCGGTGCTGCAGTGGCTCATCTGTGATGTGGGAAGCGATCGCGCCAGCGTGCGTTTCGGCCATCGTCATTTCCGGTTTGACGTGCGTAGCCGGCGGGCCGTGCTCAATGGCGAGCCGATCTATCTGCGTGGCACCAATGTGTGCATGGACCGTTTTTTTGAGGATCCGCTTCGCGCCCGCCTTCCCTGGGATAGTAACTGGGTGCGGGCCTTCATCCGCCAGTGCAAATGGATGCACTGGAACAGCGCGCGCTTCACTCTCGGCGCTCCCCCCGACCTGTGGTATGAGGTGTGCGACGAGGAGGGCCTGCTGATCCAGGACGAATACAGCATTTGGAACAAGACTGAACTGGCGACGATGCATGCCTTGTCCCATGATCTGGAATGTCTGGTGCGCCAGCATGCCAACCATCCCAGCGTGGTGATCTTTGACGCCCAGAACGAGACCGACTGCGTGGTCACCCGCCAGGCAGCCCGCGCGGCGCGCCGTGCCGACCTCAGTGACCGGCCGTGGGATATGGGCTGGGATCGTCCGCCCATGCGCCCTGATGATGTCTTCGAATCCCATCCCTACCTCATCCACCGCGACGACTTCCGCCTCGACTCCCTCTCGAGTTGGAACCCTGAGCCCGAGGAGGCGCGTCTGCCCAAGGATGGTCGCACTGGTAACCCGACGCTCAATCCGGTGATCATTAACGAATATAGTTATCTGTGGATCAACCGCGATGGCTCACTGCCGACCCTGTGTCACGACAATCCGGTGTTGGAGAAAGTCGGCTCGTCCAACGACGCGCCTGTGGTGGAACGACGCGACGCCATGAGCTATGGCATCGCCTGTCTCACCGGCTTCTGGCGCATGCATCGCACCGTGGCTGGCGTCATGCACTTCTGCAGTCTGACCTACTCGTTGCCCCATGGACAGACGTGCGACAACTTTATTGATCTGGAACGCCAGGAGCTGGAGCCTACGTTCGCTCGTCTGGTAAGGGCCAGCTTCGCACCAGTGGCGGCGATTCTTGACAATTGGGGTAGGCCTCACTGCCGCAAGTTTCCCTACACCACCCATGTGGTGCTGGTTAACGACTTGAACCGTCCTTGGCGGGGACCGGTCACGGTGCGCCTGCGCCAGCGTGACGACGGACAGGTTATTGAGAGTGCCACCGTTGAAATGGAAGTTGAGGCCCTCGGCGCTTGTCGCCGCAGTGTGGCCTTGCCGGGGCCTCAGACCGCTGGATCGTACCTGCTCGAATCCGAACTCACTGATTCCGCCGGGGAGGCGGTGGTCTGCGAGCGTCGTTTCATTGTGCCCGAACGTTTCCTGGGCCGTTATTGGTGCTGATTTTCGCATACTCGGAGTCTGTCGCTTTGAATTTATTTAGGCATGCAGCGTTGTGGTCTTTAGCCGCCTAATTATGAACAATTACTATATGGGAGAACTGATATGGGCAACTACCTGCACGGAGATCTGGCACAGTTTCAGAAGGACCGATTCGGGATGTTCATCCACTGGGGCGTCTACTCGATGTACGGCATCAACGAGTGGTGCAGATTGCGCGAGCGCATCTCCGAGGAGGACTACCAGTTCCTCATCGACAATTTCAACCCCGACCTCTTCAACCCCGCCGAATGGGCGAGGGCGGCAAAAAACGCCGGCATGAAATATGTCGTGTTCACGACGAAGCATCATGACGGTTTCTGCATGTGGGACACAAAGTTCACGGACTACAAGGTGACCAACTCGCCCTGCCGCCGCGATGTGCTCAAGGAGGTTGTCGCCGCATTCCGCGCCGAGGGCATCAGGATCGGGCTCTACTACTCCATATCCGACTGGCACCACCCGGATTTCCTCATCACCGCTGATGGCAACCACGCCTTGGACAACTTGCCGCCCGCGGAGATCGCAAAATTGAACGAGGGTCGCGACATGCGCCGCTACGCCAAATACATGCGCGACCAGGTCCGCGAACTTCTCACGGAGTTCGGCGAGATCGTGGAGTTCTGGTTCGATGTAAGCGGCAAGATCTGTCCGGTCGCCTGCGAGTCCGAGGAGATGCTGAAACTGATCCGTTCGCTCCAGCCGCATCTCATATTGAACAACCGACTTGCGCTTCCGGATTCCCACGACATCCTCACGCCAGAAGGCTACGTCCGCGATTCCGACTGTGTCGACAAGGACGGCAACAGCGTTCCGTGGGAGGGATGCCTGTGTCTTGGCGCGGCCTGGGGCTACAACCGCGACGAGAAATCCTATTTCATGACGCCATTCCGCTTCCTTGAGATCCTCATCACCCACACCAGCATGAACGGCAACACGCTGCTGAACGTGGGACCGACAAGCCGTGGCTACATCTGTCAACACGAAATGGAGAAACTCGAGTACTTCGCCCACTGGATGAAATACCATTCACGTTCGATCTATGGGTGTGGCGCGGCGCCGAAAGAATTTCCTCCGCCTCCCCGCGACTGCAGATATACCTTCAACAAGGGTCTCAACAGGCTCTACGTCCATCTGATGCGCTGGCCTACCGGCAATCTCGTTCTGCATGGCCTCGCGGGCAAGGTCAAGTATGCACAGCTACTCCATGACGGCAGCCGCATGCAGATGACACAGCCTGAAAAATGTACAAACGAAAATCTCAACCCTAGGATTCCGTCCGACGCAGTCGGCCTGCGCCTGATGACGGCTCCGGAGAACATGCCTATTCCGGTTATTGAGATATTCTTGAAATAGAGGCACAACGTGAGAGGGTAGATAGAATCGGAGAAGCAATGCGGTCATTCCTGGGGGGGATACCGCTGCGCCTACCTCTTCGGGATCAATTCCCGAACTGGCTGGTCAACAATAAGATAATGGATGTCATTGGAAATGAAGGTGATGGTGGGGTCTATTCAAAGACCTGACAATATCCTTCCACCGTTAGGCTGACTGAAAGCAGAGGGGTGAGTGATGAAAGGGCATGATTCCAATCCGGTTCCTCTCGGAGCGCCGCGGAGGCTATTCTGTCCTGAGTCCCCTCTACCTACAAGGAGGCGGCAGCGGTTCACGCTCATCGAATTGCTGGTCGTCATCGCGATCATCGCGATCCTGGCGGCCCTGCTCCTTCCCGCGCTCAAAAGCGCGAAAGAGGT
>CAYTFM010000287.1:4110-11954 GCA_964436735.1 uncultured Victivallales bacterium | reverse complement strand
GTGTAATTGTTTGGTTGTAAACGGTCTATGCGTTATGCGAACCTCAGGGGAGGATGTGTGTCACCTGTGGTTCGCACGTCCTATATGAGCAAGGTTCCTTCGAAGTCCACGGAAGGTTTTGTCCCATGATGCTCGACATGTCCATGCCAGTTGTTGCCGAGGAAGTAAAACCGTACACTATCCTCCTTCTTTTCGACCTCGTCAAGCAATTCGTGTTTGAGTTTTGTCCACTGGGCGGCGTCGACCACGCATTCGAAGACCGAGTTTTGGACGCGTTGACCATAGTCGAGGCATTTTTTAGCGACCCGCCGCAACCGACGTTTTCCCGCCGCGTCGACCGTTGAGACATCGTAGCTGATCAGCACAAGCATGGCGATATTCTCCTATTTCCAAATAAAGGGTGGGTAGGCGTCGAGATCACCCCGCACGTGCCGGGCGAGCAGCAACGCTTGGACGTAGGGGACAAGTCCGACGGGGATTTTCTCGTCGAGGAATGGATGCGTGATCTCCTCGCGTTTGCGCTCCTGGTACGAGACGAGCATCTGTTTGCGGGAGTCGTCATCCATCAGGACGGCGCCGGATTCGGTCTTCCTGAAGGCGCGCGCCTTGATTTTCTGGAGGTTGATCATGGACAGGACCATCCGGTCGGCAAGGTGCGGACGGAGTTCCTCCATCAGGTCGAGGGCGAGTGAAGGTCTGCCCGGACGGTCGCGGTGGAGGAAGCCGACCGCGGGGTCGAGTCCGACCGACTCGAGCGCGCTCTCCACGTCGTGCGCGAGCAGCGTGTAGACGAAGGATAGCATGGCGTTGACGGGATCGAGTGGTGGGCGGCGGTTCCTTTCCGCAAAGGAGAATCCGTCCTTCTGGGCGACGATGAGATGATCGAACACCGAGAAGTACGTCCTGCCCGCGTCGCCTTCGATTCCCCGGGCCTCGTCGACGCTTGCCGCCTTGCGCGCCGCATCGACGATCTTTTCCAGGCGGTCGACGGCCTGTCGGACGGCGTCGGTGCCGCCGTGGTCTCGGATGAAACGGTGGAGGACCATGCGGCTGTTAGCGACTTTCGCCGCCACGACCACCGAGGCGATCGCCGCCGATTGGACGGGATCATCGGCCCAGCGGTATTGCGTCCGGCGTAGCAGCACGTTGCCGCTCACCGGCCCCTGCAGGCGGGCGAGGAATCGGCCGTTCTCCGTGAGGAAGCAGACGCCGACGCTATTCTCCGCACAGTGCCCAAGCAGGAAGGGGCTGCATGCCACGTTGCCGAAGCATACAATCGACTGCAGCGTGTGGATGGGGAGGCGCAACTTGACCTCCCGTTCGACGTTCACCAGGATCGCCTCCCCCTCTTTCGAGAGATAGGATCCCTGGGTGGTCACATACAACGTGTTCAGGAGTTTTCTCATAAGTCATTTCCTATGGGCTCTTATGTTTTGCGTTGAGCATGACCTGGGACGGTCGTTGTGACGGAAATGACTCATGGGCCATACAGCCATCAAGATTGTTAAGAGTTTGTCGTAAATAGTCGGAAGCCGATCTTTTCGAGGCCAACCGCGGGGTGCATTGCTCAAGCAGCGAGCAGTTCTGGCATTTGCGCCTCTCGTACACGGCCGGAGGGGTGACGCCCGAGGCGACCAGCGCATGGAGTCGTTCGGCGGTTTGCTCAAGGAGGCGGCGCAGCTCCGGTGTGAATTCGACATCGTGCCGGTGGCGGGTTTCCCCGTAGAAGAGCGCACCGCACGGGATGGACACGCCGCGCATCTCCTCAAGGCAGACCGCCTGCGCGCAGAGTTGCACCTCGTCCCACGGCTCCGGTTTGGGCTTGCCCCGCTTGTATTCGACGGGAAAGGGTATCCAGGCGCCGTCTGCGGCACGGTGGAACTCCATGGCATCAGCCTTGCCGGAGAGGCCAAGGCGCAGCGACCTCAGCGGCAAAGCGTATTCGACGCGCAGATCCGGTCCGTTGCTGCGGACGCCTTCCTCGTCGACGCGCTCGTGCATGACGCGTCCCTCGGCGGTGAAGCGGTTCTCCGTCCACGCCCGCTCGATGTGGATCAGGGCGCACTGCCGCTCGCAGAAGAGCAGGTGCTGCAGCGCCGAAAGCGGCAGAAGTTCATCTTCTGTATGCATCAGTCGTTTCCCCGCATAATGATCGACGAAGCGGAGCCCGCGCGCAGTCAGTCGATCATCCCTCTTCTTGTCTGTTCTCGGCTTTCCCATCCCCGCCGATCCGCAGATGCCGCGAGAGTTTCTCCCGCAGCGCCTCGCACAGCCGTCCCTTCTCCGAGAAGTGCAGAGAGACGAGCCGCTTGCCCTCCTGCTGGTAGAGTTTCTGCTTCTTGAGCATCCCGATCTTGTAGTCGATCGTGTCCATCCCCCAATACTCGATATAGACATCGAACTCGGGCAGGTAGAAGTCCGGACGAATCGCATATCCCTCAATGATTTTGATCCGTTCGTCATAGCGGTAGGCGATATTGCTCCGCGACAGGAATTCCGCGATAATCCGCTCGCCGTCGGATTGCACCAGCGTGCCGTCCGCCGCCTCGATGGTCTTGTTCAACTCCACTTTCGTGTCGAAATTTCGGCGCTTCAGGTACACCTCGTCGAAGCAGCGGTCGCAGTAGATGCGGTCGAAGGCCTTCCGTGAGCGCGCGAACTCGTCCGGACTCACCGTCGTGTCGCATCGCCCGCAGCGCTGGATCGACGCCTGGGCGGCGATGCGCGCCGCCTCTTGAATGGTGCGGATGGCCGGCTCGACGCTGCGCAGCACGTAGTCCTTCTCGTTCGGGTTGGCCCGTAGATCGTCGAGGTCGGTCAGGGCGGGTGTCGCCGCCGTCCCGAACGCCCCCAATGCCTTAGCGGTATACTGGCGCACTTGCGGATGCGCGTCGCGCAGAAGTGGACGGAGCGCGTCGACCGCCGCCGCGGAGTCCACGATCCCCGCCAGTTTTCCCAGGGCCGAGGCGGCAAGTCGCCTCACCAAAGGCGACGTGGAGCGGGTGAGTTCGGCCAGTTCCGGCCATGCCGCGGCGGAGGCGCTCTCGCCAAGCTCTTTGGCGCGGGATGCCAGTTGTCTTTCGTTCACTATGTCCATCGATTGCCACTCGTCGAGTCGGTGACTTGCTGCGCGTCCGGTACGGACGTTTCGCTGTGTCTCCGTCGTGCGTATCTCTCTGTCGGTAAAATGCCATGCGTTTCACGGTTTTTCCAAAATCTCCACCCCCTGCGGCAGCCCCGCGCGGTCGATGCTCAGTTCGTAGTCCGAGAAGTCCCGCGGCGGCTTCGATGTATCCTTGCGCGCGATTTTCACCCGCTCGAACAAGGCGTGCGCCGGGGCGTTGCCCAACGCCGAGTCGTGCTTGAAGATCACCAGCTTACGGGTGGACATCATGCCGCGCGCGGCGGAGCGGTCGTGCTCGAACATGCTGGCTAACGCCTCCCACAGCAGTCCAAGATCCTCTTCGCTGAAGCCAGTCTGCGCAGCTAAATGCGCCGACACGAAACCATGCGCCACATACACGCCGTAGGGGACGGTGTTTTTTCGTCCTTGAATCAGAGTCATCCCATAGGCCTTTAAAAACATCCCTATTGTCCTTCTCCTTGAGAGAGAGAAGGCTCGGTTTTTGCTGATACCCATTTTGCATAATTTTACGACGTGTCCATGAAAATGCTGTCCCACAGACTCTCGTCAGACGGTGCCGTTTCGAACCTCAAAGCCGGGCAGATACGCCTGATCGGCCCTCGCTACGAACCGGAGTGGCGCGGATGCTGTCCCATAACTTCGGACAAGAGCGAACATGTCCAGGCACTCCCACAACACTCCGCGGAGAAGCGTGAAGAGTCTGCTGAACCCATGCCCCCACTGTCCCGCATAGGCTATGAACCTAAGCAGGATGTAAGCCAAGAGGGCCGTCCATATCTGCCAACGGACTGCGTTCTCGTTGTATCCAAGGAAGTCGGAAAGTTGCAGGGTCTGTTTGATCTCCTTGAAGAACGTCTCGATTCCCCACCTGGCTTTATAAAGATCGCACACCGATGTGGCCGCCCATTCGAAATTGTTGGTGATGAACTCCATTTCGACCTTCTCCTTCTTCCCCTCGAGCTTCACCATCGCTCTGACAAGCCGGAACGAGTCGGGATAATCGTTGAGCGTCTGCTGACTCGACAAGCGGATCTCGACGTCGAGAAGTATGTCGGGATTGGAGGAGCGGGGGAGCTCGCCGACGATCTCGTATGCCATGTTGTCTTTGGCGCGGCCAACCCAAGCCACGCCTCTTCTCGTCATATCGTGAAGATGGTCGAAGTCGTTGTACGCTTTGTCGAACAGGGCGATCTCCCCGCTCCGCAGTCCGGCGCAAAGCTCCCTTGCCTTCACGGGGTCGGAGATTCTTCCAGGCTCGACGATGGCGTATCTGGGGAGAAACGTGTTGAGGTTCAAGCGGACATGCGCCTTCGCCGCCGCCTTGCGCCGGCGGTGCTTCGCCCAGTCCATGCTATTCGCCACAAGTTGGATTGTAGTGGAGTCGATGACGTCGATCGTCTTCCTGAATCGGCGGGGAATCGCCACATAGCGCCTCTCCTTGCCAAAGCCAGGTGCCCTTCCCACCAACGAATCCCGCACCGCCCAGAACAAAGCCTCGGCCATCGCCGGGTTCCTCTCCCGGTTGGCGTGGGAGAGCGTGTTCCTGCGCGGAGGAACGGCGCGGCGCATCGTGGTGAGCGCTCCCGTGTGGTTCTGGAGAGCGTCGCACACATCATTCAAACTCAAGGCATGGGAAACCTGGGCGAACATCAGAGCGAGCACATGGCTCGCCGGAGTGAACGCTCTACTCTGCTCTTCGACTCCGTGCTCCTTCGCGAGGTTGCTGATCAGATGCGGGGGGATCAAGTCGCAAATCTGTTTCATGGTGGTAAATTGGGACCGGGCTGTGCTCATGGTGTTCCTCCTGTTTGTGGCTTGGTCTCTACAATCAGGATACATCATGGCCAGCCTTTTTGCTAAATCACGTCAACTGCTGTGGGATGCCTGTGAAGATTAACAAGAAAACGGCAGATAGCTCTTGCGGCGGTATCTCCTGTTGATTTATAGCATTTATGTATACTTTTGCGAAAGGTCTGATTTCTCTTTTTGCATTCATCAATTGTATACTTGTTGACTGGTATGGATAATCCAAGTGCATATAGTGGATTGTCGACCGCAAATTCAGCTGGAGGTTTCTTCCCTGACCGACTAGGCATGCGTTTAGGAACAATCATTGATTTTTTAAGAGGTTCTATGTTGACTAAAGAGCCATCACTTTTAATGCGGACCCCCCATGCTATACCTGCTGGCTCAAAATCCGGATCGCAAATTAGTGCCTCGGAGCAAGCCAACTCGTAAAGTGCTTGCAGGATCATAAAAGGGCCTCCTCTATATGAATAGGTGTTGATGGTACCTTAATGATGCCGCTTACTAGTTCTGCCTTGAACCACTGGGCTTGATTCTTTGCTTTCTTTCCCGTGCCGAACGATATATCCCATAGCATTATACCTAAGTCGCGTGATTCAGATATTGGAATTGGATTATCCAGTGGCGGAAGCACTTCTGCCACGCATTCTCGACATCCGAAGTATGGTTGATGGAAACATTGTCCTTTCTCAACCCGACGGCGAAACATATCTTCAAATTTAGCTACGTTATCTGCAGGCCCCGCATTATCTGTCATTTCAAAGAAAAATTCAAATTGGTAGTCTACGTCACGTAATGCCAATGTGTTGCGTTGCGCTCTATTAGAAGAGTCGTCAGCGTAATAGACTGGCGGATTGCCGCCTTTGTTAATAAGCGTGGTTGTGGGAACTGGTGTCTTATTATTGACCTCATTGCGTTTAACTGAGCAGAACCGTATTTCATTGAGCACAAGGATGCGCTCGATTCGCCAACGTATTGCTGGTTTCCAGATTATTGCTTCGAGTAGTCCGCGTACAGCAGACGGCGTTGGAACAGGATATGAGACTCGCTCCGTTTTGAGTTCTGGTCGTGTGAAGATGGCCAATGGTCCTTTTGCTCGTACCATTAGCGTTCCACTTCTTAATGATGTCATATCTGTGTTCCTCTTTGGTATTGTTGATAATCTATTGCACAAAACTGGTGTGGTCTGGGAATAGGTTGTCTTTGTCTATAACTAATCCAAAAGATGGGGTATATAGGCGGTGCCAAGGTTGACTTAGCCAATGCACTGTGTCGTGAAGTGTTTCCCACGCCCCAAGTTCCGAAAGCTGCTTGAAGTCCTTCTTTGATACCAAGACCGTGAATGGTTGAAGAGCGCGTAAGTCGATGATTTTAGGATAGAACTTTTTTCGCAGAGAGTCAATCCTTCGACTGGCATCTCCATACGGTACTATAACAGGAACCGACCAGCCGTCCTCGATCAATATGAATTGTTCTCCAACCTGCTTATAGTTGAATTCTTGACGAGAAGCTTGTATCCCCTTGGCGTCTTTGTCAATTTGCGCATAGAACAGTTCGAAATATTTCTTGAAAACCTCAGGATTGGTGAATTCAAGCTGACCATCGGTTGTTCGTGGAAGGGCATCAGGCAAATTCAGCATAGAACGCGAAATTTCCAGGCCATGTCGCAAGGTTCCGGGAGGCGGGGCAGTTGGTGCTTGGAAAATGATGACTCGACCGAATTCTAAAAGTCCCTCCCGATTGCAACGCCCGGCGGCCTGGGCTATCGAATCCATACCTGCCATCGCCCGGAAAACGACTGGGAAATCCACATCTACGCCAGCTTCGATTAACTGAGTGCTGACAAGGCGAACCGAGGCATTTGGCACCTTCAATTGTTGTCTGATTTGATCCAGTGTTGCCTTGCGATGGGCGCCACACATAAGTGCGGAAAGATGAAACATCCCTTCGGGGGGAAGAGGTTTAGCTAAGACGCGGGCGTCTTCTCGAAGATGTGTAACAACCATGACTCTGTTCAGTCCTTCCGTCTCAATGCGTTTTGCGATATCTTGGTACTCAACAGGAAGTGCCCTATAAGATGGCCATTCGACTCGGACGCGGGATAGTTTCCGTGACAAAGATACGTTATCGGGAATAATTTCTCTTATTTCATCAAGACCTGCAGGCATTGCCGCACGGCGGTTAAGTGCCGGTTGGGTCGCAGTGCAGAAAAGCAAAGAGCAGCCATAATTATCTTTAAGTTCGCATAGTACGTCGAGAATGGGGACCAGGTAAATAGGAGGCAATGTTTGCGCCTCATCAAAAATGATGACACTTTGGGCGATATTGTGTAACTTGCGAATCCTTGAGTTGCGACAAGAAAAAAGAGTTTCAAAAAATTGGACATTAGTCGTGACAATTACAGGAGCATCCCAATTTTCTGAAGCCAGACGGTTCCGATCTGTTTCCTTATCGGGATCAAGGGCTGAATGATGCTGAATAACATTTTCATCTCCCAAGGCTTTAGAATATTCTTCGGCGTTCTGTTCGATGATGCTCGTGAAGGGAATGACGATGATGACCCTTTTCATGCTATGCAGAACCGCATGGTTCAGTGCGAACGACATACTGGATAATGTTTTGCCTCCCCCCGTTGGCACTGTAAGAGAGAAGAAGCCTGGCTTCATTGAAGCAGAATGACGACAAGCAACAAGAACCATTTTCCGTTGCTCGTTGACAGGTGTCAGTCCACGAGCCACAGATTTTGAAGTTTTTTCATCAATGTAGTCGTCTGCTTTTTGACGGAGTACGTTAATTGGCGTGAAAACAGGGCGGGGTTGCCAATCTGGTTTCCTCTTTTCTGCGTCGAGCCAGTCGACATATACAAGGCAGGTGTGGAGCATGCGAATCCCAA
>CAYTFM010000287.1:250-4100 GCA_964436735.1 uncultured Victivallales bacterium | reverse complement strand
CAACTGATAATTTTATCTCGGTTTTTGGTGACTGGTGGTATCAACCAACGTGGGAGTGTCGGTAGATCACGGTTAAGCATAGAGTCCGATATGTTTTCTTTTGCCTCCTTCAATAAGGTGTCAGCGGATCTCAACCTATTTGTCACTTCAACCTTGTCTTGAAGTCCAGTATGATGACAGCATATGCAAAATTGTAGTGCTAATTTCGCTTGACTATTGAATGCTTCAGAAGCCAGTCTTCCCCCCACAACGGCATGCTCTGTACTGTTGTCTCCAACATCTTCACCAAACATATATTTTTGGAAAATCACACGGAATTTGCCGAGATCGTGCCAATCACCGATCAATCGACCCCATTCTGCAGAATGAAAAGCCTCCGCAAATTGGCTTGCAAGCAAAGCAACAGCCTCTTGGTGCTCAATCACCGTTTTCGTACGCTTGCTATCTGCATAGAAATCCATTAAAAATCTCCGCTATACAGAGACAATACTAATGAATATATCCCTGTTTCGTGGAGGATTCCGGCGTTGTAGGCCCAGTCGGCGGAGTTGAAGGGAGTGGCGAACTTTGCGGCGAGAGTGGCGACGTTGCGTAGGTGCGTGTCGAGGGGTTGCCACTTCTCGGGCGGCTGGTTGGGCAGCGTGTGGGCGTAGAGCATGGTTCCTCCCGCTTCGCATGATTGTAATGTAATTCTGGATCGACCTAACATCCATCGGCATCATTGAATTAACTAGCTCCGCCGGAATTATTTTGACACGATAACTGGATGGACAGGATAAAACGTCCCTATCCTGTTAATCCTGTAAATCCTGTCAAATATCTGCCATTGGGCGACGGACTTGCTGTTCGACAGTAAGCATATCGCCGTAGGGGGGACAAAGAATGTCCAGGTGCGACAACGAGGTGGAGAAAAAGAGGGAAATTTCTCCTGCGGTGCGAGATTCCGACATGTGCCAGCGGGCACAGGGAGAGGGCGGACCTTCTGGAATTTGGCCGGGCGGGACGCCCGCGGTCCCAGGAGAATTTCATTGGTCAGACTGTTCAGGAGGGCGGTCGTTCGTCGAGATGCACGGCGTCGGCGGCGCCTGAGAGACTTGCCCCGATCGACTTCAGGAGGCCGTCGGCGACACTGTAGATCCAGCTGTGCAGGCACAGTTCCTGGCCACGGCGCCACGCTTCTTGGACGATGGTGGTGTTCGCCACGTTGAGCGCTTGCTCATGCACGTTGAGCTCGCAGAGCCGATTGAGTCGTTCCTCGGGGTCTTCGATGCGGAGCAGTTCGGCTTGCCGCTTGCGATAGATATCGTAGATGTGGCGCAGCCAATTGTCGATCAGTCCGTGGGGGGTGGGATCCAAAGCCGCCTTCACGCCCCCGCAGCCGTAGCGTCCGCAGATGATGATGTGCCGCACCTTGAGGATATCCCCCGCATACTGAATCACCGAGAGGCAGTTCATGTCCGAATGGATGACAAGGTTGGCCACGTTGCGGTGAACGAACAACTCGCCCGGCAGCAGGCCAACGATCTCATTGGCGGGGACGCGGCTGTCGGAGCACCCAATCCACAGAAGTTGCGGCGTCTGCTGCCGCGCCAGGCTGGAGAAGAATGACGGGTCGTTGGCGCGCATCGCCTCCGACCATTTCCGGTTGTTCTCGAACAGCTCGGGCAGTGTGTTCAGCGCATCGCCTCCTGGGCCTTCTGCATCATCAGATGGTCGAGAAGCGTGACCGCCAGGAAGGCCTCGGCGACCGGCCAGACGCGGGAGACGATGGTCGGGTCGCGGCGGGTGACGGCGGCGAGCTTGGCGTCGGTCAGGCTCACCTTGTCGATGGTGACCTGCGGCTTCGCGATGGTCGGGGTCGGTTTGACCGCCAGCCGCGCCACGACATCCTGTCCGGTGGTGACGCCGCCGGTGACGCCGCCGGCGTTGTTGGCGGTGAAGCAGACTTTGCCATCCTTCATGTACATCTGATCGTTGCATTGGTAGCCGGTCATGTCCTTGACCCGCAGTCCGGCGCCGAGTTCGACGGCCTTGACGGAGGCGATGCCCAGCATGCGGCCGATCTCGCCGTCGAGCTTGGTGAAGATCGGTTCGCCCAGTCCGGCGGGCACGCCGGTGGCGACGACTTCGACCACGCCGCCGCTGGAGTCGCCTTCGTCTTTGATCTCGAGGATGCGGCGGTACATCTCGTCGGCGGCCGCGAGGTCGGGACAGTTGAGCACGGGATGCAGGCCGCGGGCCTTAAGTTCGGCCAGCTCGGCGTCGGTGAACGGGGCGCGCTTGATGTCGGGCACCATCTTCTCGACCTCCGCCAGCGCCACCATCTTCTCGAAGAAGCGCATGCCGGGGGTGATGCGTTTCTGCGTGTAGACGAGGTCGTAGACGGGGTCGGTGTCGCGGCGAAAGTCGCGGAACGCCTGCACTTGCGCCTTGATCTTGTCGAAGGGCATCTCCGGCATGACGACGCCGGCGGCCTCTTTGACGTAGGAGAATATCTCGATGCCATGTTTGGCGAGCACCTTGCGCGCCACGGCGCCGGCGGCGACGATGGTGCAGGTGTAGCGTCCGGAGAAGATGCCAGCGCCGATGCTGTCGTCCCACGATCCGTATTTTTGATAGGTGGCGTAGGAGGCGTGGCCGGGGCGCGGCGTGCGGTTGGTGGAGCGGTAGGCCTCGATGTGTTCGAAATGGCGGTCCTGGTTGGGGATGAGGATGGTCAGCGGGGTACCGTTCGTGTGCCCGGCGTTGGCGAAGCCCGTCATGGTGTCGGCGGCGTTGACGCCGGTGAAGATGACGGGAATGTCCGGCTCGCGGCGCGGCGATGAGAGTTCGCCTTGGCCTGGCTTGCGCTGCAGCAGTTCGGCGTAGATCTCGGCCTCGTCGAGCAGCAGTCCGACTGGCACGCCTTGCAGATGCGTGACCAGCCCCTCCTGGTAGGAGCCTCCGGCGACGGTGAGTTGGAAAAGGCGTCCATAGGTGCAACCGAGCATATGTGGGTCTCCTCAATCTGTGTGGGTTTCAGGCTTTAGGTTTCGGGTTTCAGGAATAGCCGAACACCGAACCACATAAACAACTATAAACTTTCAACGCTCAACGCCCAACTTTCAACCTTCAACGAGTTGGATGTTGCGCGTTGAATGTTGGGAGTTGAAACTTATTAGCCCTGCAAGCGTTTCTCAAGGGCGGCGAGCTGGTCGGCGAGCGCTGTGGGCAGACGGCCGCCGAACTTCTCGAAGTGCGTCTTGAGCTGCGGAACGAGCGCGCGCCACCCTTCCGTGTCGACGGAGAGGAGCAGTTTGCGGTCGTCGTCGGCCAGCTTCAGGCATGAGAAGTCGATGCCGTCCTCGGTCGGCAGATTGCCGATGGCGGTCGAGACAGCCTTGCCCTCACCGTTGACACGCTCGAAGACCCACTTGAGGACGCGGGCGTTGTCGCCGAAGCCCGGCCAGGCGAACTTGCCCGCGGCGTTCTTGCGGAACCAGTTGACGTAAAATATCTTCGGAAGCTTGCTCTGGTCTTTGGCCGCGCCGCCGACTTTGAGCCAGTGGGCGAAGTACTCGCCCATGTGGTAGCCGCAGAAGGGCAGCATGGCGAACGGGTCGAAGCGGAGCTGTCCGGCCCCGCCGATGGCGGCGGCGGTCATCTCGGACGCCATGGTCGCGCCGAGGAAGACGCCGTGCGTCCAGTCGGTGGCCTCGATGACCAGCGGCACGACGCTGGCGCGGCGTCCGCCGAAGAGGAAGGCGCTGATCGGCACTCCGGCGGGGTCTTCCCATTCCTTGGCGATGACCGGGCACTGGGCGGCAGCGGTGGTCAAGCGGGCGTTCGGGTGGGCAGCCTTGGATGCCGC
>CAYTFM010000287.1:0-230 GCA_964436735.1 uncultured Victivallales bacterium | reverse complement strand
TCGTCGATGGTGCGCATGGCGTTCGGGTTGGACTTCATGGAGGTGCCTGGCGCGACGCCGAAGAAGCCGTTCTCGGGGTTGATGGCGTAGAGGCGGCCGTCTTTGCCGAACTTCATCCAGGCGATGTCGTCGCCGATGGTCTCGACTTTCCAGCCCGGGATGGCGGGTTCCATCATGGCGAGGTTGGTTTTGCCGCAGGCGGAGGGGAAGGCGGCGGCGACGAACTTCAC
>CAYTFM010000286.1:11314-11970 GCA_964436735.1 uncultured Victivallales bacterium | reverse complement strand
GCGGCTTTCGGCATCCCAGCTCTTGTCCTCATCGCCTGTCCTCCTTGTTCTTGTGTTTGCCAGTCCATCTTCATCTTGCGCCTCCTATATGTTTTTGCTCTTGTTCATTCCCCGCAGTCCTCAGACACACTTGCATTCCTCTTTCTGGCACAGCTGGCACCATGTCGCCGGCTGCCGGTGCTCCACGTCGTCGGCCTCGCCGGGACACCGTAGCTTCAGCGTACCTTGTCTTTCTGTTTGATGGCAGGCAGTGGGAAATAATCTCCAGCAAGAGACTCAATCTCTTCTGGATCGAAACGAACAAGCTTCTTCCCAAGACGCCTTGGATGTAGCAACCCTCTCTTGATATAAGTGGAAACTGTTCTGACGTTCAGCTTGAGGTGCTGCGCAACCTCTTCTTTTGTCCACCATGGCCTTTTTGCAATCTTCTCATCGACACGATCCGCCTCAAGTAGTTGGATCATCCTGTTAAAAGTCTCTTGACACAACAAGCCGTGCTTGATTCCTGGTGTGAGTGTTGTCTCGATGTACTCCAGTTCAGCCTTTGTGATCTCCATCTCCGTTTCTCCCGTGAAAAGAAAAAGACCCGCAAGACCAAAAGCTCACACGCACTGCGGGTCTTCCTCGCCGCCCACCACGGACAGTTTGAGGGAGAT
>CAYTFM010000286.1:2467-11304 GCA_964436735.1 uncultured Victivallales bacterium | reverse complement strand
GAATTATGCACGCAGTTTCTCGGAAAATGTCGAAAAAATTTCAACACAGTGAAAAAACGAGGGAGATTGAGGCATTTTCAGGAAGAAAAACAGGCGTCAGGGGGTGGTTACAAAATGTTTACAATATCGTGAGGGAAACATAGGGAAATTGAAGGATTTGCGAGGATGATGCGCTATGAGAGTGTTTTACGTAAGTGCTTAATGGATAAGGAAAAAACTGGTGGCAAGGGCCGGAATTGAACCGGCGACACAAGGATTTTCAGTCCTCTGCTCTACCGACTGAGCTACCTCGCCATTGAACGCTGACCCCGGATGGAGCCGGAATTCTGAGAGCAAGTAATAAAACACCGTTTTGGACGCAGTCAAGTCCGGATTCAAATGATGGTGTGATGATTTTGCCGCCGCCGCATGGAAAACGCACCAGTCCATAATATTGTAGCTTCTCTTGTGATGCAAAGCTGGGAGATATATGAAAGACAAGCATGCGAAATACTCGAGATTCGTTATCTCGATCATGTCAAAGGACCGCGTCGGCATCATCGCCGACGTGACACGGACGGTAAGTTCCATGGGGGGCAACCTCGCCGACCTGAGCCAGACGGTGCTCCGGGGATACTTCACGATGATCCTGATGGCCGACTTCCCCGAGGAGCTTGAGGCGGGAAAAGTCAAGACGGAACTGGGGAAGCTCGGCGCAGGGGGCGCGACGATCGAGGTCGCCGTCATGGACGCCGACATCCCCTCAAGCACCGAGCGGCAGGATCTACTGCGGCAGAGCACCCGTGAGTATGTGCTCACCGTCGCCGGCAAGGACCGCATCGGGTTGGTCGCCAAGGCGTCCGATCTGCTCTCGCGGAACGGGATCAACATCTTGGATCTGGCGACGACCGTCGACGCCGAGCGCTACACCATGATTTTCCTGCTCGATATCGCCTCGGAAGAGCGGCTTGCCGAAATCCGCGCGAAGCTCGAAGAGCTTGCGGAGGTGGAGAAGCTCGACATCGCTCTTCGTCACAACGACATATTCAAAGCCATCAACGAGATATGACCATATGATGCGCTCAGACCAGATACTGAAGACGGCCGAGATGATCCAAAAAGAAAACCTGGACGTCCGCACGGTGACGATGGGCATCAACCTGCTCGATTGCCGCCGCACCTCGGTGAAGGAGACCTGCGAGGCGATCGAGTTCAAAATCAACCGGCTCGCGGGAAACTTCGTCGAGCTGTGCGACAAGATTGGCGGACGGCACGGCGTTCCCGTCGTCAACAAGCGTATCTCGGTCACCCCTATTTCCCACATCGGCGCAGGGTTTGACAAGAAGGGGTTCTCCAGTCTCGCCAAGGCTCTCGACAGCGCTGCGGAGCGTGTCGGCATCGACCTCATCGGCGGTTTCTCCGCCAATGTGGAGAAGGGGATGAGCGAGGGGGACAAGGTCTTCATCGACGCCATCCCCGACGCACTTGCCACCACGAAGAAGGTCTGTGGTTCGGTCAACGCCGCCTCCACCAAAAGCGGCATCAACATGGACGGCGTGCTCTTGCTGGGGCGGACAATCAAAAAGCTTGCCGAGCGAAGCGCGGAGAATGACGGATTCGCCGCGGCCAAGTTTGTGGTGTTCGCCAATCAGCCCGGGGACAATCCCTTCATGGCCGGGGCGATTCATGGGCTTGGGGAGTCCGAGTCGGTGCTCAACGTGGGCGTCAGCGGTCCCGGCGTGGTCGCACGCGCCCTTGAACGGAAAATCGCCCACGAGGGGGCCGAGAACATCGGACTCGACGATTTGGCCGAGGAGATCAAGCATGCGGCTTTCCGCGTGACCCGCTGCGGCGAGCTCATCGGCCGCGAGCTTTCGAAGGAGCTCAAGATCCCGTTCGGCGTGGTGGACCTCTCGCTCGCGCCAACGCCGAAGGTCGGCGACAGCGTCGGCGAGATCCTCCGCATCCTGGGCGTCGACGAGATCGGCGCGCCTGGCTCGACCGCCATTTTGGCGATGCTCAACGACGCCGTGAAAAAGGGTGGCTCCTTCGCCAGTCGCGGGGTGGGCGGTCTCAGCGGTGCCTTCATTCCGGTCATGGAGGATGCGGAGCTTGCGAAGGCCGCGGAGGCGGGCACCCTGACGATTGAGAAGCTCGAGGCCATGACCAGCGTCTGCTCCGTCGGACTCGACATGATCGCCATACCTGGAAGCGTTGACGAGGAGACGATCGCCGCCATCATCGCCGACGAACTCGCCATCGGTGTTATCAACTCGAAGACCACGGCGGTCCGCCTCATCCCCGTCCCCGGACGCAAGGCTGGCGAGATGGTCTCCTTCGGCGGGCTTTTCGGCGAGAGCGTCGTCATGCCTGTCCGGTGCGTCGGAAAATCCTCGCGTTTCGTCAACTTCGGCGGCCGCATTCCCGCCCCCATCCACAGTTTGCGGAATTGAACCGAAACCGCTTTGCGAAAGCGCGTGCTCGCTGAACTGAGGAAATTCAAAGTGGCCGCCGGGACGCAGCCGCTCCCCGGGTTTTTCCGGATTTGGAACGTCCCGGTCTCCGGGACATATTTGCAGACGATTTTAAGTTTTACATCCTGCGGCGAAGCCATTTACTGCGGAGGCATGTGATATGATCGCGATTGTGGGAAGCCGGTTGTCCGACGCGTTGCAGGTGTACGCCCGCGGCGAATGTGTCAGAATTTTGTCGGCCATGACTGATGAGCCGATCACTGTCGGACAGGAGGACGCCGCCGCCCGGGTGCGTGTCGTGCTGGGGGTAGCCTCGGAGTTGGGCGAGGATGAGATCGAACTCGTCTCGGACGGTGCCGGGATCGAGATCAAAGGCGGTGGCTCGGCTGCCTTGCTGCACGCGGTCTACTCATTTCTGGAGAGGATGGGGTGTGTCTTCGACCTGTCTGGCGAGACTTTCCCCCCCGCAGTTCCTTGTCTCGGCTTCCCCGTCATGCGGCTTCGCCATCGTCCGAGTGTTCCCTCGAGAGGGATTCGCATGCATTTAAACTTCGTCCAGGATCAGTCATTCTGGACGGAGAAGGAGTTCGCGCGGTTCGTCGACGACATGGCCCGCCAGAAGCTCAACCTGCTCCTGTTCCACATGTATACGCCTCAGTTGTGGTTTCCGTTCGAGTACCGCGGGGTCAGGCATCTTGGCCATAGCCTCGGCAATCTGAACCGCAGGCCGCTCTCCCCGGATATGATTGGACGGAAAAAGGTGAAGGTGAAGGAACACTGGTTCCCCCGTGAGTTCGAAAGCATCCGTGATCCGGAGGAGTTGCTCACCGCGATGCACGGCCGCTACCGGCGCATGATGGCCCGCTCCAAGTCGAGGGGCATCCGCTCGATGGTGTCTTTCGAGCCGGAGTCTCTGCCGTCGGCCATCACATCGAAAATCCCCGATTGGACCAACGAGAGGCCCGAGGACATTTTGGCGACTGGCGGCCTGTGCAACGAGTGGCAGCAGGAATGGTCCGGCGTCAAACTCGCCGACCCCGACATCCGGCATCCGCTGGTGATCGACATCGCCGTGGCGGAGTGCCTCCAGTGCGTCGACGCATTTCCCGATCTTGACGGGCTGCAACTGATATCCCGAGAGGGAACGGTGTGGCGTCCGTCGGGCAGTGCCTCCTACGAGGCGGAGATCGACCGCCTCTGCCACAAGTTCAGTCTGCCTGAAAGCCTGTTCGACCAGGCTGCCATGGGAAAGGTTGTGCCGCCTGACGAGGGGCCGGAGATGAACGCCAAGGCGCATCCGTACTGGACGGTCCTGCCGGGCGACACCTACCGTGGCTGCGTGCTCGGCGCGGTGCGGTTCGTCGAGTACGCCATCGCCATCCTCTCCGATCCACGTGTGAGTGAGAAGTTGGCCGCGCGCAAGGTCGAGCCGTCGATCGCCGTCTACAGTCCCGACCCGGAGGTCGTCAGGCTGATGATGCCCGTCGTGGCGGCGATTCTGCCGCGGGGCGCGCGGTTCCATTACCTTGCCGACTACGGGGCCCGTGACATCGCGGCCAAGAGGCCGGCGGGGCGCCCGCTGGCCGACGCCAGACGCAAGATCGGCGTGATCTCATGGTACGAGTTCGATGGCACCATGATGCTCGCCCAGGGGTGGTCAAATTCTCTTGGCGAGAACGTCCGGTTGGCCGTCGAGCTCGGAGCCGACACCATGTTGTTCAACCACTGGCGGCTCCGCGGCATCGAGCACAACGCCGCCTCGGCCGCCGCCGCGTGCTGGGACGTCTCTGTGGTAGGGAAACCGTTCGAGAAGAGCTATTTCGGGCGCCTCTACGGGGAGGGCGCGGTTGAGGCCGCCGCCGAGGCGTGTCGGCTTCTTGAGGAGGCGACCGTTTATGGCAAGGCGAAAACCTACAACATCGGGTTCACTAATGCCTGGGTGATAACCAATTCGACAGCCGAGCCGGGGTATCACTGGCGCCGGCTCGCGAAGTCCGCCGACAGCTACGCCAAGGCCGCGCAGGCCTTCCAGAAACTCGCCGCCTCGTGCGCCGAACGTGGACGGGGGCAGGCGGCCTATATGGCGGATCTGTGCGACATCAGTTCCCGCCACATCAGAGCCGTAGCGCATCTGCAGAACGCGAAGCTTCCGCTCATCGGCTACAAGGCGTGGCCTCTCGGCAATCCCCATGCCTGCTGGCCACCACCGAACATGCTAAAACCTCTCGTCAGAGAGGCGCGGAAGGCACTCAAACTCGAACGGGAGTACATGCGCGTCTACGCCAAATGGGTCAAGACCAGCGATCAGCAGGGGCAGCTCTGCATGCACCAGCAAGGCGTCATCGAGCCCTTTGAGCGGTTTGCGGAGGCGTTGGACGCGCAGCTTGAGCGCGAGCTCGCCGCGGCGCGGAGCGGGTGGCCCGAGTCGGACTGGTGAAATTTCCCGAGCCACTCGGGAAACTCAGATAAAGCGCATCTTCACTTCTTTGAGGTACTTGTGCTGGAGGAGGCGGGCGACGCGGCGGATGATGCCTCTGCGGATGCCGAGCTCGATTGGCAGTGTCGGGTCTTGGTGCGACTCGTTGATCTTGGTGCCGACCACCATCTCGATCACATCGCTCTCCATGAGCAGATCGAAAAGCTCCACCGCCGGGTTGGTCTGCCCCTCGGTTGTCCCTTTCTTGAGATAGCGGGCGAGCCGCGTCAGCGTGAGGATGCCTTCGGAGACCATGTCGAATCCCGGCATGTGGAAGACAGGGGGGATGCCGTCCGCGAAGTCGTCCTGGCTCATCATGAGCGGGAGGCGCAGCTCGCGTGAGAGGATTTTGGCGGTGGTGCCGCCGCAGACCACTTTTTGTCCTTCGTGCGAGGCGGCGAGTGAGGCGAAGCGGGCGTCATCCTCCTCATGGAATGGCGGCCCGGTGAGCAGCAGCAGACGGCGCGGGATGCGCAGATAGGCGACGGCGCAGCTGATGTCGTCGCGGGCCTGCTGCCATCCCTCTTTGGTGAGGGCTTCCGAGGCGATCATCCGAGAGAGGATCCGTGAGGAGACGCGGGGATCCTTCGTAAGGGCGGCACGCACTTTTTTCGCGCAGCCGTCGACCTCCCATCCGTTGGGGAACGCCCTTGATCCCATTCCCGCCTGGCTGACCCCGTCGCTGAAAAAGATGACGCGGTCCTCGGGCTGAATCTCGAAGGTGGTGATGGTGATGTCGCGGTCCTCCCAGCGAGGCGAGCGCAAGCTGCGCGACTCGAGTCGGACGCGCTTTTTACCCCGCATGAGCAGGAACGGCGGATTGCCCATCTCCACGACGGTGGCCCGGCCGTCGTGCGAGATGTCGAGAATCGTGAACGTGGCGTAACTGATGCCGCGGACCTTGCAAACGGGCAACGCCTCCATCATGACGCCGGCGCATTTGGCGAAGTCCATACCGCTCGCGGCGAAGCGCATCGCCATGGCGGCGGTCATCGTCGCCAGAATGTTGGCCTTGATGCCGCTGCCAAGGCCATCCGAGAGGACGGCGAGCAGGCGTCCCTCGGCGGAAAGCTTTTTTGAGGCGAAGGCGTCTCCCAGTGCCTCCTCGCCCCGCTTGCGGATCTGATGGCAGGCGCAATCGGCGAACAACTCGGCGCTGTGCGTGGGGGCGCTCATTTCTGGTCGTCCTCGTGGAAGTCGTTCTCGGCGTAGTCGTCGGCGATGGAGCGCAGGATGATCTCGGTGTCGGCCATGTGCTCGCCGAGGCTGGAGGCGATCTCCTGCACCACCGCCAAGTTGCGCGTGATGACCTCCCGGGCGCGGCGGGCGATCTGCTCGCGGCGGCACTGAGTGAGCGTGACGTCGTCGATGACCGCTCCCACCACCATCCGCGGTTCGATATTGAAGAAGCTCAGGTCGTACAGATTGTCGCCGACATGATAGGAGTTTTTGACCAGATCCTGTCCCGTCCTCAGAACGGCGCTGAACAGATCGGCGAACGGCACGATGCGGCGGATGTCGGTTCCCGCCATTCCCGGCGACGCGTCGTAGAGCGCCACGGCGTCCTCCCCGAACAGGGCGGCGAAGCGCCGGTTCGACTCGATCACGCGGAGGTCGGGGCCGACAAGGACGACGCCCGACGGCATGCAGCGCAGCAGGGCGTTCGCCTTCTTCAGCGCCTGTTTGCGCATGAACGACACACACATGGCCGGCTCGGCCTTGCCCGCGAGCAGCGCCTCGGCGAAGGTGCGGCAGGTCTCATAGCCGCATCCCCCGCAGTTGAGTTCGTCCCTTACGCTTCGCTTTCCCACGGACTCAAGCGCTTTGATGATATCCGCCTCCGAATGGGTGATTTCCGGGACAGGAGCCGGGGGAACCGTTGCCGCGATCGCCGCGTCGGGACGTCGCGCGCGGGCCGCGGCGACAAGACCGGCGGATTCGATGACGGCCATTCTCGCACGCAGGCCGCACGGCGTGCCGCGGGCGCCGGGACCGTTGACGCAGCCGCCCTCGCAGGCGAGCGTTTCGATGAACACTGGCCGCGTCACCTGGGCGGGATCAAGGTCAAGCATGCGATCGATATTCAACAGACCGGATATGGTGAGGTATTCGACGCCCTCAAGTCCCCCGTGCGCCTTGAGCGTCTCGATCATCCCGCCCTCGACCGGATAGAGCGCGCCTTCCTCGGCCCGGGGATGGAAGAATTCAGCACCAGGCTTCGGCTTGGCCGCCGCGCGCAGATCGATCCCCGCCTCCTCGAACCAGCCGCGCAGTTCATCGAAGGTGAGGACGAGGTCAATAAGGTCGGGCCTCGCCTCGGCCTCCGCCTTCTTCGAGGCGCACGGTCCGATGAAAACCGTGCGGATGTCCTTCCGCGCGCGCCGCATCATGAGGCAGTGCGTCTGGGCGGGGGAAAGGAGGGGCGTGAGCGCCGCGGCGTAGGTCGGGGCGTATTTCAGAATGAAGGAGACGGCGGTCGGACACGCCGTGGATATGAGCATGCGGGCCTCTTTGGCGCGGAGCAGTTCGGCCACGTTGGCGGAAACCTGCTGTGCGCCGAGCGCCGTCTCGCCGGCCCCTGCGAAGCCGAGTTGCGACAAAGCCGAAGCCATCGCGGCGTGCGCGACGCCGGGAAAGGCCGCCACCCATGATGGGGCTATAGAGGCAAAGGTGGGCACACCACCGGCGAGCAACTGCTTCGCCCGAGGGATGTCGCCGCGGATGCGCTTCGCCTTGCTGGGGCAGACGCGCACGCAGGTGCCGCAGACCACGCAGAAATCAGGCATCACCGAGGCGTGTCCCTCCTCGATTTTGATGGCCTTCACCGGGCAGTGCCGGACGCATTTGTAGCAGTCCTGGCATTCGGTCTTTTCTGTATATATAAGGAAGCTTGTGTCCATGCGAGTGTTCTCCGGCCGCGGCCCGCGGCATGCTGTTAGCTGACTCCTGCGTTACCCGCCCGCCCCAGGGAAGAAACGCGCGCCCCACGGATATTGGAGGCTTCCCACGGGGCGCAAGGCCTCACCAAGGAGCTCGGACAATAGTGACTTGACGGGGAACTGCGGCCCCAGATGCTTGAGCCCCTCCGCTGAACGGCAGTAGGCGGCAAGCCCCCAGTGCTGGCAGCGGAACGTCTTTTCATTCACATAATGTTCGATCGACTTCGCCGAAAGCTCCTTGAACGCTTTGATCGATTGGACGACAAGGTCGATCTCGTCGCCGATGTCGACGTGGAAGTCGGGGGTGAAGTTCCGCGTCTGCCATGACGAGATCTCGTAGGCGAGGATCTCCTTGAGCTTCAGTTGGACCGGCGCGCCGCCTGCGAAGCGGTTGGTGTAGGAGAGCGCCTCGAGTGACGCGGTCGCGGTGCGGGCGTGGTCGTAGTGGTTGTCGTCGGGCCACGGCAGGAACGCCAGCGTCGGGTTCACCGCCTGGATGACTTCCGCGATGGCGGAGACGACCTTCGTGTCGCACGGATGAAGCATATTGTGCCTGAATGGCAGAAACACCTTCTCCGCCCCCAGAATGCGCGCGGCCTCATGGGCGTCGCGGATGAAGCGCTTCTCCATCCGTTTGTCCTTCACGAAGGACCATCCGGAATGATCGCCGATGGTGTTCAAAAAAACGACGCGCCAGCCCATTTTCGCCAGCTTCGCCGCCACGCCGGCCGCGCTGCCGCATTCGCAGTCGTCGAAATGCGCGCCGATCAGGAGCGCGGCGGGACGGTCTTTGTTCTCCTGCTTTGCCATGACACAATTCCTTTTCGGTTGACTTCCGTGTACCGCATACGATATCGTGCCTGCCGCTGAGTTCCAGCCAGATCGTTGACACGCGCCACGGAGCGTTGTATTCTGTGGTACATTGTCAGCGTCATGTTAGCAACCGTAGCAACCCGAAAGTTGACCCCC
>CAYTFM010000286.1:0-2457 GCA_964436735.1 uncultured Victivallales bacterium | reverse complement strand
CCAAGAGGACGGTCGACTCTGGCTATCACGACTTTTCGACAGCGTGCGCGGCGAAGGCGGGGAGGCCGGGCCGGAGCAGGCGCGCGGCATGGCCCTGATCGGCGTGGCGGGCAGGCAGTTCGAAGGAGGGAATTTCTCACTTGACGCCGCGGCGTGTTCGGGAAACTCCCTGTCGATTCGCTGGAAGGTGGGTGAAACGGGATTGCGCCTCGCCTCGCTGTGGCGAAGTTGTCCCGAGACCGGCGTTGTCAGCCGCCGCGACACGCTGTCCAACGTGGGCGAGTCCACCGTTGTCGTGACGCGCTGTCTTGCCCGCTTCGCGTTTCCGTGCGGCCATTATGAGGTGTACGAGCAGAGCAGCCAATGGTGTCGGGAGAACCAGGGCGCGTGGGCACCACTGCATACGGGGACGCATGCGCTGGGGTGTCGGTGGGGGCGGACGAGCGAGGGAGGCGCGCCGTATCTCGCTCTGCGCGAGGTCGGAACGACAGCCGGCGCCATCTTCCATGTGCTTCCTGTGGGCAATTGGGTCATCAAGGCCTCCGCGAGACCCGAAGCCGATCGGCCGCCCTGGCTGGTTGTCGAACTGGGATTGTCCGACGAGAATCTGTCGTTATCGCTTGAGCCTGGCTCTTCGGTCGAGCTGCCGGAGATTCTCATCCAGGCGCTTGACGGCGGCGAGCCGCATCTTGCCGCGCCCTCGTTGCACGCCTACACGCTGAGGAAGTACTTCCAGAACGCGAAGCAGGAGGCTCCAGTCGTCTTCAACACCTGGTTCGACCAGTTCGAGGTGCTCGACGTGCCGCGTCTACGTCGTCAATTGGCTGCCGCGAAATCTGTTGGCTGCGAGGTTTTTGTGATTGACGCCGGATGGTACGGCGACGCGCCGGGAGCGGACTGGGCCTCGCAGGTCGGGGACTGGCGGGAGAAGACGGGAACTGCGTTCGAGGGGCGGATGAACGCGTTCGCCGAGGAAGTGAGGGCCGCGGGGCTTGGGTTCGGACTCTGGATGGAACCCGAGCGGTTCGGGCCGACGGCCCCCATCCGCCACGAGAGGCCGGAATGGTTCATCCCTGTCGGCGGAGTGGCGCGCATCGATCTGCGGAATCCTGCCGCCTACGCATACCTGAGGTCGGAAATTATCCGACTCGTGGAGACGTATCGACTTGCATGGATGAAGGTCGACTTCAATTTCGGTTTCGAATGCGACGCGTCGGGTGCGGAGCATGCGGGCTACTATGCCGCATGGTATCGCCTGCTCGACGAGCTCCGCGCCGCCCATCCTGAGACGTTTTTCGAAGGCTGCGCGAGTGGCGGCATGCGGCTCGACCTCGAAAGCCTCAGGCATTTCGACGGACACTTCCTGAGCGACAGCTGCGATCCCGTCGACATGCTGCGCATCAGTCAGGGCGCGTGGCTGCGGTTGCCGCCTGGAAGAATTATCCGTTGGGCGGTGATGCGCGGGGCGGGACAGGCTATTCCTCGATATGGCGCGGCCTTGGAAGCCGCTCCCGTCACCGTGTTGACTCCAGGGGGTGCGCTGTGGGATCAGGCGACCGCCAACGACCCGACGTTCGCCCTGCTCGCCGCCATGCCCGGCATGATGGGGCTTGGAGGCGATCTTACCAGCCTACCGCTCGACGTTGTGGAGAACGTGCGGAATTGCGTGGCATTCCACCGCCGCTGGCGGAGGTTCATCAGCGGGGCGGTGGTCCATTTGCTCACGCCGCCGCTGCTTCTCGAGCGGCGCGATGGGTGGATAGTCGCCCAGTTCTCCAATCCGGCGGACTCCTCGCATCTCCTTTTCGTTTACAAACTTGGTCGGGTGGGACAGCAACCGTCATGGCGACTCCGCGGACTGGCTTCCGACGCAACCTATACCGTCAGCGATGGACTTAATCCGAAGCGTGCGGCGCGACAACTCACCGGCGGCTTTCTGATGGGCGAGGGCGTTACCGCGGAGATGCCGTCAACCATCGCGTCGAACCAGTCGTTGGCGGTGGTGTTGTCGATTGTGAAATCGTAAGCCGATCCCCGGCGGGCACCGGCTTTGCCCCTGCCGTATAAAAACTAAAGAATCTTGCGCGGGAACGTTGACGTCGCGCTGTTTCGCCTTTATAATGACTACAAAGGTAGTTAGTATGAGGCATGAACATGAACGCACGTGAGAGAGTTTTGATGGCGCTGCGGCACCAGGAGCCAGACAGGGTGCCGAGGGACCTGGGAGGCACGGAGTCGTCGGGAATGACCGCGATGGCGTACGGGAGGCTGGCTCACCATGTGGGGTGCGCCGTGACGTCGAAGGTGTTCGATCCGTTTCAATATGTCGCCCACATCGACCAGGAGATGCGGACGCGGTATAAGGTCGACACGGTCAATCTCACTCCGGAACCCAAGAACTGGAGGAGGGTGCGGAGTCCGGCGGGGTTCGACGTTTTGCTGCCGTCGAGGTGGCGC
>CAYTFM010000285.1:0-12010 GCA_964436735.1 uncultured Victivallales bacterium | reverse complement strand
AGGGCTTGGAACGCCACCATGCGAAGGAAATGGTCAGGGTCCGGATCCCGGTCGGTCCCGCCAAGTTCGAGGTAGGCGAGCAGAAGTTCCGCCACTGGTTCGATGGGTTGGCAATGATCCACAAGTTCTCGTTCTGGGACGGGAAGGTGGGATATGCCAACAAATTCGTGCGCAGCAGAGGCTACCTGAAGGCGCTGGAGACTGGCCGCATAAGTTACGACGAGTTCGCCACCACGGTCCGACGGCCACTCATTCGTCGTCTCGCTTCTTTGACCCCCCCCGAGTTCTCCCACAACACGTGCGTGAACATCGTCAAGATCGACGGCCGGTTCGTCGCCATGACAGAGACCCCTGAACCCATCGAGTTCGATCCCCGCACTCTTGACACCGTCGGCATTTTCGATTACCATGACGGCGTCCAGGGGGAGATGACCACTGCCCACGTAATCTACGATTACGAGGAAAAGGCGTACTATAATATCGTGACTCGCTTCTCCTTCTCCAGCGAGTATGACATCGTTCGCATCAAGGACGGCGGGAGGTCGCGCGAATCCATCGCCAAGATCTCCGTCAAGTCTCCCGCCTATATGCACAGCTTCGCCTTGACCCGCAACTACTTCATCATCACCGAATGCCCCCTTGTCGTCAATCCGCTCAGCATCATCCTCAGCGGCAAGCCTCTCATCGAGAACTACCGGTGGCGTCCGGAGCAGGGCACCCGCTTCATTGTCGTCGACAAACGCACCGGGCGGCACACCGTGATTGAGGCCGACGCCATGTTCGTCGTCCATCACATCAATGCCTACGAGGAGAAGGGGGAAGTGGTGATAGACGCCCCCGTTTTCGCGGATCCATCCATCATCTACGCCTTGTATTTGGAGCGTCTCACCTCTGGTCTTGCGTGTGAACCTCCTCCTCCCGCGGAGTGTCGTCGATACCGCCTTGATCTCAACACCAGGACAGTCCGCAGTTCTGCCATCTCCGAGGACGCCATCGAGTTACCAAGAATCAATCAGCAACGCTGCAACTGCCTTCCCTACCGTTACGCCTATGGCATCAATCTCGCGAAGGGGGGAGGGGGGGACTGTTTCTACAACCGGCTCCTTAAAATAGACGTGAATTCGGGGGCGACCCTCGCGTGGCAGCAGCCCAATTGCTATCCAGGCGAGCCTGTCTTCGTCCCTGCCCCCGGCGGGAAGGACGAGGACGACGGCGTCATCCTTTCCGTCGTGCTCGATGGCTCCAAAGGCACCTCGTTCCTCGTGGTGCTTGATGCCGCCTCATTCGCCGAGGTCGCCCGCGCCGAGGTGCCGCATCATGTCCCGTTCGGTTTCCACGGGAATTATTTCACACAACCTGAATTGATAGTGGGGGGAAGTCGATGAAATTCAAAGCGTTCATTGTCATTTCCGCCACCGTCGCCATCTTTGCTGCATCGTCGTTCGCCTCCCTCTCGGAGGAAGTTAGGCAGCAGCAGGGGAGCAAGACTGACGGCGATCTCGCAATCGAGATCACCGGGATCAAGAGCGATTCAGGTGAGGTGAGGATCGGCGTCGCCAGAGATAAGAGATCTTTCGATGACGAGGCCTTCAGTTTCACCGCCGCGGAGAAGCCGAAGGATCTTAAGGCGAATCACGTCTTCAAAGGGCTGCCCTACGGGAAATACGCCATCAAGGTTTTCCACGACGAGAACTCCAACGGGAAACTGGACAAGAACTTCCTCGGCGTTCCCCGTGAACGCTACGGAGCCTCGAACAATGCAAGAAGCTCGTTCGGCCCTCCCGAGTTCGACAAAGCCGCCTTCACATTTGATAAGTCTATGACGGTGACGATCAAGGTCGAGTAGCAATACTCCGTTGTTCTCGCGAACTGTTATGAGCCGCATCGGATTTCCCCCCGCACCACTGCCCCAGATCCAGTGCCTACGCTATCCACTCGTCAGTGGACGCAAGATAATGCTCGAAATATGTATGTTAATTGTTGGTTAATTCATTCACAAATAGAATTATTTTGATAAAATATAAACGAAAACAATATGAATATTGATGTGGAGGCGGAGATGAGCGCGGAGCTGAAGATGGTGCGTGACGGTATTCATGGAATGGTGCCCAGAGAGCAGATGCGTCCGGCGGCGGCGAAGTTGCGTGACGCATACGCCATCACACCTGGGGCACCGATCGTGCAGCGGGAGTTCTGGTTGATGCCGGGCACGCTCGAACGGTGGAAAAACGAAGGCATGCCGCAGGATGTCTCGCATGAGCAGCTTTTTGGATTCGACCCTTGCGGAAAGCATGGTCTTGGCGAGCTCGGCTGGTGCGAGGCCGCATTCAAACCCTGTTTTGAGGAGAAACAGATCGAGGATCGTGGCGAGACGGAAATCATGCAGGATTATGCCGGACGACATGTGCTTTTCTTTAAGAATAAGCGGTGCGGGTTTATGCCGGAATACGTCGACCATCCGGTTAAGGACTGGAAGACGTGGGAGAAGGATGTCAAATGGCGTCTCGCGCCGGATGCGCCCGGGCGTTTCGACACGCTCGGTGAGCGGATGCGGAAGGCGAAGATGGAGGCGGCCGCTGGTATGATGATCGGTCAAGGGCTCATCGGTGGTTATATGTACCTTCGTAGTCTCATCGGACCAGAGCAACTGCTCTACATGTTCTACGACGCTCCCGATCTGATCCACGATTGCATGAAGACGTGGCTTGAGTTGTCGGATGCCGTTATCGCGCGGCATCAGGCGCATGTGACACTCGATGAACTCTTCATAGCCGAGGACATCTGCTACAACCATGGTCCCTTGATCAGCCCTGAGATGATCAAGGAATTCCTCCTCCCTTATTACCAGCATTTGATGAAAAACGTCAAAGACAGGCAGATAGACAAAGCGCGGCATATGTACTTCCAGGTGGACACTGACGGTTTTGCGGATCCGGTGATTCCTTTGTATCGGACGCTGGGGATGGATGTGATGTCGCCGTTCGAGGTGGCGTCCTACTGTGATGTGGTGCGCACTGGGCGCGAATATCCCGATTTGGTGATAAGCGGCGGACTGGACAAGCGGGTGCTCGCCACGACGCCCGGCGAGATCGACAAGATGCTGGAGAGGATCATCCCGACGATGAAAGCGCGCGGCGGCTACATCCCCACGATTGACCACGGTTGTCCCGAGGAGGTGCCGTACGCCAATTACGTCCATTTCAGGAAACGCTGTCTCGAACTGGGGAAATGATTGGGGCATGCTCTGCGGCAAACGGAAACAAAAAAACCGCCCTCCGCAGGGCGGTTTTTTCTTTGAAGCGCGGACAGCGAGCTATTACATGTCAAAAGGCATGTTATTGGGATCGAAGTCCTGCGGTTTCGGTTTATCGGTCCGCAGCTCTTTGCTGATATCCGTATTCGACTGCTGTTTCAAATACGCGCAGTGGTTGTCCCAGGCAGCTTGCTCCTTCTTGCTTTTGTAGCTTTGCGTCTGGACTTCCCTCTGGGACGCAAGCTTCTCGGCGGTGGGCGTGATGCGCGATTCAACATAGACGATGAGTGCGCCGTTAGGCGTCTCGACTGACGAGGAAAGCGAACCAGCTTTGAGTTTGAGAGCCGTGTTGGCGATGGTTTTCGCATCCGGTATGCCGCCGGGGGACGAGGATATGGTGAACTTGGGAACATCCTCGAATTTCACATCTCCGGCGGCGGTCTTGAAGTCGCTCTTTTCCTCAAGGGCCTTGGTGATTCTGGCGGCGGTGTCACGGGCAGTGTCGCGGGCGAGCGTCAATGCCTTCTCGTCCTTGTAGTCTTTGATGATTTTATCTTTCATTTCAGACAGTTTTGCGTCGCGCTCTTTCTCTATGGCGGTCAAGCAATTGACGAATGCCGCATTCTTGCCTTTGATGGTGTCTGAGATGGGTTGGTCGGGATGGATCTTGGCAATCGCTTTTGCGAGTTCAGGCTCATCGCCGATCCCCGGAATGTTTGTGGTCTGCGCCTCGACCCAGTCCGTCGGTGCGACATGCATCCCCTTATCTTTGAAAAACTTGCTGAAGATCTCGGCGGCCCTGGCGACGCCCTCCTTCCCTTCCTGCTCGATTTGCTTGTAGACTTCGTTCGCCAGGCGCTGGGCCTTGTCGGCGGCAAGTTTTTCGCGTTCCTTTTTGACCACCTCCAGTTTGATCTCGTCCTTGGCCTTCTCAAAGGATTTGGGAACCTGTTCCGAATACCGGGATTTGTTCTTCAAATAATACACCTCAAGATCGGTGTCCGTGAGTGCCCGGGTCGCTTTGACATGGTGGGCGAAGTTGGCGGCCGAGTCGAAGACAGGTTGACCAGGAAGGCGCTTGATTGGGGGGCAATACCCATAGAGCTTATTGAGATACGCGGCGTAAATTTCCTGAGAGGAGGCCGACTTGTTCTGCTCGATAACGGCTTTGCGGACGTCCTCTTTGACTTGTTCGAGTGGTTTTTCGACTGATTCCTTGAAGCGCGCCTTGTTGGCGTTGTAGTAGTCCTCAAGCATCTTGTCAGTGCATTTTCCCGCCGCCTCCTGGTCGAAGTCCTCATAAATGAACTTGACCACCTCAGCCTTATACTTCGCGGGAATCTGGTATTTCTTTTGGTTGACGGCAAGATAATTCTCGAGATCCTTGTCGTCGGGTGGTTCGGGGTTCACGAAGTCCGAAGATTTGAAACGGGCGACTTTAGAGATAATCTCCTCGTTGTTGAGTAGATAGTACGATTTGACCTCATCTTCGGTGACGACGACGCTTCTGGTGATTTGCTCTTTCAGTTTTTCGATGATGAGATCGCCGCGCACCGCCTCGTCCAAGGATTGCTTGCTCAGTCCGAATGGTTGGAGGTAGAACGTGGCGTGTCGGTTGAACTTCTCCTCGTCGAACTTGTTGTCGGTCATGAACATTTTGAGGGAGAGGATTTTCGAGGCGACCTCATTGTCAGAGACTTTCACCCCGAGTTTGCTTGCCTCGTCCAATTGACGCTGGCGGTCAAGCGCCTCTTCGAGGAATTCACGGCGCCCCTCGGAGTTGCGGAAGTCGACGGGCATGCCCCACTGGAGGGAGATCGACAGGAGTTTCATGTCAATGATATGATTCAGTTCGTCGAAGGCAATGCTTCTGCCGTACATTGAGACGCCGCTGGCGTTCTTCTTCGGAGCGAATATCTCGGTCACATTGACACCGCTTGAGAAATAGAGAACGAAAGGAACGATAATGAATAACGTTAATATGCCAAAGGCGACGCGCCCATGCCTGGCGAACAGGCGGTTCATTCGTGTGATAAACATTATACCTGGATCCTTATCCTTTTTGATGTCTCTTGGGTTCGGCGCAAAGCTGATAAAATAGCTTCGGATACTCGAAGGGACAAGCAGGCGAGGAAAAAAGAAGGGGGATTTTCGTCCCTTGATGGCGTGCCCCGTTTCCGCGAAAGTCTAATTGCCTGATGGGGATGTCCTTGGGGCTCGCAGGATTTGCGCTGCGATCCGGCGAAAGGGGAAGTAAGTCCCATATCCTGCCCCCGGAAGGTGACCGCATCCTGTTGATGGCTATGGGCATCGCCGTGGTGTCGGCGCTTTTTTCCTTTCTCCTGCCTTGTCCGGGTGAGCAACATCACGTTCACGCCGCTCTATGGTGGGGCAGGGAGCTACTGGCGTATCTGCGGACGGCTTCCTCTTGACGCAGTACGCATCGTGCCGTACATTCATTGGGCTGACGCCCACGTAGTCCGAATGGGCGCCGCTTGATTTCACCCGCCGCGCGGCCATCCGCCGGTTCGCACGAGGCGACACGTCTATGCTTGATAACATCGAATGCCCGTCATGTAGGAAGCTCTTCAGCATCGACGAATCGACGGCGGAATCGTCGACGATCATCTGCCCCCACTGTAAGTCAGACTTGAAACTCTCCGACGAGCGCGACGTCACCATCGGCACGACGCTTGGCGACTATGTCGTGAAGAGGGAACTTGGCGTCGGAGGGATGGGGACGGTTTTTCTGGCGGAGCAGAAGTCGATGGGCAGGGAGGTGGCCCTCAAGGTCCTCCAACCGTCGCTGGTCGCCAACAAATCCTACCTGATGCGTTTCCAGCGCGAGATCCGCAATCTCGCCAATGTCGAGCATCCCAACGTCGTCGCCGCCATCGAGGCGGGAAACGAGGGGGACAGGTATTTCTTCTCCATGACCTACGTGCCGGGGGACGACTTGAAGAAGCGGCTTGAGCGGGGCGAGGTCTTCGCGGAGAAGGAGGCGTTGCGGATTGCCCTCGAGGTGGCCAAGGCGTTGAAGTACGCATGGGAGAAACACGGCATTCTCCACCGCGACATCAAGCCGGCGAACATCATCGTCACGCCGACGGGCGATGTCAGGCTGATGGATCTGGGCATTTCGAAGCGGATGCTGGACGAGGACATCGATCTGACAGTTGTCGGGATGATGGTGGGGTCGCCGATGTACATCAGCCCCGAGCAGGCCCGGGGCGAGCGGGATCTGGATTTCCGGGCGGACATGTATTCCCTCGGCGCGACGCTCTTTCACATGCTGGTCGGCAGGCCCCCCTACGAGGGCGACAATTCGGTGGCGATCATCTCGCGCCATTTCACGGATCCAATCCCCGACCCGCGTCGACTGAGGCCTGAACTCTCACCCATGACCACAAAGATAATCGCCGAGGTGCTGGGGAAAAAACGCGCCGACCGCTATGCGTCTTGGGGGCAGTTCATCGAGGCGGTCGAGACCCTTCTCGAGGAAGAGCCCCTGGGAGGCGCTTCAGATTCGGAGCCTCAGAAGGCTGCGGCTGGAGCCCCTGTCGTCGATCTCGCCGCTTCTGCCGTTGTTGTGGCTCCCCGCGTCACCGTCGCGGAACGTATGGCGAGACTGTGGGGCGTGATTCGTGGCGCATTCTCCCATGCGGTCGGAATCTTCGTCCGCTCGTTGATGACTCGCCGCAATCCACGCAAGCTCAGTAAGGTGCGTATTAGCATACTCTGCGCATTGCTGCTGCTCGCCCTTGCCGCATGCGCATGGATGATCCGCGAGAGCGTGGAGACGACCCGTAGGGAGAAGGCGGAGACCCTCCTCGCCGAGGCGGAGGCGTATATGAACACCTATCCACCACCTGATGGGACTGTCGAGGCGTGGAGAAGATTCGACGAAGTGCGGAAAATCAAGGACAAGGAATGTTCGGCGAAGGCTCAGTATTGGATCGACGAATTGAAGAAGAAGCACATGGAAAGCGTTAACAGCAAGAAGCGGGGTAGTTTCAAGCGAGACCTGGAGGAGCTCAAGTCGCAGTCGCGGTCTTTTGAGCGCAAAGGTGAGTTCGACAAGGCGATGGAGGTTTGGCGCGCCTATCAAGAAGATGGCCAGTTCGCCAAGGAGCTGAAAATGGAAATTGACCGCGCCATCAGAGTGCTGGAGGTGCAGAAGGCTGACCGTAATGATGAACTGTGGCAACCTGAATAACTAGGGTATGGGGGAGCTCGGCGAGGCGCATGGCAATGTTCTGGTCGGAAAAAAGCGTCGTGGTGACGGGAGGAGGGGGGTTCCTTGGCTCTCGGATCGTGCGAAGGCTTTGCGAATTGGACTGCCGCCAGGTGCGCGTCGTTGGACGCATGCGGCGTCCCGGGCTTGAGCGCGATGGCGTCGAGGTCAAGACTGCTGACTTGCGGGATGCGGGGGCGGTTGAGGATGCGCTGCGGGGGGCGGATGTGGTGTTTCATTGCGCGGCAAAGGCTGGTGTCTGGGGTGCGTGGAATGAGTACTACGAGGTGAATGTGTTGGGGACGCGGAACGTTCTCGCCGCTTGCCGGCGCAACGGCGTTTCCGCTTTGATCCACACAAGCTCGCCCAGCGCGGTGAGTCCATGCGAGGGATGTGAGTCATTCACCCCTGTTCCCGACGTCTATCCTGAGGACTTCCTCTGCCATTACGCGCGGAGTAAGGCGATGGCGGAGAAAGACGTTCTGGGATTTACAGGGTCGGCCCCGCGTGTCGCGGCGATACGGCCTCCCCTGATATGGGGGCCAGGCGATCCCCACCTCCTGCCGCGGGTCATTGAGCGGGCGAAAAAGGGGAAACTTGTCAAGGTGGGGGATGGGACGAATCTTGTCGACCTGACGTACATCGACAACGCTGCGGAGGCTCATATTCTTGCCGCCGAGAGGCTTCTCCGTGATGGGGTACCGCAGGGGAAGGCGTATTTCATCAGCGACGATGCGCCGGTGAACCTCTGGGGGTGGGTCGACGATGTGCTGGCACAGCTCGGGCTCCCGAGAGTCGGTAGGACAATCTCCTACAGGAAAGCCTATGCCGCGGGCGCGCTTCTTGAGGTGGTGTACCGTGCGCTGCCTCTCTTGGGTGAACCACCGATGACCCGATTTGTCGCGGGGCAGCTTGCCCGTCCGCGGTATTTCGATATTTCTGCTGCGAAAACCGAGTTGTCTTATAAGCCGATTATTGCTTCGAGCAGTGCCATGGCCCGAACGATCGACTATTTCCGCAAAACGCTTTGATTTTCGAAATGGAAAATGTATTTTTTAACAGATATTGAGCAAGTGTTGCTATAGGGGAGGTGTGTATGATGCGAAGAATTGTGAAGTTTTCCGCTGTGATCTCACTGCTTGCGGTGGCCGTGGGCGCATCCGCTGCGCAGCCAGACCGCAAAGATGAGTCGAAGGTTCCCGCCTATCGGAGCATCATGTGGGGCGACGACTTCAAAACGGTGGACAAGAAACTTCGCGAAATGGATGTGAAGGTCGAGGAAAGCAAGAACTACAAAGCGAATGAGTTTGTTAATAAATTCGTTGATGAGAAAATCGCTAAATCGCTGGGTGACAAGCACAGGGATCGCATCTGTGAAGGGTATGGGGGAAACTACATCTATGCGATCTCGAAAACGGGTGGAGTGAGATTCTATTTCCTTTTCGAGCGCCCGACGGGAGGCAAGGACCCGGCGATCAAGACGGAACTGCTCGAAATGTCGATAGACTATTCTGCCGACCTGCCCGTCGATGACATCCTGGAGAAGCTTGAACTGGAATACGGCGAGCCGAAAATAGAGAAAACGACCATCGAGAATCTGCTGTTTCTCAAACAGATGGACGAAACTCCCAAAAAACAGGGCTATCTTGGCTTCAAGTTCGTCATTCCCGTGATCAAATACAACTACCAGAAGGATGGTATCTCGATAGTCTTCGAGGTTCCCGACTATAAGAAGGCGGCGTTGAAAGACTCTCCGGAAAAAGAGGTGAAAGAGAATAATGAACGTATTCTCGCCGCCCTTGGGGGTATCGGGGAGAAGGCGAAGCGGTCCATCGATGTGGGCATGTTCGAGATGAAGGACAAGGTTAGACCCATTTGCGAGAAGATGATTGATTTCCTGCGCAGCGGAGAAGGGTTCTCGCCGGATATGAGGGAAGTGGAGAACAAATGCTTGGATAGGAAACTTGTGATGCCCAACACTCTGACTAAGATCAATGAGCGGCGTTTTGATTCTTTCCGCGACGGGGTCAAAAAACTCATCGACCAGATGCAGGAGAGAAAGAAAGAGGTCAAAGACATTCCGATTTAACGGGAGAGTGCCCCTCCGGTTATTTCGTAGCCGCTTGTTTTATCTCCTCGATCTTCGCCTTCGCCTTCTCTTGCAGCGGTGTGCTTTTCGTCTTTAAGGCCGCTGTCGACGAGGACGCCGCGGCTTTAGCGGCTATGGCGTAATTCTCCTGCCTCAACGCGTCGTCCGCTAACTTGAGAAACGCCTCCGCCATGTCGGCGTTCGCCTCTGGCGTTTTGGCGGCAGTTGCCAGATTCGCAAGGGTTTTGTCGAGGAAGGAGATGGCGTTGACTTCGAATTGTTTGCAGATGGCGTTGGCGGCTTTGAGGGCGAGCGATGGTTCGTTGGCCTTGAAGGCTATGTCGTACGCCTCTTGGAGGAGAGCGTAGCGCGTCGCTGGCTCTTCAGTCTTTTCGGCCTGCTTCAGCAGTTTCTTGGCGAAACGCTTCCTCTCGTCGGGTTTCGAAAGCAAATAATCGTCTTTGAACGATTTCTTGACGACTTTAAGCGCTTCGTCGAGTTGGCTTTTGTCGGGAACAGTGGCACGTTCATGAGGCTCTTTTGCACTAGATGCGTCGTTCCCCTTCTGGTCGTCGTCGACGCCTTGCAGGATCTCGAGAGGATTGTCTTTCAGTTGGGATGGCGCAGGCGGCGCGCACAGGCACGCAACCGCGAGTGGCAAGAGGTGGCGTAGAAAGGACATTGGACAGCCTCGCGCTGTTGATGAGTGACGGACGTCAAAAATATCCCGACGAAGCGCTTCATGCAATTGCATGCCTCCGGTAAAATTGAAGCGAATGACGTGAGCACCACCCTTGGGCGAGGTGATGATTTCAAGAAAATCACGGTTTTAAAGCTTGCGACAAACGGGAAGCCGATGTAGTTTAACCATTCGTGATGGTTTTATCACAGGCATTCGACAACACTAAAACATACTGAAATCAAGGGAAATGTGTTGATGGACAGCAAACAGGAAGTCAGCAAGAAGTTCGCCAGGAACGAGAAGGACACGGGATCAAGCGAAGTGCAGGTTGGGGCCTTGTCCGCCGAGATCAACCATCTGACCGAGCATCTTCGGGCAAACAAGAAAGACCACAGCACCCGCCGCGGGTTGATCGCCAAGGTTACTCTGCGCCGTAAACTGCTGAATTACCTGAAGAGGACGAACCCTGAAAAGCATGGAATGTTAGTCAAGGAGTTGGATATACGCCATTAAGGGTGTTGCGCCGTCCCTGTTGCGACGGCGCAGTTGGAAGCCATCCCGTCTCAAGATCCGGGGCGCGGATGGCGAGTGAAGGGCCGAGGTTCTCCGAGCTCTGTGGAATTCGTGCCGGTACAAGCTCCCGACAAGCGGGCGGAGGCTTCTACCGCGATTCCACAAGTGGAAACGCCGTGCGGACTCTTCTCAAGCTCGTGCTTGACCTTGTCAAACGGGCTTCTCTCCACCAAGACACACTTACGACAACGCATACACCTGTGGACCACGCGTCCGGGCGCCTACCACAGACAAATGCGCGTGCGCATCCGCCTCTTTGTCGTTACGCGATACACGCAAAGAAACAAGAGGAAAAGGAAAGAAACATGAGTGAAGAAAAGACAGTAACAATCAAACTCGACGAGTCACGCTCGATCACAATCTCGACAGGGAAGCTCGCCCAGTTGGCGGGTGGCTCCTGCTTGCTTACCATGGGAGAGACCACGCTGCTGGTCGCGGCGTGCTCCGGACCGGCGAAAGAGGGTGGCGACTTCCTCCCGCTGCAGGTCGACTACCGCGAGAAATACTCGGCGGCCGGCAAATTCCCCGGCGGCTACTTCAAGCGCGAGGGGCGCCCGACCGACAAGGAGATCCTCACCTGCAGAATGACCGACCGGCCGGTGCGGCCGCTCTTCCCGAAGGGGTTCTTCAACGAGGTCCAGATCCAGGCTCTGCTGCTCAGCGCCGATGGCCAGAACGACTCCGATGTGTTGTGCATGCTCGGCGCCTCGATGGCGCTCTGCCTCTCCGACCTGCCCTTCGACGGGCCGATCGGCGCGCTCCGCGTGGGATGCGTCGATGGCAAGTTCATCGCGAATCCGACCCACGATGAGATGAAGAAAAGCACGCTCGAACTCGTCTACGCCGGCCTTCCCGACAAAGTCATCATGATTGAGGGCGAGGCGGAGTTCTGCTCAGAGGAACTCCTGCGCGACGCCATGACGTTCGCCAATGAGATTGGCAAGAAGCAGGTCGAGGCGCAGAAGCAACTCGACGCCGTGGGAGGCATGGCCTATCTGGCCTCCCTGGTGGACAACGTCCCTTCCGCAGCCAATATCAGCCACTACGCAAAAATCGTAAAGGAACGAGCCATCCTGCGGCAACTGCTCGGCACGGCTAACAGAATAATAAAAAACAGCTATGATACGGGTACGGATGTCGATCAGATTCTTGACGAGGCGGAACACGCCATCTTCGAGA
>CAYTFM010000284.1:9774-12020 GCA_964436735.1 uncultured Victivallales bacterium | reverse complement strand
GGCTCTTCCCGCCGCGTGAGACCATCATCACGCCGGAGGATGCCGCCACGTGTCCCAGGCAGAGCCGATAGGAGCCTGCCGCCGGAACCTCGAGATCCAGATCCAAGCTCCCCTCGGTCGCCTTGATAACGCTGGTCAGCCGCCAGTCCTTGTTGTAGGTTTCCGAACTGACCATCTCGGTCTTGGAGCCTGAAACGATAATCTTCCCGAGTTCGCCTGCGCCCAAGAAGGACTCCGGCGGCTCGAAACGGTCGGTACGCTCGTCCACCAGCTCATTGGGGAAGCGCATGATCACTTGATCCGGGGGATACTCACCCGTCTCCTTGAAGATGAGCATCATGGGCGCCATGGTCAACGCCGTCCGCGCCCGCCAGTAATGTCCTTTTTGGAAGGCGTCCCACGCGGCGGAAAGATTGCTCATGAACGCGTCTTTTTGCTCTTTCTTAAACGCGTTGTTGTAGCTGCCAGTCGTGATCGCCTCGGCCAGATCCTGGCAGAAGGCCAGGCGTTTCTTCACCGCCTCGACCGCCATGGCGGGGACTTCTGTGCGGGCCGAGACGATCGACGCATCCGGTCCGGCCTTGAAGGACTGAAGCTCAAAAGGCTGAAGCTCCAGAACTAGTTTGCCGTCACGCATAGGCACGGAAACTCCCGTCGCGAGCGAGGCGACCTCTCCGGCCGAGGCGATTTCGAGCGTCAGCGTGACCGGATACCGCTCGCGGTTGACCGCATAGAAGAGGAAGGTGTCGGGGGTCAGGGGGCGGTTGACAGAGGATGATTTTTGCGCATCAGGAGAAGATGGTGGTTGCTCTTTGCCTGAACCCTGAACCCTGGTTCCTGGTCTCCCCGTCTGCCACACGGCGACGGGATCGCGCGCCTCGGGCAGCGGCTCGAAAGGTATCCGTGGCAGTGCGGTGAATTCTCGCAGCCATGTACCCCGGATGTCCCTGTCGCCGAAGGTGTAGCCATAGCCGCCCTCGCGGACGTACATCGTGTCCTCGTCGGCCAGGACGACCGCCAGACGCTCAAGACTGTTGCGGCCAACGGCGTCCGAGGCTCCCGTGTACCAGTAGTTTTTGAGCGGGTCCCCCAGCTTGTTCAGCGGGAATTCCTTGCCCCACTCGGTGTATTGTCCGTAGAAATAGAACCCGCAGTTCTTGCCGTAGCCGATGGCTTTCAGCGCGGGATCGAGAAAGGCGTCGTACGCCTTCTGCTCCGCCAATGCGGTGAACGATTTGCCGCGGCCGTAGCCGCCGCCAGGGACGATGGCGATTCCAGGCTCCTTTGAGAGGGCGTCCACATCTATTCCCATCTCGAGGAAGCGTCGCCGCGGATCCCGCGGCACAACCACTTCGCCGTGAATCTCATCAGTCCGTCCATCGCCGCAGAGGAAGAGCGTGACATTCGAGCGGTTGCCACGGACGCGGTCGCGGAGCTTCTGGAGGAATTCGGTCACTCGGGTGGCGCGCCACTGTAGCCATTTTGTACGCATGTCTCCGGAGGTCAGGAAGTCGTAGCGTTGTTCGAAGCGGGCGGGATCATTCGCCTTGCCAGGTGTCTTGATGGCGGTGTCTTTTTCGAACTGGGCGATGGTCCAGTCGCCGTATCCCCATTGCAAGCTGCTGAAGGAATAGAGACCATCCCACAGCCAGCCGTCCAAGCGGCCGGACATGCCGGCGAAGGCGGGGGAATCGGCGACCTTGTCCGCCAGTTCGCCATAGACGTCGAGCATGATCTGTTGGATCTTCGGATGCAGAATGTTCCAACTCGGCCAAAGGACGCCGCCGACCAGATCCGGGTTCGAGAGGCTGATGCCCTGGAAAGAGTAGTCATAGAGGTCTTGCGGAGCCTCAGCGTTGGCGGTCATGACTTTGCTGTTGAAGTATCCTTGTTTGCCCAGGAAGATTTCCGGGACATAGCTCATCCGGTATTTCTCGCACATGAGCGCCGAGATCCGCGCCGCGTCGTGGCTTTTGGGCAGATACCCCTTGAGCACCTGCGAGTCATAGGTGCATTGCTGGTAGGCGGCCTCCGTTGGCCACAGCCCATTCATGCCGGTGTAGCTCGACAGCTCGACCCACCGCTTGATGCCGATATAGTCTCGCTCGATCTCGGAGAACTGCTTCGGGGTGTTGAAGTGGATGTGCCAGCGGTCCTTCTCCTCCATCCAGGAGGCGAAGACGCGTCCGTCCTGACGGTTTGTGCTGAGCGTTGGGAGGGAACCGTCTATGCGGGAGATGCGCATT
>CAYTFM010000284.1:0-9764 GCA_964436735.1 uncultured Victivallales bacterium | reverse complement strand
TTGGCGGCGGCAGCCCTACGTCCAATGCGGGAGCTGACAAGCCCCACGTGCAGTTGTTTCGAGTTCGACCAGAAGACGATCCGGTGTGTCTGCATCTTGTTTGAAAGCGGGAATATGCCGCCTGTCTCGTAGCCGCTTTGCGGGGGCATGAATCCCTTCTGCTCCTTCATATCATCGACATCGGCCAGTGAGACGCACACGGACCGCCAATCGTCGTCGGGATGCTCGATCTCAAGCATATACGGGTGGTCGCCCGGTTCGATGTCGAGAAGGTAGGCGAAGCCTGAGAAGTTGCGAGCCGGAATCTGTTTGTCGAACTCGACGCCTTCGCCGCGGCCGTCGTTGGTCTCGCGGTATTTCCCCGCCGTTGATTCGTTGATCCGGGTCGGGCCGTTGCATTCCCAGTAGTTCGTCCCGACGACAACCGCCTTGCCGTTAACGGTGTTGGCGACGCAGTCGATATCGTGGATGAGTGTTTGCTTCGCGCCCTTGGTGGGTGGCGGCGGCGTTTTCGTGTCGATCACGGCGTAGGAGATGTTGAACTCGCACGGCTGGAGTGTGACGCCACCCGTCACACAGCGGAGCGTGAACACTCCTTCCTTCTCGCACGGTATTTCGACACGGTGGGGTGCGGGTTTGTCGGATGCGGGGATTGCAAGCGAGTACGCTTTGTTCTCGGTGCCCGTCAAGCCTTCACGGGCGATGAAGTCGTACACGGTGGCTTCTGTTGATCCGCCTGCCGTCACCTCGAGCGCCAGTTTCTCTCCGACGCGGCAGATGGACTGTCCGATGACTCGCACCGAGATTGTCTCCGACGGCTTTCCCTCCGAGGCGCGGAGCGTCCAGCCGCGGGGGAAGCCAGCGGGAAAGCCGACGCGGCCAAGGCGTTCGATCCGGATTGTGTGTTTGCCCTCCGTCAGGTATAGATTTGCTGCTTTGATGCTGTCCGCGGCCTTGGGGGCTGGCTGTCCCGGCCATCCCGTTATCCCGCCATAGTACAGGCGCGTGCCGTCGAGATACAAGCTGTGGGCGAATGAGTTCCAGCCGGTGAAGTGCAGTGTGTGCCAGGTCCCGCGGGGAATATCAAAAGAATATTCCGCCCAACCAGAGAATGGATACGGCCCTGCGGCGGGTAGCTTCTCCTTATCCCATTTCTCTTTAGCGCCTTCGGCCCATTGGAGGTCTCCCTTGTCGAACTGAAGGCAGTCGCGAGACAACGTGAAGGGGGCGGGGGTGTCAGCCGCCGTTCCGGCGCTGGCGATGAGGGCGAGAGCGATGCCAACGCAACCAAGAAAGGCAGAACCACTCGAGCGTGGAAGTGCGGAAGGGTGGACATATGCGTGCGGGGCGGTGTTCATGAGCTCCTCCCATCCTTGGTTTGATTCGTATCAGCTACCGATAATCTACCATGGAAGCGAGGTCGGCGCTTTGTGCAAAGCGCGGAATGATTTGCAGAAAATGCGGGAAGAGCAGGCATCGGAATCGTCATCGATTCCGGATGTTGTTATATATGGAAGACCTCGCGGAGTTCTTTCGAGACGGGACTGTTGTCGGTGTTGGAGGGCATGATCTCGCGCATGTGCTTCCACCATTTCTTACAAATTTCGGTCGAGGCGATGGCGTTCCAGTGCTCCTCGTTTTCGATCTCGACATAGGCGAACAGTTGGTTGGTTGCCGTATCGAGGAAGATGCTGTAGGACAGGACGCCGTGGGATTTGAGTGTTGCCTCAAGTTCCGGCCAGATCGGTCGATGCCGTTTTTCGTATTCGGCGTGCTGGTCGGGATTGACGGACATCACGTATGCTTTCCTGATCATGATTTCTCTCCGAAAAATATTCAATTTAAAATTCTAATGCGGTATCAGGACTCGTAGCCGTAGCGGCGCATTTCGTCATGGAAGAACGGGAAGTCATGTTGCCCCTCGTCGGTCTTCCAGCGTCCGATGGAATCAGGGCGTGCCTCGATTTTCGCAATGGGGAATCCCAGATACGCCTCAAGCTTCTTCAGCGTCTCGTCTTGGCGCAGAACGAAATCCTCGAATCTGAGCTCGAGAAGTTTTTTTGGACGAGGAGTCGCTTTGTATATCTCGGCTTGGTATTTCCAGCTTATGGCGCGGCGCTCGCGCTCGTCGTCAGTGTGGTCGTAGGGGATGTTGAAGTCGGCGAGGTCGTCGGTCATGTGCGCGCCGATGATGCTGTCGCGGGGGTCGCGGATCCAGAAGATGTAGTTGATGTCCGGGAACATGCGGACGATCCACGGGTAGATGAGGATGGTCTCGGGGAGTTTCCAGCCTTTGCGATCGGCGTCGCTGTCAAAGACGCTTGCGAGGTAGGAGGTGACGAGTTTGGTGAACTCGGGATCGATCTCCATCGTGTGCAGGGCCGAGAAGTCCCAGCGCAGATTGCCAAGGTATTTCACGTGGCGGCTCATGACGCGGCAGGCCTCGTACAAATCCTCCGCCGGTACCAGATCCCCCGATCCGTTCAGTTGCCCTCCCATGTGCACGCCGCTGGCTGTCAGCGTGTGCGAGATCGCCCTGGTCCCGGAATGCCCCCGCCCGATGACCGTGATCAACATTGAACTCCCCCCTTTTTTTATTTCCTAAAATGTTCTATGCGTGCCGTGTTGGGAAAATAGTTTTTGCGAGTGCGACGACGGAAATAAAAGAGAAAACAATTTTGGAGACAAAATTGGTTTTGGTACTGGTTGGTTTTCATAACACCGAACACCCTGCGGTCTCACACCCGCTCCACCGTTCCGTTCTCGATCGATCTGATGGCGGCCGCAAGGACCTTTTGCGCCGCGAGGCCGTCCGCCCCTGTGCCGTCTATCTCGTCGGGAGGCGTTCCCTCGTTCAACTGCTCGACGAAGCGGGTCAGACGGTTCCGGAAGGTGTCGTCGAAGTCGCGCATGCCGCCGAAGAGCGGGTTGCTGTAGACCGTCTTCTCAAGATTACCGGCTGGGTAGAGAGTGGTTTCCCTGAACATGTCCTCGATGACGAATCGGCCCTTGACGCCCGCCAGTTCCACGCGCTCCATTGGATGACCGCGTTCGATGTCGTAGCTGCCGCAGAGGTGGCCGACGGCCCCGCTCGCGAAGCGCATGTTGAACTGCGCGGTCGACCAGATTTTACGCCCGGGAGCCTTCGTGGCGAAGCACTGGACCTCCACGATGTCGCCGGCGAAATGCCGCATGATGTCGACCGTGTGCGGATGGAGCGCCTTGATCTGGAACCATGGCGAAGTCTCCCGCGGGTTCATGATCCACATCGAGACATTCATGAAAAGCTGGTGGCCGATGCGTCCCTCGTCGACCCAGCGTTTCGCCAACTGCGCCGCCGGCGTGAAGCGGTGGTTGAGGTTGATGCCGTAGCAGCACCCTTTCTCGCGGGCCTTCGCCACCATCAACTCCGCCTGCGGAATCTCGTTAGAGATGGGTTTTTCCCCAAGTACGTGAAGTCCCGCCTCGAGGGCTTCCATCGTTGGCGCGAAATGGTCGCTGCCGTACTCCGTGCCGCCCGTCGCCACGCTGACCATGTCTAACTCGACGGCGGAGAGCATCTCCTTGACGGAATAGAACTGCGGCACGCCAAGGCGTGCTCCAGCGGCGTCGGCGCGCGCATGGTCGATGTCGCACACTGCGGCGAGCGTGGCGCACTCCATCGTCTTGTAGATGCCGGCGTGTTTGTTGCCAATCGGGCCAAGCCCGATCACTCCCACCCTCTGCTGTTTCATACTTTGAACTCCTGGCAAGCACTTCTGTGCGGGAAAAAATCAAGCTCCAAACCCCAAGCTCCAAACAATAGCAAATATAGAATCGGGAAAACCACAAACAAAGACAGTGCTGTTTTGTTTCATTTGAAATTTCCCTATTTGAAATTGTTTGGATTCTGGAACTTGTGATTTGGAGCTTTTATTGTCAAGCGTTACTTCCGCGCTTCTGCCTGGATTTTCTTCGCCTCGTTGGGATCGCCGATATGCAGGGTCTTATAGGCCTGCTTGCTGGAGGTGAAGTAGTCGACGCCCTTCACGCCGTGCCATTCGGGCTGATTCAGGATCGGCGGCGGCGAGCCGGTCTCCTTCTCGCGCTTCGCCAGATACGAGTCCATCTCGGCGCGGAGGGCTTGCACGACCTCGGGGTGCTGGTCGGCGAGGTTCACCAACTCATCGGGATCCTCGACCAGATTGTAGAGTTCGACCGCCGGCTTGAAGTGGAAGTCGGGTTCCAGCGCCACGATCAGCTTCCAGTGCGGGGTGCGCCAGCCGTGCTTCCGCATCCAGGTGCATTCGGTCAGGTAGATGGACGACTCGAAGCTTGCCGTCTCGCCGTCGACCAGCCGCATGAGTGATTGTCCGTCGGTCTTGACCTTCGTGTTGATCTCCGCCAGTTCCAGCAGCGTCGGCATGAGGTCTTTCTGCTGGTTGTAGCCCATCACGCGGCGTCCCACGGGAACTTTCGCAGGATAGCGGATGATCAACGGGATCTTCAGGGTCACGTCGTAGAGGCCATGGTGGTCGAAGTAGCAGTCATGGTCATAAAGGGTCTCGCCATGGTCGCTATTGAGCACCACGATCGTGTTATCGAGGATGCCAAGCGTCTCCAATTGGGTGAAGATGCGCTGGATGCAGGCGTCCATGTAGGCGATCTCGCCGTCGTACTGGGCGATCACGTAATCCTTGTCCGTGATGCCTGGTGGCATCCACGTGATGAAGTAGTCACGGAAGGGCTCGAAGTCCATCACCGGCTTCATAGACTTGTGCTTCTTGTCGCAGGGGTCGCCAGTGTAGAACATGCGGTCATACGGTGGTGGCGGCAGGTAGGGCGAGTGCGGATCCATGTGGCGCAGCAGGACGAAGAATGGTTTGTCGCCCGCCGCGAGGCGGTCGAGTTCGGGCAGGAAGACGTTGTTGAGGTTTTCGGCTTTGCGCAGGCAGCCGTCCCTGTTGCTGCCCCATCCGGAGAAGTCCACGTACTTGTCGAAGCCGCGGGAGGCGGGATTGCCGGTGAAACCGACGCACAGCGACTCGTAGCCCGCCTTGCCGAGGACTTCGGGCAGGGTGGGGGTGTTGGCGGGCAGGGCGCCTTTGTGGCGGAGCGCGACGCACTTGGTGCCGAAACAGTCGCGGCCGGTGAGCATCGAGGCGTACCCGGGGGTCGTCGGGATGTGCGAGGAGATGGTCTGCTCGAAAATGACGCCGCCCTCGGCGAACTTGTCGATGTGGGGAGTCGTCTGCCGTTTGTAGCCATAGCAGCTCATGTGGGTTGAGAGAAGTGAGTCGACCCCGATCAAGAGGATGTTCGGCTTCTTTTCCTTTTTTGCCTTGGCCATGACGTTGTTCCTTTCCTGTGGTTTATTTGTAAGTAGCTTGCAGCTTAAACTTTTGCTATCGCTTCGTCGAAGGTCAACACGCGCGTGCCGCGTCTGGTGGAGACATAGCTGGCGAGCACCATCCGCAGGACATCGCGTCCCTCTTCCGCGGTGGCGATGGGAGCGCGGGAACCGCCCAGGAAGCCAGCCAGCGGTGCCGCCAATCCCGAAATGCGTTCTCCGTGGTTTGCCGGGCTGGGGATGCCGCTGTCTATCCATTTGCCTTCGGTGGTTGTGAACCATTTCAAACCTACGGCGTCCGCCGGGCGCGGGGCGTTGCAGCTTGGCGCGTCGCCGAAATTTTGAACGATCGTGCCATGTTCGCAGATGATCTCGGTGGTGTTCTCGATCGCACGGGTGGTGAATGAGCAGCACACCTCGGCCAGAGGGCCATGGGGATAGCGGAAGATCGTGATGCCGTTGTCGTTTGGCATTGATGGATTGTGCAGCGACACGACTTCCGCGGTGACCGACTCTGGCATGCCGAGGAGCCAGTAGATGAAGTCGGTCGGGTGCGAGGAGTCGTCAGCCCAGATGTCGCGGTTCCATTTGGGCGACACGTGCCACGTGGAGGCGAACTTGTCGTCGAGGCAGACGCCAAGCCCGTGACGTCGACGGACCATGAAGACGCGCCCCAGTGACTTGTCCGTGAGCAGTTCCCGCATTTTGATGTTCTGCGGATCGGCGCGCATCTGCCAGGCCAAGGTGAAGCGGACGCCGCTCTTGGCGACGGCCGCGACGATCCGGTCGGCGTCGGACATGGTCAGGGCGATCGGATTTTGAAGGATGATCGTCTTGCCCGCCGCGGCGGCGGTTTCGACAAGGTCAGCATGAATGGCGGTCTCCGCGGCGATGACGACGGCGTCAACGTCCTTTCGGGCGACGAGAGCCTCCGCCGACGCCTCCGCGGGGATCTTGAATTCAACCACCGACTTTTCGAGCCGCGCCTGGTCGTGGTCCCAGCCTCCCCGGAGGGAGATTCCCAGTTCGGGGTGCGCAAGCCACTGACGGCAGTACATGCCCACATGGCCGTGTGCGAAACCGAGAATTCCAACGCCGATGTTCATTGGTGCTCCCATAGTAAGGTAAACCGGTGTTCAGTGTTCGGTGTTCGGGAAATTGATGCTACCGTGCGCCACAGGCCTGGAGGCACGCCTGCATGTGGCCGCGGGCTTCGGAGGCGATCATGCAACAACGCTCGATGGGATAGGCCTTCGCGCCGATCACCTCGAGGTCGACCGTCCCCGTGTAGCCACTCGCCTTAAGGACTTTTATATAGCCAAGAAGATCGATGTCACCACGGCCGTTCGCCTGGTTTTCCGGAGTGCCGGGGTTTTGTTGACGCCCTTTGCAGTCGCGGATGTGGACGTGGCGGATGCGGGTGACGATTTGGCTTATCGCCTCGACGGGATTCTCCCCGGCGCGGTAGATGTGGCTGGGATCCATGTCCAGGCCGAAGGCGGGCGACGTGATCGCTTGCAAGGCGGTGAGGGTGGTGGGGGTGTTGAAGATGGCGGCTCCCACGTGCGCCTTGACGCACAGGGTCACGCCGTAATGCTCGGCGCGGGCGCTGAGTCTGCCAAGGGAGTCGATGCTTTCGCGCAGGGACGCCTCGTCGCCGCTTTTGCCGCCGGGGCCGCAGTTGATGATCGGGATGCCGATCTCGACCGCCGCCTGCATCGCCTCCTCCATGACGTTCGCATCCTGGCTGGGTTGCTCCATCGCGAGCAGTGCGAGTTCATGTTCTTTTGCCAGGCGTTTGATCGTCGGCGCACACTCGCGCCAGCGCTCGATCACCAGATGCTCGCTCATGCCGCCGATGGCGGAGAGTTCGATGCCGTCATAGCCGGCCATCTTCGTGTATTTGAAGGCCGTCTCCATGTCAAAGCCGCCGAAAAGAACGGAATTCAGTCCAAGTTTCATTGTGAGTCTCCAGTGTTCAGGTTTCAGAGAGGATTCTTACGTTTCACGTTTTATGGTTTGGACGGGTCGCGTCCGAGCGGGGGCAGGGGATGCGGCCGCACGAGGGCGCTCCCCTGCTCGTACGACTCGATGGCGGCCCAGGTGTACTCGAGGGTGGCGAGGGCGTCGCGGCCCGAGGCGCGCAGTTTGTGTTTGGGCACGCCGTTGGTCACGTCCTCGAGGAAGGCGTGGATGCGGTTCGGGAAGGTGGTGCCAAAGTCGGTGACGCCGGTGTTGGTGACCACGGGGTCCGGGGTCTTGCCGAGTCCGAGCTTCGCCGGATCTGCGGCGCCGTCCGTGCCGGGGGCGGGCTGGAATGTCAGCTTCTCGACGCAGTTTTCGATGATGAAGGTGCCGCGGGTGCCGCCGACCTCGACGCTCCACCAGCCGCCCAGCCCCATCGTGGCGTCGCCGCGCTGGCTGAAGAGGTACCCCACGGCGTCGTTGGCGAAGCGCACGTGGATGCTGTTGACGGAGACCATCACGTCGCCGGCCTTGCGCCGGAAGCCCGGCCGCCCCATGAAGGACTGCACGTGGGTGATGTCGCCGCAGAAGTGGCGCATGATGCTGAAGGGATGCGCCAGGAAGGCCTTGACGTGGGCGTAGGGGAAACCGGCGAAGTTGCCGGCGAGGGCTGGGCCTCCATAGGTGGTCTCCCCGCCCACGAACCCCATGCGATGCAGGCAGTAGACCTGCTCGCCGATCTGCCCCTTGGCCATCAGTTCATCCGCCTTCGCGGCGGGCTCGGTGAAGTAGTGGTTCAGGTTGCAGCCAAGATAGAGGTCTTTGGCCTGGGCGGCCGCCACCATCTGCCGCGCCTCGGTGATCTCGTTGGAGATCGGCTTCTCCACCAGCACGTGCTTCCCCGCCGCGAGAGCCTCCATCGTCGGCTCGAAATGCCAGCCGCCATTCTCGTCGCCGCCGGTGCAGACGTCGACGATGTCCAGTTCGGGATGCGCGTCGAGCATGTCCTTCACGCGGTAGTAGGCCTTGACCTTGTGCTTCTCCGCCACCTCGTCGGCGCGCTGCTTGATCACGTCGCAGACCGCGACCAGATTGGACAACGGATCCTTCGCGTGGCACTCGGAATGATGTTTGCCTATTCCGTTGACTCCGACAACCCCGACGTTCAAAGCCATGTGCGCGTCTCCTGTTGCTGCTTTATGTTGTTGGTGAGTATGATCCTTCTATGTGCTCACATTGTACGGTGAAAAGAGCGAACCGGCCTTGACAAAACTGCCATAAACAAGCATAATCCTACCAAAATTGCGGCTACGGGCGGGAACCCGTGCCCGCGAGTGTTCGTCCGCCGCGGCGGACGAAGTGCTTACGAGGTGGATAAATGAATGCGGCGAATACGATCGGAAAGAACAGCGTGTTCTCAGGGGCGGCATACCCTTTGCGGGTCATGCGCTGCCCGTCCCACGCCCCCTCGTATGTGCAGCATGCGCACGAGTTCCACGAGTTGGTGGTAATCGTGGATGGCTCGGGAAAACACAAGGTGGAGGACAAGCTGTATCCCATCGGAACGGGAGATGTCTTCGTGATCCTCGGTGACATGCGGCACTGCTATCCCGAGGCGGACAACCTCTCGCTGATCAATCTGCTCTATGATCCGCAGCGACTGGCGTTTCCGCTGGCGGACGTCGGGGGGCTGCCGGGCTATCATGCGTTGTTCGAGCTTGAGCCCATGCTGCGCCGCCAGGGAAAGTTCCAGAACCGCCTGCGCCTCACCGTCGACCAGCTTGCGCAGACCTTGCGTCTCATCGCCGAGATGGAGGAGGAGCTTCACTCGACGAACGAGGGACGCTATTTCCTCGGCATCGCGCATCTGATGCGCCTCATCGGGTATCTTTCCCGCTGCTACTCGCAACTGGATCTTGGCGAGGTTCGTCCCGTCCAGCAGATCAGCAATCTGCTTGGCTATATGGAGAAGAACTACGCCAAGCCATTGACGGTCAAGGATTTGATGGGGATCGCCCACATGTCGCAGACCACTCTCATGCGCGTCTTCAACCAACTCATGGGGCGCTCGCCTATCGAACACCTGATTCAGCTGCGGGTCGACAAGGCGCGGCAGTTGCTGCGTCGGACCGAGATGTCCGTGACGGAAATCGCGCAGAGCGTGGGATTCTGCGATGGGAATTATCTTGCCCGGCAGTTCCGGCGCATCGTCCGTGTGTCGCCGCGGGAGTACCGGGAGCGGCGAACGGGAAGGTAGGACATAAATCCGAAATCCGAATCTCGAAATCCGAAGTGGACTCGCAATCCCCCATTCGAAAGCGATAGATGAATTCTCCGCTTATTTCGGATTTCGTGCTTCGGTTTTAGGTTTTTCCCCACACGCGGGTGTTGAGGTTGAGTTCGTCGACGATGCCGATCGCAAACTCGATGTCGGCGAGGTGCCTGCGGGCGGACTTGTAGTCGAGCAGGG
>CAYTFM010000283.1:4739-12123 GCA_964436735.1 uncultured Victivallales bacterium | reverse complement strand
ATGGCAGATGGCAGATGGCAGATGGCAGATGGCAGATGGCAGATGGCAGATGGCAAGATGGCAGATAGACAGATAGACAGATAGACAGATAGACAGATAGACAGATAGACAGATAGACAGGGTGCGAAAGTGGGGATGGCATGTCTGAGAATCAAAACGAGTCTGTGGTGATTCGGGCCGCGGGGCTCACGAAGATATTCAAGGATTTCTGGAAGCGTCCGAAGGCCAGGGCGGTCAGCGGCATTGATTTCTCTGTCCGTCAAGGCGAGATCGTCGGTCTTCTGGGGCCGAACGGCTCCGGCAAATCGACGACGGTGAAGATGCTCCTTGGCCTTTTGTATCCGACGATGGGCGAGTTGCAGGTGTTTGGACGTTCGCCGCGCGACGTGAAGACGAAGGCCCGGATCGGTTATCTGCCCGAGGAGACCTACCTCTACAAGTACCTGACCGCCTACGAGACGCTCGACTTTTTTGGCGCGCTGTTCGGCCTCGCGAAGAGTTCTCGGAAGGAGAGATCGTCGCAACTTCTTGACATGGTTGGTCTATCCCATGCGAAGAACCGTGCGGTGGGAGAGTTTTCCAAGGGGATGGCCCGACGGATCGGTCTGGCGCAGGCGATGATCAACGATCCCGACCTGCTGATCCTCGACGAGCCGACGTCCGGGTTGGATCCGCTGGGCTGCCGCGAGGTGAAGGATTTGATCCGGCATCTGAAGTCGAGGGGCAAGACGGTGCTCGTGTGCAGTCATCTGCTGGGCGATGTCGAGGATCTCTGCGACCGGGTGATCATCCTGTATGGCGGGAAGATTCGCGCCCAGGGCGCGCTGGGCGAGCTGCTGGTCGTGCCTGGGGAGAGCCGCATCACGACGCCGCTGTTGCCGCCGGACGTCACGGAGCGGCTGCTCAAACTGCTGCGGGAGCATCTTTCCGAGGAGCAATTCAAGATCGACAAGCCTCGGATGTCGTTGGAGGAGTTCTTCATTACGGTCGTTGACCAGGCGAGGATGGAGAGCGCGGAGACGTCCGGTTCAGCGTCGGGAGGCGAGATCGCCGAATACCTCCGCAGCAATGCGGGGCATGCCGGCGACCCAGCAGAGAAGCCTTGACCTGAAACCTCAGCCGTCCGATCAGCGGGCGAACGGGCAGCCTTCCATGTCAGGGTATATAAGATTATTTCCGCTTCACGCCTACGGATGTAACGGGGCATGCGACATGAGATTTTCCAGAAGAATCAGGCATAGAACTTGAACGGAAATAACTGATGAGAGCGTTTCTCGCCATAGCAAAGCTGTCGTTCCTCTCGGCGATGCGCTCGCTGGTCTTCCAGTCGCTTCTCGTGCTGCTCACCGTGTGTGTGGTCCTCCTGCCGCTGACGCTGGAGGGCGACGGGACGGCGATCGGGCACATGAAGGTCTCGCTTGAGTACTCCCTTGGCGCGATCAGCATGATCCTTATGCTGTCGACCATCTGGCTGAGCTGTTTCACCATGTGTGGCGACATCGAGGGATACCAGGCGCACATGCTGTTCGTCAAGCCGGTCAGGCGCGTCGTGGTGTGGCTTGGCAAGCTCACCGGCATTGTGTTTCTTCATGCGATTCTGCTGTTTCTTTCCGCGGGATTGGTCTATGGCTTGATCATCAATCGTTTGAGTGACAAGACGTTTCCCAAGGATGAGATGGAGCGTCTCAAGCAGGAGGTGCTTGTCGGGCGGCGGATTCATTATGTCAAAAGCCTGCCATCCGTCAGCGAGAAGTCGCTTGACGAGATCATCAGGCAGAAGTCGAAGGAGGAGTTGGAGAATCGCCGGAGGATCGCCATGGAAAAGGGCGGGCGTCTGACCGCCGCCCAAGAGGCGAAAATGTACCAAAACCTTTACTTCCAGACCCTTGGTGGTCTGGGCGAGGTGCAGCCGGGACGTGACATTTTCTTCTCGTTCAAGGGGTTGGACACGAAGGTGAAGGAGCCTCTTTTTCTCCGCTACCGGGTGTTCGTGGGGAAGTTCGCGACGAACGAGAAGTTCAAGACGGAAGGAATGTGGGGCGTCCGGGTGAAGGTTCCTGAAAACACGGGCGCGGCGGACGCGTCTGGTCAGAAAGACGGAGGAAGCGCGGGCGCCGCGGCGAAGCAGCCTGGGGGCGAGGGGAAGTACGTGTTCGCCCCGCTTTCGCAGTTTCCTGAGAAGATCATGACGGGCTATTACTACGAAATGCCCCTTCCTCCAGAGGTGGTGAGTCCCGAGGGGGAGGTGGTGCTTGCCTTCAAAAGCCTCGACGCCGAGAACCATTCCGTCTTCTTCCAGCTGGCGGAGAGTCCGTCGCTGATGGTCAGGAAGAGCGGCTTTCTCGACAACTACCTGCGGGCGGTTTTCGTGATTCTGCTCAGGATCATTCTGGTCGCCGGGGTGAGTTGCGCGGCCGGCGGTGTTTTTTCAATGCCGATCGCCGTGTTTCTGGTGGTGTCGTATCTCTTCTTCGGCGGCATATCGGACTTTCTCGTGACGGGAGAGGTGGAGATGGCCGAGCTTGACGAGCTCGAGGAGACGCAGGCGGCGTTCACCACGTCCCTTGACACGAAGATCAGCCGGTACGTGAGCCATGCGCTGCTGACGGTGATTCCCGCTCCGCAAAAATTCGAGGTGTCCGACCTTGTCTCGTCGGGGCAGCTTGTGGAGGTGTCGCTCATGTGGAGGATCATCCTGCAGTATCTGTTGTTCCGCGGGATGCCGGTGTGTCTTTTAGGCATATGGATATACACGGTCAGGGAAGTGGGGTTGGTGATCAGGAAATGAACAGGTTTACCGCATATTTCTGCACCTTTATCCTGGTGGCGTTATGCCTCTGGGGAATCTCCCTCACGCAGTCTGAGATGAACACCATCAAGCGTGTGGAACGTCTGACCGACACGGATCCGGTTGAGAATGCGCCGCCGCTGGTGGCGTTCACGACGGTCGCCCTCGGCTGCTTCCGCGGCCTTGTGGCCGACCTGCTGTGGCTGCGCTCCATCAAGCTGCAGGAGCAGGGGAAGTATTTCGAGATGGTGCAGTTGGCCTCGTGGATCTGCAAGCTGCAGCCGCGCTTCACCGGCGCCAGCGTCTATCTGGCGTGGAACATGGCGTACAACATCTCGGTCACCTTCGCCGACTTCTCGGATCGGTGGCGGTGGGTGAACAATGGGTTGAAGCTGCTGCGCGAGGCGGTTTCCTACAACCCCGCCGACCCGCTCGTCTACCGCGAGATGGGGTGGATCTACCTGCACAAGATCGGCGACGTCTATGACAACGCGAATCTCTATTATAAGAACGAGATGGCGATCGAGATGACCAAGGTCTTCGGAGGAGTCGGCGACCCCGACTGGGCCGCGCTGGCGGCCGCCCCGGCGAACGCCAAGGAGCTCTCGGACGCGCTGCCCAAGTCGTCTCCTGTGTGGGCCGACATGGAGCGGGTGGGATTCAAGACGCTTGTCGAGCTTGACAGGAAGTTCCGTGTTGATGGTCGGCTGCCCGGGGAGTTGACGAAGATCTGCACGGATAAAGATGCCCTGCGTGTTCTTGAGGACTATTTGCGGGCCGCATGGCTCAGATCCGGTTACGGGGTTGACCCGGCCGAGGTTGTGCGCATCAACAATAAGTACGGCCGTCTCGACTGGCGTCTGCCGAACTCCTACGCCGTCTACTGGGGTATGCTCGGCATCGAGAGGTCGCGGGAGCGGAAGAGCATCGACTGCGAGCGGATTGTCAACAACGCGCTCAAATCGTCATTCATCGACGGGCGTTTGCTCGTGTTCGGCGGCAACGACTTCCAAGGATTCATGACGGTGCCGAACCTCAATCTGGCGGATTCCGTGCGGACGATCTTCTACGACAGCTACAAGAATAACACGAGTTCCTCGTTCAAGAGCGCGTACATGAATTTCATGATCGACGCGATCCTGATCTACTACAACTATGGCGCCTATGAGAAGTCCAACGAATACTTGAATTTGATGCGGAAGGAGTTTCCCGGCGAGGCGCAGTTCTAGATGAGAATCGACGACTTCGTCATGAGCAAGTGGAGGGAGAACGTGAAGGATGGGGGCCGCGGGAAAGTCAAGGGCATCATCGACGGCTTTCTCTGCACGTACTGTGTGATCCTGGTGTTCGGCGAGACTGACATCGCGATCGCCCAGGAGAATCTGGCCCGCCAGATCTATGAGGCCTATAAGGGGTCGCAGAAGGCGTCCTGGGAGCGGATGGGTTTTCCCCCCTTCGAGGAGATGAAGGTGGAAGAGCTGCAGAAGTGCATGAAGGATTTCAAGCCCGAGGTGGCGGAACGGCTCCGCGCGGCGGTGGGGGCGGCGCCGAAGCCCTCGCAACCCCCACTAGAGGAAGGGAAAGAGCCGCCAGAAAAATAGACGCTAGTGTGTGTTTGCGGCGTGATCTATACAATGCGACAACCCCCAATCATAATCGCAATCGTAATCGTTTGAGAGCAAGATTAAGAGAAAAATTTAGATTACGATTCAAGACAGGGACATATGCCAAACTACGTTTTTGACAGGAATGGCGCGCTGGCTCGGTTGGATGGCGACGAGGAGCTGTACAAGATGGTCATCGAGACGTATGTGGAGGACATTCCACTGCAGATCGATAATCTGCGAAAGGCCGCGGAGACGGGGAATGCCGAGGAGGTGAGGCGGCTCGCCCATTCGATCAAAGGGGCTTCGGCGAACATAGGCGCCCTTGCCATTCGGGATCTTGCTCTCGATCTTGAGAGCCGTGTCGCCCTTGAGGGGGTGGCGGCCGCTGGCGGGTTTGCGGAGCGTTTCTCGGTGGCCTTCGCGGAGTTCACCACACTGTCAAAGCAATATTATCCGTGACGGGCTTTTCGCATGGGTGTCAGCGTCATTCCGGAGATTGTCGACGATTGTCCTGTCCCGATCCGCAGATGGGAGATGCACGACGTCGAGGATCTTCGCATGGCGAAACGGGTCTTGGAGGCTGAGGGGCTTGCCGTGCGTCTTTCCGAGGTCATCGGCAATCCCATCGAAAGCATGATCAGGAGACTGCCGCCCCAGGCGCGGAAGATGATCGATCAGGCCACGGGAAAGGCGCTGTGGGCCGGATTGAAGGTCGCATCGTCCACGCTCACCGCCGGCAGGCGGAGCGAGTCTGGCAGGCTGTACAAGATCGGAGCTCTCGTCACTGGCGGCGCCTCGGGGGTTTTCGGCGCCTCGCTTCTGGTGTTTGAGCTGCCGATCACGACCATACTCATGATGCGGGCCGTCCTCGACATCGCCAGGTCGCTGGGGCATGATATCAAGTCACCCGAGATTCAGGCCTCGGCTGTGGAGGTCTTCGCCTTCGGGTCGAAGAGGAATCCGCACGACGACGGGACGGAGATGTCGTACTACGCCACTCGTCTCGCGCTGGCGCAGGTGGTCAGTGACGCCACTCGGCATCTGGCAGCCAAAGGACTCGCCTCGAAGACCGCTCCGGCGTTGGTGCGGCTCATCGCCTCCGTCGGCTCGCGTTTCGGCGTCGCGGTCAGCGAAAAGGCGGCCGCGCAGCTTGTGCCACTTGTCGGCGCCATCGGGGGGGCGGCGGTCAACACGCTTTTCATGAGCCATTTCCAAGACGTCGCCCGGGGGCATTTCACCATTTTACGCCTCGAGAAGACGTATGGACAGGAGGAAGTGCGGCGGCGTTACGAGGAGGAGCCCGTATCAAGCAGCGCATGAGGTTATACTCAATAAGGGTGAACATTTCTCAACCTTGTTGGGTAAGAAATATATCTTGAGAATCCTGTCGTCTTTGTCGATTTTGTCTTGAACTAGTACTTTCGCGGATGAATTTTAGAGTATAGATTTTCACGTTGCGAATAGCTGTGATGTTCGGAGGTTTGTCGTGAGGATGTGTGGTCATACCTGCGAGGTTTTCAGCCGCGTGACCGGCTATTATCGGCCTGTGAGGAATTGGAATAGGGGGAAACAGGAGGAGTTCGTCGATAGGCTGCCCTATCGTGTGCCTGCGCTGTCTCCCATTTCCGCGGCGGCGCCGAAGGCGAAACGCTCATCTACCAGGCGAAGGAAGAAATGACCGCTCCAGGACGCCATGTCTGCGAGGTGCTTGCGCCGGCCGGGGGGATGTCCCAGCTCGAATCCGCCATCGACGGTGGAGCCGACGCCGTTTATTTCGGGCTTAAGAACTTGAACGCCCGCCGTGGGGCGGAGAACTTCTCGGCAGACGAACTGCGGGAGGCGGTTCTGTTGGCGCAGGCCCGTGACATCAAGGCGTATCTGGCCATCAATATCGATCTTGACTCGCGCGAGCTTGGTCAGGCGGCCCGCCAGATCCAGCTTGCCTCGGAGGAGGGGGTGAACGCCGTCATCGTCCGCGACCCGGCCATCCTCATCCTCAAGCCGTTCTTCCCCAAGCTTCCCTTCCATTTGAGCACGCAGGCCGGTGTGTCAACGAGCGCCGGGGTGAAGGCGGCCAGGGATCTTGGCATGTCGAGGGTCGTGCTGGCCCGCGAGCTCACGCTCGAGGAGATACGGGCCGCCGCCGCTGTCGAGGGGGTCGAGGCCGAGGTGTTCGTGCAAGGCGCCATGTGCTTCAGCGTCTCGGGCAAATGCCTGCTCTCTAGCTGGATTGGCGGAAGAAGTGGCAACCGCGGCGTCTGCGCCAGCCCCTGTCGGTTCGAGTGGAAGGTTGACGGGGGGATGGGGCGTTTCCTGTCGATGCGCGACCTGTCGCTGGTCGAGCGTCTCCCGCAGTTGATAGAAACGGGCGTGAAGTCGATTAAAATCGAGGGGCGGCTGAAGAATCCGGAGTGGGTGTCGACCGCCGCCGCCGTGTATCGGGGCGCGTTGGAGGGCGAGGAGCTCGCGCTGCTCAAGGAGGTCACCGCCACGCTTGGCGGCTACACGGGCAGACGCATGACCAGCGGCTATCTTGACGGTAAGCGCACCAATCTTACCGGCGAGTCGGGACGGGCGCCCGACGAGCAGGCTTCCTCCGATTCACATCAGGGTGGTGAGGCTGCGCCTTTGCGCCCTCCGTCGCGCGTGGTCACCGCCGTGGCGAATCAGAACCAGGAGGGGTCGATCTCCTGGACGTTTGAGTGTGATGGCCACAAACGCGAATTCCGCACGCCCCGCAGTTCGGCGGCATCGCAGCAGCAAGGCGTGAAAACCGTGACGATTGGCGAAGTCGGACAGGATCTTGTTTCCGCGTGTGGCGAGTCCTTCACCTTTGGGGGGTTTCACGCCGACAATTCGGGGTGCGTCGTCCCGGCGAAGACGAGACGCATGGTGCTCGACGAGCTCTCCTCCTTCCTGCACAAGGTGTCAAAGCCGGGTGACGGCCTGGTGAGGATCGGGTTGCCCTACGAGGTGCGCGCCCTGCTGG
>CAYTFM010000283.1:0-4729 GCA_964436735.1 uncultured Victivallales bacterium | reverse complement strand
CGGCGAAGGCTACGAGTCGGTGGCCTTGATCCCCCTGGGGACCAATGAACAGAATTTCGGCCTCATGCAGTTCAATGACCGGCGACCGGACCGTTTTACCCCGGAGTTGATCGCCCTGCTGGAGATGGAGGAGGATTCCCCCTCGGTGGACAACATCCGTGGCCTGGGAGAGGTCCCCGACTGTGTGCGACTTCATGCGGAGGCCGCCGAGGATTTCAGGAAGGCCATCTCCGATGTGCGTATCGTCATCGAGCAGGCGACCCCCGAGAAGGTCGAAGCTCTGGCAGCCGTGGGGGTGGAGAACGTGGTCGTCGCCCTCCCGCAGGTGTTTTACGAGGCTGACATTCCCATTGTCGAGCGCCTGATCTTCGCCGCCATCAAGGCGAAAATGCCCGTCGAAGTCAACAGTTGGGATGGTTTCTACTTGGCGAAGCAGACGAGCGCGCAGGTTGAGGGAGGGCCCGGCATGATGGTGCTCAATCCACTCGCCGCGAAATTTTTTTATGAGCTGGGAATGGATCGGGTGACCGCCTCGCTGGAGGCCGACCAGGAGCAGCTTGAGGAGTTGTCCTCCCGTTCGCCGGCTCCCTTGTCGGTGCACGTCTACGGTCGTCCAATTTTGATGATCACCCGGGCCGAGCTTGACTCGGGGTTCACGGACCCGCGGGTCGTCTTCGAGGATAAAAAAGGCATCGCCTTGAAGGCGCGCCGGGAGGGGGGCCTCATTGTCTTCAGGCCAGTTGAGCCCTTCAACTTGAGGGGCGTTGGCGGCGAGTCGGGGGTCGTGGCGGCCAGCATCGTCGCCGATCTCGTCGCGTCTGAGGTTCCCGCCGCCGAATACAACTCCTTGATCGCGAACCGTCTTAGTGGCAATTCCTTCAACTTCGAGCGCGGCTTGAAGTGAGCTCCCGCTGAATAAGCGTTGCGGCATTCTTTCCGTGTGTGCTCCATCCTGTGCCTGCGCACTTCTTCCACAATAGGATCTTTCATCAGTCCACCTCCAGTAGTTCCTCGTGGGAGCATATCTCAGGGCACTGAACCTCCTCGTCCTTCTCCCTCAGGTGGCATGGCGTGGGCCTCATCGCATCCAATATCGTCAGCTCGCGTAGGTTTCAACGTGGTTTCAAGGAGGATTCAGGGAACGATGGCAAAAAAAGCATAAACGAAGCGGGCGGATGTGGATTATATGCGATTTCATTTGGCGTTTTTCACCTCTATGACCATATTTTTCAATGACCTGTTATCGTATTAATCACAACAGTAATGCCTAAGAAATATTTTATCTGGTCAGACCCCGTATTGCCACGCCCGTATTGCCACGTATTGCAACCCCGTATTGCAGCCACGGCGGCGAAGAAGTCGGGGCGGTTGATGAGTTCGTGATCGATGGCGCCAGGACAGCTGGGGAGGCCTTTGGGCAAACCTGTGATTTGACATTTCCTTCCGTCTACTCTGGTATAATGCACGATCAAAGGTTTTGGTGCAATGGCCTTCGGATATAGGCTGGAACGTCGAATTTTCTTTCACAGCCGGCGCGGTTCATATAGCGGACGACGCCGTAGACGGATCTGTCGAACCAGGGGCGGTCGTGGACGCCGCCGATGGCCCAGGCGATGCCCGCGTAACCGTTGGGGTCGCGTCCGTCGAGTTCGTAGGCGTCGTTGAGCCTGATGGCGGTTGCGAGGGCTTCCTCGGGGGAGGGGGACCATTCGAGGATTTTTTTCGCCCAGTACATCCTTAGGTAGCCGTGCATCTTGCCGCGCCTCACCATCTCCAGCTGCGCGGCGTTCCATAGATCGTCGTGGGTGCGGGCGAGTTCGAAATCCTCATAGCCGTAGAGCCAGTCCCGCTTGTCGGGACGATGCGCGTCGAGGCTTTTTCTTGCCCAGTTCGGAAACGCCTCGATCGCATCATACGTGGGGGTGTGGAAGCAGAAGTTGTCCGAGAGCTCGCGGCGGACGATGAGTTGTTCCTGGAAGGCGCACCATGGCGTGATGGTCGCGCCGTGCCGCAGCGCCTCAAGCGCGGCACGCTGTGGGGATAGTTGCCCGAAATGGAGATATGGCGAGAGATCCGACTGCGCGTCGGCGCACGGGTCGTTCCGCCCTTCGGCGTAGCGGCTCAGTCCGCCTTCCTCGGTGAAGCGCGCCAGGCGCGCATGCGCCGCCGTCTCGCCCGGCGGGAGCCAGTCCACTTCGGGAATGCTCCGGTTGATGCGTAGCGACCGCAGGGCCATGTCCCAGTCGTTCCGCGGAGCCGCGCCGCTCCAGGCGATCCGAGACGGCCTCGTTATGGGGAAGTCGGTGAGAAACTCGCCCATCAGCCGCGACAATTTGGGACGCAGCGTGCGCGCTCCAACCTCCCGCTTCTCCGATGCTACTCTGCAGGGGACGATGTTGTGGGCGTCGACCTCGATCAGCGGGATGCGCATCCGCCGCGCCGCCGCCGCTTTCCAGTCCAGTGAAATGCGAAGCGGATTGAAGTCGCAGACGACGGCTCCAGCATCCGTTCTGGCGACGAAGTCCAGCAGGCGGTCGACAGGGTCTCCCGTTAAAAGGAAGAAGGGGATGCGAAGCGCGGCGAGCTTTTTCTCCACCTCTCGTAAACCGTGTAGCATAAACGCGTAGTGCCGCAATGACGCTTCGAGGAACTGCGGAGCGAGGCAGAACGCCACGGCGAGCGGACGCGCATGGGTTTCCGCGAGCTCCGCGGCTTTCAGCAACGCCCAGTTGTCCTCGACACGCTGGTCGCGGCTCATCCAGTAGATGATCGGCCCGGATCCCATGCTGGCGTTATGCAGGTCGTGGCAACGGCGCAGGTCGACTGTTTGGCGCGGCATGTGGGTTTATTTCCTGAAAACAATTAGGCTCGCATGGGGAATTGTTATTTCATCCATCGCAACCCCTCCATGACTGTCGGGGTTCGGCTCAGGCCGGCTTGAACAGAGCCACGAGTGTGAACGAGTGGTCGTGCGGAGTCGGCTACGTGCTGGCGCGGGCAAACCCGATCCTGATTGTCTCATGGCGTATACTACCACGGCCAATCCGCTTTTAAAAGCCGGTCGTCGCGAGTGCCGTGATAAGGATATATGTCATAAGTAAATTTTGGGCACAAAATTTACTGGCGTGTTGAATTTTCACGCAGCTACTCAATAAGTATCTGAGCAAGGCGGTGTTAGCCCGCAAATCGGCGAAATGGTGTCGCCGAAGGCATCAACTGCCCGCGAGTTGTGCGAACGGACCGCCTTGCACTAATGCGGTGGTTGTTCTATTGTGTCTGACTGTTGTTGATCGATATATCACTAAAGTTTGTCGGCCGGTTGTTTGGCGAGGGTGCCACCGAGTTGAGGAAAACGAAGGAGCTGCGGGGAGATGTTCAACTTCTGTCTTTTTGGGGTCTTGTTGACGACAGTCGCCGCCTCGGCGAATCCGTTCCAGGCTTTCAACTACAGCGACGCCTGCGGGAAGGCGGTGGTGCTGATGCTGTTTGGCGGCTCGATCTACACCTGGACCATCATGATCGAGAAGGGTGTTTATTTGCGCAGGGCGCTTGAGACGACCAAGTGCTTCAAGGAACTGTTCCGCAGCAAGAAATATCCGCTCGCCATCTACCGCGAAGGGTTGACGAACAGCAGTCCGCTCGCCGAGCTGTATCGGCGGGCCACCAATGAGATGCTCACCTATTATTCCATGTCGCCTGACAGCGCGCCCTACTACGGCTCGCCGAATCATCCCGGGAAGAAGCTGACGACCGCGCAGTTGGAAACGATCAGAAGCGTGATGGAGCGCGCCGTGGCGGACAAGATTCTCGAGATCGAGGACAGGATGCTGATGCTTGCGACCGCCGTCAGCGTCAGCCCGTTCGTCGGGCTTTTCGGCACCGTCTGGGGCGTGATGATGGCCTTCGTCGGCATCGCCCAGGAAGGGCGCGCCGACATCGGCTCGATGGCGCCCGGCATCGCCGGCGCGCTCATCGCCACGGTCGCCGGCCTGATTGTCGCCATCCCCTCGCTGATCGGCTACAACCTCCTGTCCAACAGCATCCGCGAACTTACCGTGTACATGGACAACTTTGTCGAGGAGTTCATGGCCAAGATCAAACTGTAGCAGCACGACGACTAAAGAGCTTATCCGTAAATTACTGGCTCTAAGGTTCGGCGCACCCGATGAACTCAAGCACCAACAAAGCCCAAAGCAGATCACAGCTCACCGCGATCAACCAGATCAACGTGACTCCGCTGATCGACCTTTTCTGCCTCCTTCTCATCGTCTTCATGCTGGTCGTTCCGCTGCTGGAATACAGCGTGGACGTCACCCCGCCTTCCTACAACGCCAACCCGCTCCCAGAGGACAAGAACAGCGTGGTCGTCAATCTCAACAAAAGTGGTGAACTTGTCCTCGACAAACAGGTGTTGACACACCAGCAGCTCACGGATGTTCTCCGCGTCAAAAATAAGCCGATCGTCTTTCTGCGCGCCGACGGGACGCGTTCCTACAGCGACGTGATGAAGGCGATGAAGGCCATCAAAGAGGCCGGCGTCAAAGACATTTCCCTTTTAACCATTCAGGAAAACGAAAAATGAGCCTGCGTTTCCTCGTCAGCGTGCCCACCTTCGCCGATGCAAGGTTCAACCATGAGAGAAGCACCGCCGCTCCCGGGAATGACGCGGGGAGTGTCCGGCTTCGCCGCGCTCCCGTGGGCGCACTTTGGTTTTGTGGTCGTTTGTTTC
>CAYTFM010000282.1:0-12179 GCA_964436735.1 uncultured Victivallales bacterium | reverse complement strand
CTTCTTGTTTATGGCGTGCGTGTTGTGATTATCTTACCTGGTCCGACCCCGTATGCACTCGCTTCTTCCGCTGATTGTAGTACTGGCCAAACCGGCCTTGGAGATATTGCATGGCTCTCGCTATCTCGCTCCCCTTGCGGGACCAGATCAGAAGATGCACATGATTTGAGGTTATGACATAATCCAATACGTCTATCCTAAACTTCTCTTTCGTCTCCCGCAGGAATCGCAGATACTGGTCGCGGTCGGAAGAGAACTTCAAAAGGAACTCACGCTTGTGGCAGCGATGAGTGATATGATAACACGCATGGTCAATGAAGCCTCGTCTGTGTCGTGGCATCCTATCCTTCTCCGTCGGTTTTTAAAGGTATTATAACCTCTTAGAGCATAGATTTCACCGCCAAAATAACCGCTAAGGACTACTTTTACAGACCATCACTTTCACTTCTTGTTTATGGCGTGCGTGTTGTGATTATCTTACCTGGTCCGACCCCGTATGACTTACTAACCGGTACACTCCATGACTGGCTGAAGGCTTTCGGCATCGACCATCATGTGATCCAATTGCGCTGCGCCTTCAACGCCGATGGCACAAGAGCCAGCACGCACTCGTCCAGCTACGCGCACTTACGAAAACCTGAGCTGTGGAACTCAAAGACGCTGTATGTGCGCACGCTCAAAGCCGACGATGATGGCGGCGTGAATTACCTCGAAGGCGACGCCAGAAGGGGCCACGCCGGCATAGACAGGGATTTGTTCGAGGACGAGCGGTACCGGAGCATGGGGGAATAGGCAAAGAGTGGCCGCAAAGGCATCAAAAAGCTGTTTGAGGCGGCATTGCCAGCAGCACGCACACGCCTACGCGCAGTTACACCCGCTTAAAAAGCCCTGCTTGCTTGGCATAATCACCTGGGCCGGTCCCCTCCGCCTCGGGTGGCATGTCGAGAGATGTGCCGCCCGGTGTGAAACTCTGGAATAGGCACTTCCCACACGCCCAGCGGAGGGGCGGCCCGCTTGTCTCTCAGACCGCGGATCGACTACATCGAGGGACAACAACATCTGCCTATCGTCGAGATCGTCCCCGATGAAATAATGAAAATCGCCTGAGCGAATTCCAAAATCACCCCCCCTCCCTCATTCCAACAGGGCGCGGCGGAGCGTTATTCTGTCGCTGCAATCGCTGCATTATCCATTGTCACAATCTCGCCACGTTCCTTTTTTCTGTGCTATATTCTTCCCGTCAAAGTTGCATTCTGGGCTATTTTGAAGGTCCGGTAAATCGCTGGACACCTACAGAGGGAGGTTATTTGTTTTCTTTATCAGTTTTTAAATCTCTCCCAAGTATTTGCCTTACTTCTGATAGCTTGACTGAAGCATTATCCCAAGCAGGCCATAATTCATACAATTTTTCGTAATCTTTTTCCGCTTCTACATATTTCTTCTGTTGATAATATGCATCTCCGCGAACACAATATAATACTGCAAAATCATTCTTGACCTCAATGCCTTTAGACGCCCAAAGAATTGCTTCATCATATTTCTCAAGGTTAAAATACGCCATCGCTTTCCCATAATAAGGTACTGGATCTTGCGAATTTTCAGCAAGACCATCGTCACATATTTTTATAATATCATAAGCTTCTCGTTGCTTTTTTGTTAATTGAGAATTACAGGAAAAAAATAAAACAGAAACAATTATAAAGAATGATATGCGAGCCATATAGTAACCTTTCAATCTTGTTCTTAATTATATTTCTAATGCGTCCGAGTATAGTTAATAATCGGCATGAGATTAATATAGTTTAATTTGATATCAGAATATCCTTTCTGACCAGGCAGTGAACCTCTAATTGTTAAGTTGGCACGCATTTCCTTATTATAATAATCACATTTTAGAATAGCACCATCCGCTTTATTATAATCCAGCATTTTATGAAAGATATCTCCTAATCCAATACCATCTCCCTTAAAGAAGCCAATGAAAGCTTGTTCCTCTTCTTCTGTTTTTAAGGGTTTAAAAGATTGAATAACTGAGAAAATGCTATCAGCCACTTCAGCGTAAGTAGCCTTTTTGTCACCGAATTTCCCATATAGAAATAACCCCATTTTATATCCCAAATAGTTCGACGATGGATCTTCAATATCAGGATATTTACCTCCATATCCACCAACTGTTTTACCCAATCCTGTGACAGTCCAACCGACACCATTTCGCTCTCCATCATCTTCTTTGAATAATGAACTTTTAATGTTTTGATTGAACTCTTCATCCGCTTTCTGTGGATTGTTAGAGAATTTCGAATGTGCACTCCTTGAAAACTTATAGGAATCTCGAGTAAAATTTAAGAAATGTTCTATATCAAAAGCTCCAATCACTTCTGTAACCATATGCTTTTGGTTTCCACGATTTTTGGTACCATCAATGCCTATGCTTTGATATCTATTGTCTCCTTTCTCAACATTTCCTTTAATAACTTCGATCCAGTAATCAATGGGCATTGCTTTCCCTTTGTGTACCTCTCTGAAAGAATCTATTCTTGACTTAAAGGCAACTAATGTCTCGTCGCCAAGCGGATCTGTGAAGTTCGTCGGACTCCCTCCACAGTAATTATACAAATTCTGTCCATCGACATACCCCATGGGATCCATGGACAGCCACCTGCCGATGGAGGGGTTGTAGGCTCGGTAGTGGGTCATTAATACCGGGTGATAGAAAAACCCCATATAAGCGGTTTTCAGGCAGTACAGATGAATCGGCTTGTAAGGCGGCGTCTCGACAGTGCCAAGATACGTCCAAGTGTAGCGTTGAAGATGATGATCGGCAGCGTCGGCAATTTCGGCAGCAGATTCAGATTGTCTGACTGCTTCCTGCGGCGTCGGCAAATAGTCGCCATGCGTGATCGATGCCATCGAGGTCAATCCAGTCAGCATGGCAAGAATTAAGGCGAGAACTCGTGCAAGCATTCGAATCGTCTTTCGCTGTCGTGTTCGCAGTCCGTTAATTTGGCTCTTGGACGCCTCCTTTTCAACGACTTGCGCCCAGCCTACTCATTCTCTCTCGGATGGCACTTCTCAAGCGTCTTCCGCAGGTCAGAGACGTTCAGGCTCACGTACGCATTAAGCGACTTCAGCGAGGAGTGGCCCATCATGGTTTTGACGTGCCAGATGTTCGCATTGCCTTTGACAAGCTCCGTGGCGAAGGATCTTCTGAACGTGTGGCACGCCACCTTCATGCCGTCCACCCCGCAATTCCTTTTGACGAGATGGAGCAGCGCGTCGTAGCTAATCCTTCCACCCCGCTCCGACAGAAACAAAGCTCTCCGCTCTTCGCCTTTCAAAAACAACTGCCGTGTGGCCTTCACATACGACTCCAAAAACCTCAAAGCGGTCCTGCCTATCGGCACCATCCTTTCCTTGCGCCCTTTGCCCATGACCCTCAGCGTGCCGCTTTTGAAGTCCACGTCGTCGACGTTCAATCCCGTCAGCTCGCTGGCCCGGATGCCAGTGCTGAACAGCAGCTCCACCGCTGTTCTGTTTCTTTGCCCTTCGGCGGTCGTCGTGTCGATCATCGCAAGCATGCGTTTCATCTTGGCGTACGGCAAAATGCCTTTCGGCAGAAAACGTGGTGCCTTCATCAGCTCCACCGTCTCCGGCAGGCTTGGATGCGCGTGACCTCTTTTCGCCAGGAACACGAGAAACTTCCTGACGTAGCCGTACCCGTTGTTCACCGTGCTGACGTTCAATGGCAGTCCCTTGCCTGTTCTCCGCTCCATCAAATGTTTCATCCACATGCGCAAATTGTCGTTTTTTAGCCGCCCCGGCTCAACCACGCCAAGTTTCTCCATGAAATCCATGAACCTATTCAACGAGCATTTAACGTTTTTAACAGTCGTCTCGCTGAAGTTCCTCGATACCATGTGTCCGACATACTCGTCAGCCAGTTCCCGCAACGATCTTGTCATCTGCCCAGCCTGCTCCTTTCATGCGTCTTTCTCATCTCGTCCAACGTGACGCCAAGGTATTGCCGCAGCGACCTCATGTCAGAGTGCCCCAGCATCTGGCGTATATGCTCCACGTTCGCCCCGTTGTTCAGCATGTGCGTCGCGAACGCCCGTCTCAGACTGTGCGGCGTCACCTTTTTGTCCATGCCAGCGTTCGTTCTATGCTTCCTCACCATCCCTGATATGTCCTTGAGACTCAAAGCCGCTCCCTTCGAGGAAAGCCACAAAGGAGCGTTGCCTTCGTCAAGCTTCTTACCGAGCAGCTTCGGCCGTGCCTCTCTCATGTATTTGTCCAGCCAAAACAGCGTATGCCGTCCTATTGCCGCGTCCCGTTCTTTTTTCCCTTTGCCCATCACCCGAAGCGATCCAGAGCGCAGATCGACGCTTAAGACCGTCAGCGATCCTATCTCCACCCGCCTTAAACCGGTGCCGAACAACAGTTCCAGGATGGCTCGATCTCTGATGCCAAGAAGCGTTGTCGTGTCCGGCTGCTCCAGAAGCGACTTCATCTCCTTCACTGTCGGTATCACCCCAAGCCTTCTTGTCGGTCTGTGGCAGATGAGCTCATCCATTGGATTAGCGAAAATGACGCCTTCCCTCTCAAGCCAATTGAAGAGGCCTCGCAGGGACTTTACGTGGGTTGAAACCGTGTTGTCAGACAGTTTCCTGTCGAACAAAATCTTTCTTTGACGCTCCACATGCTCCAGCATGACGTCCTGAAGCCTTTCGACATGCCAGCCAGCCATGCTTTTCAGAAACAACCGAATCTGATGAAAGTAGGTTTTAAGTGACGCCGCGCTGTAGCCTTTACTTCTCAAGTGGTCAAGAAAGTCCTTGACCAGGCTGGCGTCGCCCCCGTCTACGGACTGGACCGGTATCAGGCGTGATCCTCTCTCCATATATAAGCCCCTTCATGTTTTCCGACAACCGCCGGATTGTTGTTGATGTTCTGTGGGTTGCTTCATCACTTTTGCGGTGATGATAGCCTGATAATACCCTGATCACTCCGACAACCTTGCCTCACTGGCCACCCACCGTAGGTGGGTAGTCGGTCACAAGCATGTGCCTCTGCAGCCGTCCCTTGCCGCCCGCCGAGTCGACAGCGACCAACTCGTAGTCCACAAGCTCAAGTAGATGGGTGCGCAACCGTGTCTGCGTCCAGCCGCTGTACTCTCTTAATTCACGCCGTGTGAACGTTGGAATGACTCCAGTTTCACCATCCGAGCGTCGCGCAGCCAGCATCCGCTTGATGATCTCCAACAACGCTTTAGACGGCATGCTCATCTCATCAAGACTTCTGTGTAGAAGGTCGTCGACAAGCTTGCCGGCGGTCTGCAGGTCGACGGCGTCCACCTCCGCGTACTCTATGGCGTTGCCGTTGACATCTTTCACTTTGATCTCCTTCGCCATCTGCCTGAGGAAAGCGACCGCCGCCACGATGTTCAAAGCCAAGGGCTGGTTCCTACGGGCCTGCAACCTGTCGTCACCGAATTTGAGGTCGCTGGCGTGGAGGTTGACAATTCGCAAGGGTTTTAGCAGACGCTGGAAGTTACGGTGAAGCCTCCTGGCATGCTCCGCCTCCACATCGCCGGCGAGACCGTCCAGCCCCCACTTGGACCGCTGGGCCTCAAGTATCCGGCGTGTCTGCTCTTTCGACTCGTCTATGCCCAGCACGACGAAGCGGCTCCTGGTCTCGGCGTCCACGTTCGGATTGGTGCTTGTGGAGAACACGGACACCGGACCGTCGACCTTGTTCCTCATCGTGGTCATCCGCCCTGTCTTGGCGTCTCTGACGGCAACCTCGGCGATCAGCGAATCGCTCGATATGAGGTTACGCACCGCGTACGAGGCGTCGTCGGCTCCTGTGTCCTCCTCCACCGCCAGCACCTTGTTCTTCAAGCTCGAAGCCTCCTTGTAGAACAAGGCCTTCGCCGACACGCTCGTCATCTTCACTAAATCTTCCGGGGGGCACAGCGACAAGGTGGCGTCCTGCAACGCCGACTTGCCTGCGCCGGAGCTTGACAGCACCAGCACTGACAGCGGTTCGGTCATCTTCCTTGACGTCATGGCCAGGTAGCAGATCAGCTTGTTCGACTCCTCTCCCACAAGACCGATCTTTGTGAAGTCAGCCAAGATCCTTTCTATTAGATCAGGCGACTGTCCAAGCTCGATTGCCTCCTTCGTCTCGGACTCGCTCATAACCGCGGTTGTGGGCTCGTTGCCGGTGTCGTCCTTGACCTCCGCTCTCATCTCCTCGCATTGCCGCAGCAGCTTCTCAATGTCGGCGGTGATGTCATCAGGCCGCTCCCCGAAGGTGACGCACACGTCCTGGATCAGCTGCCGTCTCGCTTTGGCGTTGTACAAGTCAATCGTGTCCACATGAAGCCTGCCTGACTTCTCCATTCTGATCGTCGCCTTCAAGCTCCTTTGCCCCCTTTCAACGCCGAGCAGTTGGTAGCTCCTCAGCCCCGATGTCAAGGCGTGGCCGGCAATGGCCTTCACAGCCACCGTAGGCGTTGCCGGACGTGCCGGCGGCATTGGCGTGCGGGTGACGGCTTTCGCATGATTCACAGCATCAGCGACGAAGCTCCTGAGGCCATCGGCACCGAGCTCCAGAAAGAGGCTGTTGAGCGCGCGACGATCAGGCAGTTTAAAGACCGACACCTGCGACCATCTCGACAACTCCTTGACAAAGTCGGCGCACTCCCTGTTCGTCATCACGGTCACTTTCCTTACACCGGACTCATTGAGAAGATCCAGCAGCTCGTCGTTGACCTCCATATCGACGATGCCGATTGCGTTGCGGATGCCGGCCATCTCAAGGCTCAGCACATCAAGCACGCCGTCAACGATGATGATCTCGGCGTGGCTCTTGACGGTTCGCACGTTGAAGATGCCATGGTGGGCGTTGGCGAGACGCCTCTCGGTGCCGTCTTTGATGGAGACGCCAACGATGTCGATGATGGTGCCGTCGATGTCGGAAATAGGCGCCACTACGCGGCTGATGTGCGTCTCCTTGCCTTCGCCGTCCAGCACGCCGATGGCTTTCAATTGTTCGGTCATTCTGCTATTCCTTGGAAGGGCCTTCAGCAGCGATCCGTCGCTGTAGCCGATCCTGAACCTGGCCCACACGTTGGCGTCGGTTATGCCATGCGTTTCGAGGTACTTTCTGCCGGCGTCGATCTTGGCGAAATTCTTCTCGTGGAAGGCGACTACCTTCTCAAGCAATTGTGAACAGCTGTTCATGTTTAGCTCCCTTCTTTTACTCCACTGCAAAGTTGATGCGCCCTCGCTTTCGAGACTCCCAATTCTTCGCCGATCTTGGCGAAGCTCATGCCGGTGCTTCTTAGTTCGACTGCCTTGTTTTTAATCCTCTCGTCCACACGTGGCCTGCCGAGTTTTGCTCCCTTCAACCGGGCACGCTCAAGACCGGCTTTAGTGCGTTCGCCTATCCTCAACCGCTCCTGCCTCGCCAAGGTCGCAAGTATGGCCACCACCGCGTCGGCAAAGAGACCGATGCTGCTAATGTAGGGCTCCGAGTAGCTGTGCCATTTGACCCCGAGCTTGTCCAAGCGGGTCAGGTATTCCAATGTCTGCCGGCAACCTTCACGGCTTAGCCTATCAAGAGCCCAGAAGAGCAGCACGTCGAACTTCCGCTGATGGGCCAATTGGAACACACGATCAAGGCCGTGCCGCTCGTTGTCGGACTTCGAACCCGAGGCGATGTCACGCACCACTTCGACAAGCTCCCAACCCTGCCGTTTGGCGTGCTCCTCAAGCTGGGCGATCTGGTTCTCGTTGTCCTGTCTCACGGTGGAGCATCGGGCGTAGATGATAGCTCTCATGTTCACAGTCCTCCATGCCGTCCAATAAAACGAGCGTTTTACTTGACGACTATTTTCCTGTTAAGTCCTCTATGAGGAAGGTGGCTGTTTTCGGACACCCTTTTATTGGACGGTCCATGCGCACATTTCCTTGAACAGCGTCGCACAGCTCGCCCCACCGCCCCACCGCCCCACCGCTAAAATCCCGCTTCCCCGATGGCATAATCAATAGTGGATCGTTTCGACTCCACGGGCCGCCCGCAAGCGGTCACCAACGCACCACTGGTGGCCGATGAGGGCGGGTCCGATCCCCGCTCCTGGCCACGGCATTTGAAAGGAGCTACGCCATGAGCCCGGAAGCCGCCCAAATCCTGCTTGATGACATCGTGCCCATACTCGCAGTCACCATAAAGCGGACCGTCACGCCGATAGGGTCGGAAGACCACCAGGAGCTGATCCAGGACGCAATCGGCGACGCCGCCAAAGCCGTCGACGCCATGGAGAGGACCGGCAGAGCGATCATGGCACGGTCAATCGCCTACTACTCGGTTCAGCGGTCGAAGATAGGCAGGCGCATGATGGACTGCGGCACATCCGACGCCTTCTCGACCATGCGCCGAGTCAAAGGCGATTGCCTGCTGTCTTATGATGAACCGATTGACGCACACGACACTGACGGTTTATGCGTTGGCGACTGCATAGCCGACCACCGGCCCGACCCGTCTGAGGAAGCGGCACGACGAATTGATTGGGAAACGATGTTGAACCACTTGGACAACCGCCAGCGCAGAGTAGTTGAAGAGATGGCAGTCGGCACAATGTCGGTCGACATAGCAAAGTTGTTCGGCATATCACCGGCGCGCGTCACACAGATCAAACTTGAGATAGCCGCCGTGATCAAGGAAGCTCTTGGCGAAGACATTCTCGCCGAGCTCAACCGTGAATCCCCTTGGCGGCGTGATGTGCGGTGCCTGCATGAGCGGCGTGAGGCCCGGTTCGACGTTGACGCAGGGTGAGCAGTCCCACTCAACAAGCATTATGCCAGACCGCTTTGAGGGATTTAAGCCGATCAGCGAAAAAGAGGAGGATCGTCACATGGCAATGGGCTTGCAAGGCATGATCCCCTGCGGCATGCGCTGCCCGTACGACGGATCGCCAGGCATGTGCCCGTTGCGTGGCCTGGGCTGGCCGTGGCCGTGGCGGTGCGGTAGTGGACGGGCAGCGCGTGAGGAGGTGGGGACGTTCGCGGGTGTTGAGCATAGTCAGACAAGCGTGGAAGGAGGTGGCGAGGATGAATCCATACATTCAGCTGGCGGTTGCGATAGCACTGGCGGTCGACAAATATCTCTTGAGGAAGTGAGTCGATGCTGATAGCACAATCTTTCTGGCGGGGTGGCGTTAGCGGCCATGGTGATCGTGAAGGAAGGGAATGCGCCCGCCCTTGATAGGGCAAGCGAGGTACTGGCATACCTGGGGCCATGGCCGCTGCCCCCCGCCTTTTTAGGTATAGCCGGCTGGTTTGGCCGATGGCGGCGGTGGTCGCTCAATTTTCCACTAGGGTGGAAAATGTTTGGCGGCTGTGTCCGCGGACATCCGAACGGAATGCGCCTTTAGGGACGGGAGGGTGCCGCTTCACGGTTGTAAAGCCGGATAGCGCCTTTAGCAAAACACGATCTACGCGCAGCGACCATGAGCGACAGGCATCTTTGGGACGCCCAAGCCCGTTGGGACTTTCTTTTTGATCATGGGCCGCTGGGACTTCGACTCGCACTGGGAATGCGGTGGGACGTCCGGTTCGCCCGCAACGCACTCATCCCAAGCCGGCCAATCCCGACCCAGCGGGCGGTCCCGGAACACTTGGCCTTCTTCTCTTCGCGCAATTGACCGTCATCGGCGGCAGTTTGTCATCGGCGGCGGCAAATGTCATCGGTGTCATCGCTACCTTATAAAATGACACCGATGACACGATGACAGCTATATCCGGTGTCATTTTTTTGGTATTGTCATAACCGGCACCGCTTCCATTAGCGGTGCGGATTATTTATTGGAAGAGGAACAGGCGGACCGGAGGGGGCTGTCCACCCGCCGGTGTCATCGGTGTCATCGGTGTCATCGCAAAGTGTGTGGAATGACGGATATGCCCCCCCCGACTTAACCGCACGGCAATCGTCTCGGCAGGCACCGCGCGCTTGTTAGAGCTCAATGTTGGCCGTCTTGATGATATGGCTGTCATCGGTGTCACTCCCCTATGGCATGATGACGCCGATGACAGCGATGACGCTTGCGGCCATGGCGGATCTGCGGCGAGATAAGGATCATGGCAACCGGACTCGAGCCCCGCCTGGCTTGCCATGAAAAAGACGGCCCCTGACGCGCGCCATTGAAGGTTTGCGGCAGGGGCCGGTGCGGCCATGGGCGGATCACTCCGCCACGGCTAGAACCCGATGGCCGGCTGCGACGCCGACCAATCACCCGCTTGGACGGCGGCTTCAGCGATGGGCACGCCGGCATCTTCCGGCGTCGCCTCGATGCTGTCTTTGGCATTAGCCTCGGCCTCGGCACCAGCTGCCACTCCAGTGGCTTCGGTCCCGGCTTTTGCGCCAGCTTCAGAGCCGCCTTCAACGACGCGCTCGGCAACCGCCTCGGCAGCGGCTTTGACGTCGGCCTCGATGCCAGCCTCGACGCTGGATTCAGCGTCAGACTTCACGGCCTGATCAAGGGTCGCTTCGGCGTCAATCTCCGCTTCGGCTTTTACGGCCGGCTCCGCTGTTGCGTCAACAACAGGCTCGACGCCGATAACCGTGGGGGGCAGCACCGCGGTCGCTCCTCCGCTTTGCGGCACGGCGTACTTGCCCGTGCCGACCTTCACGACCAGCCCGTCATCGCAGAGCTTGTTGAGCATGTTGCTGACGCTGGTGCGGAGGAGGCCGATCGCTTCGGCGATCTCCGTTGCCCCCAAGGGCGCAGCCGAGCCTGTGATGGCGTCCAGCACCTTCCGCCTCTCGGGCGTCAATGCCGGTCCGCTCGGGATCGATGACGCGTCGGCGAGACGCCAGACGCAGTTCTCCATCTCCATGGCCAGCACCTTGTCCTCGATGTCACGGCCGGTGATGTGCAGGCTCTTGACGTTCTCGCCGCGCTTGCCGTCCAGAACCATCAGGATGTCGGCTGCGCCGGTGAGCCCCGTGGTCCCCGACATCGTGTCGAAGACATCGTTAGCCTTCGATTTTCTGACGTGGTGGATGATCACCATAGCCACCTCGCGCTCGACGGCCAGCCGCTGGAACCTGGCGAGGAAGTCGGTGTCGGCCCCGTACGAGTTGCCGTCGGTCTTATCGTCCTGCTCCCGAATCCTGCCGAGGGTGTCGATCACCACCAGCTTGCAGCCGGGGTTCTTGTCGAGATGATCCTTGACGGCGTCGAACACGCCCGCCTTGCCCTTGGTCTTGGGCAGGTCGAAGACGAAGTCGAGCCCCTCCACGGCCCCATCCACGCCGATCGCCTCAAGCCTGCGCCGCATGCGCCTGGCTCCGTCCTCAAGGGACACCACCAGCACATCGGCGCGGGTCGTGTCCATTTCGAGGAATTTGGTGCCTCTGGCCACGCAAATGGCCAGTTCCATGACAAGCCAGCTCTTGCCGATCTTCGGCTTGCCTGCGAGCAGCGTCAGCCCGTAGGTAAGCAGTCCCGCCACAAGCCACGTCTGCTCGACGAAAATTCTCGCCATCAGAGCGGTGGCTTTGACGACGTCGAACACGGGCTTGGCCGCCTGGCCCACCGTGTTTCTGATGTTCTCGACCGCGGGATTAGTCATGGGCCACCTCCGCCGTCTTAACTCCGTTGGGGCTCAAGTAGAGCAACCGCTGGTACGCCTCCTTCTCAAGGCGGTAGTGCCCCGGCATCCGGGACAACCGTGACTCGTTCTTGCACGTCGTATCCGCTCCAAGCGGGCACAGCGTCTCCTTGAACAGCTTCCGCTCGACCTCGGCCTCCCATTCGGCCTGGTCGGCGCAGTCAGCCCTGAGCCAGCCGTGGAGCGACTTGCCCCCGCTGTGGATGATCGCCGCCACGTCGGCTCCTTTGGCGATCATGTCGACCCAGAACGCAGCCTGGGTGCCGAGGTCGACCGTGTCGAACTCGACCACGGCGAATCTGCGCGACGCGACGCAGTCGTCGCACCGGTAGCTCGGCTTGCCGTCCTTGGTCAGCCCTTTACGCCCCGTGAGCGGGTTGGCCATGATGTGCGGCCTGCCGGGGAAGTCGAAGTGCTCGATTCGCATCATGGCGAGCCACTCGAAGGCCGGCCTTATCGAATCGACGCCATCGTACTGGCCGCCGAGGTAGACGCTCTCTT
>CAYTFM010000281.1:0-12364 GCA_964436735.1 uncultured Victivallales bacterium | reverse complement strand
CGCCAATGCCCATGCCGGCGGCCAACTTGATGTACAGAGCCTTGTCGGCGATATCAGGGAAGAGCGTCTTCGCCGCGTAGGCGTCGGCGGCGACCTGATCCTTGGAGAGGATCACCATGTTCGGCGTCTTCAGCACCTTGGCCGGCCCCTGCGGTCCGCTGTCCATCATCGTCCGGGTGGCGTCGATGATCGTCCACTTTGGTTTGATGAGCGTCGTGATGTCCGCGATGCACTGATGGAGGTTGTTCTTGTGCCAGAACTGACGGTCGTTGACCGCGCCCATCCAGTTCTTCATTCCAATCGTCAGCCCCGCGGAGCCATGGTGCTTGGCGACTGGCATATTGACGACCGCATACGAGGATCCGAGAAAGTAGTTCGAGACTTCCGCCTCCTTGAGCGAGACCGCCTTCTCGAGCGTCATCTTCGTGAAGGACTTCTTGTCGGTGCCAAGATCGATCATCTCGCATTTGTGCTTCTGGGCGACATCGAAGATGCCGCTGACCACGAAGGTCTTCTTGGCGGGTCCAGCGGGAAACTCGGGGAGGATGATCTCCTTGACGCCCTTGGCCTTGCAGCCACCGAGAAAGGCGTCGACCAGCTCCGGATTGGTGTTGGCGGCGTTCTCGAGGGGTTTGTCCCAGGCGGCGTTGACCTTCAGGGCGATCTTGTCGCCGCCGAATCCGCCGTTCTCGAATATGATCTCAAGGCATTTCGCCATCAGCTTCGGCTTGTCGGTCCCGCTGATGACCCACACGTCGGCCTTCTCCCCCTCGGCGCCCAGCAACTCGAGCGGCCCCGCCGCCATCGACACCCCCGCGGCCGCAAGCCCGCCCTTGATGAAACCACGCCGCGTGATCGGCGGAAAACCAACAGTCTTCTTGCTCATTACGCCCCCTCCTCCTTGGATTGCTCGGCCTTGTATACAGGTAACATGCAAGCGATATGGTGAAATCCAAATGGGGTATGCCACATTGAATTTCGTATGCGGGGAATTATCTTGCTCGCCCTGACACGACCATTGGAAGCACGCACCTATGTCATCACAGTCCGCTTCTACTTCTCATCTCACCGGCAACCTGCTCGGGATATTCTCCATCATCTTCTGGGGAACCATGATCGCCTTCTCCCGAAGCCTCGCCGAGAACTTGGGAACCTTCACCTCGGGGGCGTGCGTGTTCCTCCTCGGCGGGGGGATCTCGACCGCGCATTTTCTCCTGAAGCACAGGGGGGTGGCGAAGGTGTGGGAATACTCTTCCACGCATCTGCTGGCTTGCGGCGCGCTGTTTGTCGTCAACCAAGTCACGCTCTACGCCGCGATCGGTTTCTCCCACAGTCGCCAACAAGTGATCGAGGTGGGGCTCATCAACTATTTGTGGATAAGCTTCACGCTCGTCTTCTCAATTCCCATCTTGAATAAGAAAGCCAGCCAGTGGCTCGTCCTGGGCATCCTGCTGTCTCTGGTCGGCGTCGCCGCCGCCGCACTGCAAGGAGGAGGCTATTCGCTCGCCGAACTGAGATATAATGTCATGCGGCAGTGCCTCCCGTACGCGTTGTCGTTCGCGACCGCCGTGTCGTGGGGCCTCTACTCGAATCTGAACAAGCGGCTCGCGGATGACTCGCATGCGAGCGTGGTGCCATTCTTTCTGCTCGGATCGGGGTTGATTCTCGCCGTGTTCGCGCTGTGCGCCAACGAGCATCACGCATGGAACCGCTCCGTCGTTCTGCAACTGCTGTACACCGCGGTGTTCCCCATAACGCTAGGCTACGTCTTCTGGGACATCGCCATGCGCCGAGGCAATCTGGTGCTGATCACATCGCTGTCGTACGCGATCCCGGTCGTATCCACGATCATCAGCGGCATCTTCCTCGGGGTCGCGCTCACCGCCGCGATCTGGGCCGCCTGCGCTCTCGTTATCGCCGGCGCCGCCATCTGCCGCTTCTCGATCAAGGACTGACGCCCCGAAGGGCGACAGAAGCCAGAAGAGATTCACTTCGCAGGGCGAATCCGGAAGACCTTCATCTGCTGCTCCTTGTAGGCGCCGGCGTCGAAGCCCTCCGCAAGTTGCGCGGCGGTCAACTTACCAAGCGAGTGCTCGGTGTCCGTCCAAATCTCCGTCACCTCAAACGGACCTGGCGCGCCGTCGGGGGCGAAGAAGCGGATCTTGCCGCTCCATTCCTTGGGGCCGTCGTAGCCATTCTGATCATACCCGCGATGCGTGGTGGCCATGAGGAAGGCGTCGGGGGTCTTGAGCGTATGGATCTGCATGTACCGGTCGTCGCTGTCATGCAGCCGCATGGCCACGCCGGCCCACTTCATGAGGGCGGGCGTGATGGATGCCAGATCTGAACCGCCGAGGGGATCCCTGATGACGGCGATCCTGCCGCCGCCCGTCTCGTAGGCGTCGTGCTGGAACTTGACGCCCTCGATCTTCGCCCCCTCCGCTTCGGGATTGACGCCGAGCGCCTCAAGCAGGCAATGCCGTATCCCGCTGTCGTCGGGATTCTCGAAGGAGACGGTTCCGGCGGTGGCGTCGAGGATGATCGCTCCCCCTTTGCCGAGGAACGCCCGCAGATAGTCGACCTCCTCCTTGGCGATCAACTCGCCGGTGACAAAGATGGCGCGGCTGCTGTCAAGATAGCCGAGATCCATCAGCGGATGGTAGACCTTCGGCTCGTAGTGATTGTTGACATAGATGGCGATCATGAAGGGTCGCGCGCCGGACGTCCATTGCCCGAGGCAGTGGTTGTACGCCTTGCGCAGATCCATGATCGCAACGGCGTCATGGAGCTTCTCGGAACTGCGCAGTTCCTTTAGCACAGGCCACTTGTCGAGCATTTTCTTGTAGCCGGTCGAGGCGTCGCCGATGAATTTTTCGAACGACAGGTTCTCGTTCGAGTTGAGGAAGAAGTGGAAGTTGATCCCGCGGCCTCCCATCGACAACATGCCGTAGATCATCTCGTCGAAGCCGAACGGATGCGGTTCGTAGTGCCACATGTCGTGCGGCTCCATGCGCTCGAGGAGGCCCGGCATGGCGTTGTGCGCCTCGCGGAAGGTGTCGTGGTCGAACGTCGAATGCACCCCGCCGTTGGCCATGATCCCGCCCGCCGAGGCGATGCGGCGGTAGAACGCCGCGGAGGGGGGATGGCTCATGCCGATGTTGTAGATGATGATGGGGCGGACGGGATCCTCGGCGCGCACGGCGTCGAACTGGCTCTCGAGCGTGAAGCGCTCGGCGGCCCACATCATGTACTCGATCAGGTCGGAGCGCATGATCTTCCGCGGGAAGCGGACGGGATCCGGGGCGGGGATCTGGACCTCGGCGAAGGAGGCGTAGCGCGTCCCGTAGCGGTGGTTGAGGGCGGCGATGTCGCCATAGCGTTCCCGGAGGAACTCGGCGAAACGCTGGCGGTTGCCCGGATCGCGCGAGGCGGGCAGCGAGGTCGAGCCGTCGGAGACGAGATGCTCGTTCTCGAAATAGTAGGCGCCGAAGCCGGGATGGTTCAGGAAGCGGCGCGCCAGTTGCTGGTTGAACTTCTTGATGACCGCCGGGCCGTGTTGTCCCGTGGCGTAGTTGTAGCCGCCCGCCATAAACCCCCAGACGATTCCGCTCTGGTGGATTTTACCCGAGGCACCTTCGAAGAAGTCGACCGCAGCCCATTCCGACGGCCATTTCTGCGCCATGTAGAGCACGACGCGGCAGCCGCGGGCGGCGGCGGCGTCGAAGAACTTCCCAAGGTAGTCCCAGTCGTAGACGCCGGGAATCGGCTCCATGCGCTCGAGCGAGGGGGACATGCCGATCCACGGGGTGACCTGTTTCGCATCTTCAATATGCTTCTCGAAGAACTCCAACGACTTGGGACCATAATTGGTCATCAGAGCGTGGAACTGGCTGTTCTTCCAGATGCCATCCGCCTCGGTCGCCTTTTTCAAATCGGGGATGTCGGCGGTGAGCTTCGGCGCCGCATCAATCTCGTTGCGAACGCCGATGAGCCGCTCTTCTCGGTCGAGGCGGACGCCGCCGCTCCACAGCTCGGCCACCACCATCTCCACGTCGCTCTTCGGCTCGTAAGGGACAGTCGTGACGCCGGGACCGTCGATGCTCACGGTGGTGGGAAGCGGCACCTGCATCACGGGGTCGCGGCGCGGCACCCAGTCGACGTAGGGAATGACCGCGTACTTGAGTTCGACGGGCCAGGACGGACGGGCGGGATCGCCGACGGCGGCAATCTGGAAGTCGATCTTCATCGGATCGTTTTTCTCAAGCCGTCCGAAGGGCTTGCCGGGATTGACGTCGAGCATGCCAATCCGTTTGACCTCTTTAAGACTTCCGACATCGTCGGGCCCTCTGACGATGATGATCTTCGACCAGTCTGTGGTGAAATAGTCCTTCGTCGCCGCGTCAAAGGATTTCGCCTTGATCCGGTAGGTGCCGGGGGCACGGATGGGAACCTCGATCTTGCGGCAGAAGTCAAAGACGTTCGCCGCCGGCAGATCGGTCAACCGTTCCGTCCACACAAGACGGTCGGACTCGTCGTAGGCCTCGAGCAGCACGTCAAGACTTTTGGGACGCCCGTTCTTGGCCTGATCGACGGCGTTGTCGAGGCTGATGAAGGGGTCACGGGTGCCGCCGCTGACGTCCGTGAGGGCGCGGGAGCCGCAACCGTTGAAACCGGTGAGCGAGAAATTGTCACGATAGTTTCCCGCAACATAGTAGAGCCTGGCGAGCGAGTAGTCGATGCGGTCGACGGCGAAGTCCCGCAGGCAGAACAAGCTCGGCGACTGGTATGTGCCGCCATGACTGTAGATCTCATAATTGATCTCCAGCCCCATGAAACGATCGCCGCCCTTCTCAAGCGGCGGCTTGGGCATCGCCAACATCCAGAGACCGGTCTTCCTCGAGCACCCCGGCGCGATGTGCGTGCTCACCAGGTGCGTGGTGCCCACCAGGAATTCCTTGCCCTTCGCGTCGGCGAAAATGGATTTTATGCCGTTGCCCCAATCACCGCCGGGAAGCATCGGCATGCAATACCAGAACTGGAGCGCCTCCGCGCCCGCCACGGAAACCGGCTCCTTGAGCAGCAGGCGGGTGTTCTTGCCGACGGCTTCGCCGGAAAGCTTGACGGAGATCCCCTTGCCGTCGTTGTCGATCAGCTCGGAGCCAGGCCCTTCGATCGTCCATGCGTCAGCCTTGTTCGCCCGCCTGATCCGCTGAAACGACTTGGAATCAAAGGATTGCGCGGCGTCATCCCAACCAAGCGCCGCGTCAAAGACGGCGAATCCGCCAAGTTCAACGGGGACGTTCGCCCATGACCGGTCGCCGCCAATGCGGATCGGTCCGTCGACGACAACGGCGGCGGGCGGTTTCCATCCCTCGGGAGCCGAGAGCGCAACGGGGCGGCTATTGATCCACAGTTTGATCTCACCCTTGTCGTCGGCGCCTTGGCCAGCACCCTTCCACGAGACGACGATGGTCTGCCACTCGCCGATCCGCAGCGCTGAGCTCTTCTCGGCGACGAGCCTGACTGGTTGCCCCGATGCGGGTTTGTAGCTAATGAACAGCTTGCGTTCGCCGCGGCCGGTCGGCCCCGCTCCGAGGACGCCGATCGTAACCGATGGGGCAAGCTCGACGAGCGTGCCGTCAAGCTCAAACTGAGGGTTGCCGCCGCCGTAGGCCATCTTCCCCGTGAGTTTGAACTTGATGCAGACGGTGAGCTCGTTGAGCGCAAGCGGTGCGGAAAGCTTCTCGCCGCACTCGAGGATCGCCGAACGCATCGCCGGTCCGTAGATGCTCGCCGCCATCTCCGCCGCCAGGCTGACAGCCGGAGCTCCCCCCTCGCCGGGCGCCCAGAACACCTTGCAGTCGTTGCCGCGGCGCGGATCGCCCGCAGGCGCCAGGAACCGCATCGGCCGCAGTCCTTCGACTTTCCCGCTTCCCTGAAACGATCGGGCGGCAAGCTCGAAGTTCTCGCCCGGCGCCAAGTCCGCCGGCGCGGCGCAGTCCCAGGCGGCGAGCGGCTCGGCCGCATGCAGGGACAGGTGAAATGCGGTGAGCAGAACGGCCAGCGCGAGGGTAGCGGATTTTGTCATGGGCGTCTCCTTATTGCGCACATTATGCGGTTGAGGGCCATAGTGTTTCGACGTCGTATTGTGAAACCAACGTGTCGCGGGTGATCAAAATCGACTGATGTCGCTTTGCCTGAGCCACCAACAAGCGGTCGAATGGATCCTTGTGAAGATCCGGCAGCAATGTTGACGCAATCATGTCGTCTGAGTCAGGGTCGGTGACGACAATGCCAGAACTCAAACACACTTGCTCCTTCCATTCTCGAATGTCAGGGATGTATATCCGCTTCTTTTTGATTAAAAGCGCGAGCTCCCAAAAACAGATCGAGGAAACCCAGAGTTGCTTCGCCTCGACGCGACGATCACACTCGTCGAGAAGTTTGGCGGAGAGAACCGTCGCCGTCGCCCAAAAATAAAACGCATGCGTGTCAAAACACCATGTCCTCATACATGCCCGCTCCACACATCATCAATCGGGGAGAAGGCCTTTTCCGGCTTGGTCAGCAGACGGGACGGCATCTTCAAGCCCTCTCTCCAGTTGGTCGCTTCAGCAGGAACAATTTTGGCTATGGCTTTTCCCTTTAGCTTGACGACTACCACTTCTCCACCTCTGACTTCATCTAGGACATGGAACAAATCCGTCCGTAATGCCGTCACATTCACCGTATGCATGGCAACCTCCTCTGTACATGTTTTTAAATAAACGTACATAGCACTATAAATAATGTACATCACCATGCGCATTTCCACAACTCACGACTGAATGCGCCAAACCTCATCTTACCGCGCGGCGGCGGTGCAACCGGGCCACGTGTCGGTGCGGAACGGCTCCGCCGGCAGCCCCTCTTTGTTGTAGAGGTTGCAGCCTTCGGGGTTGTTCGCCCAGGCGTAGCGGACGGCCACGGGGGCGGGAACATCTTTAGAACTGACCACGACGGCGTCGCCGTCGATCACGGCGTCAGCCCAGTGGAACTTCTTGTCTTCGCCGGCGATGGCGAAGGTCTTGAGCGCGCCGCCCTTGGTGACCAGTCCGCCGCCGAGGTGGTCGAAGGAAAGGCGAATCTTGTTTCCCTCGACTTTCATGGATTTGTAGACAGGGCCGGAGAACTCGATCTTCTTCCCGTAGGTGGACGCGAGGGCCCAGAGGGCGAGGCGTCTGCCGACGTCCTGCTTGTTCTTCGGATGGATGTCCTTGGCGTCGCCGATGTCGATCGCCATGGCCTGTCCGTTGAGCGGCATGCGGGCGGTCAGCGTCTGCGCCTCGCGCAGTTCGGCCCAGGCGCTCTCGGCGGGCTCGGGAGGCGGGGACTGGAAGTTGGCGAGGGAGACGATGCCGAAGTAGAAGTCCTTGGCGTTCCAAAGCTTGCGCCAATCGGCGATCATGGCGGGCAGCAGCTTGCGGTACTGGAAGGCGCGGCCGGCGTTCGACTCGCCCTGGTACCAGATGGCGCCACGGACGGCGTACGGGACGAGCGGCATGAGCATGGCGTTGTAAAGGGAGGCGGGGGAATTCTGGTTCATGCCGGGCTCACCGGGCTTCTGGGCGCCCTTCAAAAGCAGCGGACTGAATCCAGCCTCGACCTTCGTCTTCCATTTTCCGGCGAGCGAGACGCGGCCGTCATTCTGTCCGGCAAGCCAGATGGACAGCTCCGGCCCGACCATGCCGCCGGTCGCGAAGTCATCGAAGACGCGGACGGCGATCACGGCTTTTCCAGCCTTCACGAGTTCGGCGGGAATCTTGTATTTCCGGGGGAACATCCACCACTCATTGGTGTCCTTGCCGGTGGAGCCGACTTTCACGTTGTTGAACCAGGTGGTGTCGAAGTCGTCGATGGCTCCCAACTGCAGGTCAAGCTCCTTGCCCGCCCAGGCGGCGGGGATTTCGATTTCCTTGCGGAACCAGAATGCGCCATCAAGATCCGCATCGTACTGGCCGGGAACGCTGATGTCTTTCCAGTCGGCAACGGCGAAGTCGACCTTGGCCCAGCCTTTTTCGAAGCCGGTGTCGCCGGGATCGCTCTGCCGTTCAGGCTGGTTGGGGTTCTTGCGGGCCTCCTCCCAAAGTTTGAGGTTCGGCGCGAGGGCGGCCTTCGCCTTGGCGATGATCTCGGGAGTCGTGGCGGCGTCGAAGCGTTCGACCATCGGCTTGAGGTCGGGGTCGGCCTCGAGGGTCGCGCGGCTTGTCCACGCCTCGGCGGGCGTGCCGCCCCATGAGGTGTGCAGCATGCCGACCGGGACGTTAAGCGTCTTGAGCAGCTCGCGGCCGAAGAAGTAGCCGACCGCGGAAAAACCGGGGACATTTTCCGGAAGGGCCTCTTTCCACTCGCCGACAGGCTTGTCGACCGGCTCCTTGGCGATGGCTTTCTGCACCGTGAACATGCGGAGCAGCGGGAAGTTGGCGGCCTTCGCCTCGTCATCGGCGTTCACACAGCTGCGCACCGCCATCTCCATATTCGACTGGCCGGAGCAGATCCAGACTTCGCCGACCAGCACGTTGGCAATCTCGATTTTTCTCCCATTAGCAGAACCGGTGAGGATCATGACGCGGGGTTCGGCGGACGCCGGCATGGGGTCGAGTTTGACCATCCACTTGCCCTTGGCGTCGGCGGTCGCCGTCTTCTTCATCCCGGCGAACTCAACGGTCACCGTCTCGGCGGGCGCCGCCCAGCCCCAGACCGGCGCGTCAGCGTCGCGCTGCAGCACCATGCCCTTGGACACCAGTGGATGCGGCGTCACCTCCGCCCAGGAAGCCATCCCGCACACTGCGGCCACCATCACCAGTCCCGCTCTGATACCTCGCATGTTCGCTCCTTCTGTTGTTTTCGTTTTACGCTTTATGGGAAAATAGAGATGTGCGTGAGATTGAATCCCGAGACGACTGACCAGAAGGCGCTGCATCCGCCATGGAATCCCGTGGTCGGATTGTCAGTGGCGAACGTGTTGCGCTCACACATACCGTTCCACTGCCGAATCTGTCCCGCGGTAAACCACATGGCGGAGCCGTCGAGTTTGCCGACGTTGAACCCCTCGCTCCGGTGGTTTCTCGCGGGGACAATATTCGCATCAGAGGTTGGCGAGGGGGGGATGCCCGCCTGCAGAGAGTCCGCGAAGATCGCCGGATTTTTGTCGTAGCTGGTGACCCGCCATTTCTGACACTGTCCAAGAAGGTAGTAGCCGTCGACGTAGCTGGAGATGCCGTAGCAGTTCGCCTTGCCCCAGTTCGCCTTGGTCGTCGAGGGGGGAAAGTTGTACCAGCTCGTGTTCGGCCATTCGGTGCCGGGGCAGAAGTAGACGTCGAGCGAGCCGAGATAGTCGTAGAGCGTCCCGTGGCTGACTCGTCGGTAGTCGACGGGGTTGTACCCCTCCCAGATCTGCGGGGAGAAGTTGTTCGAGACTTTTGGCTTGTAATAGCCGTCGAAGTCGGAGATGTAGGAATGGAACCCCAGCACCAACTGTTTGACGTTCCCCATACAGCTTGTCCGCAGCGCCTGATCCCGCGCTTTTTTCAGCGCCGGCAGCAGCAATGCGGCAAGAATGGCGATGATGGCGATCACCACTAACAATTCAATGAGGGTAAAACCTCGCACCCTCATCGAATTGTTACTATATCGACCCACTCTCGGAGACGACAGGGACGCTTGTGGGATGCTCATATTCACACTCCTGTTATTCATTTCCGTTACGCTTTCTACGCTTACATCGTTTGGGGAAATTCATGTCGCAAGCAACTTTGCATCCGTAGGTACTGAATATTACCCGACTATTTGTCCGCGTCCACTATCCTCACCGCCATAAAACGGTCATGCGGCACGCGCGGCAACGCGATTCCCGGGGCGGCGATGGCGCTCGCATCCATCACGCCAAGGTCCGTCGTCGCCTCCAAGGTCTCCGCCACGACCTTGTACCGGCCCGCCGGCAAAGGCAGCCTGACGACAGGGATCTTGTCCGGGCCGTTGTTGTAAAGGTAGAGTAAGGTTTTGCCGGGAGCGTTGCGGATGACGGAGGAGAAGTCGGGATCAGTCTCGAAAAGAGGCGGCACGCCAGCCCATTCGGCCAGATCGCCGACGAGGGCCTTGGAGATGCCGGCGCAATCGCGCTGGGCGTTCCCCCACAGGGACCACATCGTCTCCTCGGCGGTCTTGTCCTTCTTGTCCCTGCTCGAGAACATCTTGAGTACTTCGGCCTCGGTGACGGAACCGGGACGCCCTCCTATCAGGAAGACCTGTCCCTTGCCGTGAGGCCAGACGACAGCCCCGGGAGTTTTGCCAACCCGTCCAATTAACGCGCCTCCCTCCGGCACCTCAAGCTCGCGCCAGAAATGAACGGGTATGCTCACCGTCTTCCGCAAGACCGGATTGTCTTTCAGGAACACCAACTGGGCCGCCTCGAAATGCGGACTGCCAAGCTTGTCGACAGCCTTATATCCCAACCGCTTGAGCAGTTCGAACTCCTCTCCGCCGGGAAGGACACGTTCGCCGGCCGGGCCGCAGATCATCGCAAGTTTCCCGCCGTTCTCGACATAGTTCACGAGCCGGTCGACCATCTCTTTGGGAAGCACCCGCGAGCCGTCGTCCAGGACGAGCTTCATCGAGTCGAAGCCGTCCATCGGGCATCCGTCGGAATATATCTCGAAATAGTTCCCGGGCAGATAGAAAGCCGAGCTCAGGCCGTTCATCAGCCACCAGCGGTCGATGGAGATGCCGTTGTATTCGTATTTCCCTTCGTAGAGGTCCGTGATGAAGGAATGGAGCAGGGCGACGGGACGCGTCTTGAACGTCGAGCGCATGGATTCGTCGACAAGCGTCTTGGCCCGGGGGTTCGCATAGACGAGGTCGAAGAAGGCGCTGTCGGAGGTGGCGAGGAAGACGTAGTTGAAGTGTTCAAGTCCCAGCACGCACGCCTGATACTCATCCCAGTTGCTGCGTGCGATCACCTTCTCCTTCGTGTCGAAAGGAGGACGACCAACGGTGACGCAGTTGATGTCCTCACACCGGAGGGGCAGTTTGTGGCGTTGCTTCGCCACGAAACGGCGGATGATCTCTTCACCGTTCAACCCCTGGTCGCCGTAGAAGGCGCGGTTGGCGGCGAGGAGCGCGTAGACCGCGTCGGCCTTGCCGACTCCGCCCGTCGCGTTGATCCCGCACACGATGCGGTTGGAATCGAGCGCGCGCACGAGCTCCGTCATCTCCTTACGCATGCCGTAGAGGACGCCGTGGTAGAAGTCCAGCCAGTCCAGCCAAACGGGTCTGGTGTCGAGTGTGCGGCTGACGCCCTCCCAATCGCCTTTTTCCTTCAAGGCCTCCCACAGAGGTCTTGGCACGGGAACCTCTTTCCATGAGCGATACGTCGTGCCGTACGCGGCGTTCAAGGCGTCGAGCGTCTTGTATTTCCCCTCGAGATAGCTCGCATAGGCGGCGAGGGCCTCCGGGTGGTAATCGAAGATGCCGTGCCCGTCATGGTCGACCGCTCCGTACGGATGCGGATGCCAAAGCCACACCTCGGGGCTGTTGACATATCTCTTCAGCATGGCCTCCATGGCGCGGTGGGCATGCGTCCGGTACTTCTTTGAGAAGAGGCTGAAGATCGACTCCCATCCAGTGCCGCTGGTGCCGTCCTGCCTGCGCATCGTCTCATCGGCAAGCCACCATTGCGTCGGACCGTTGAAGTCCCACCACCATACCGCGAGCGTCAAGCCCAGGCCGTTTTTCCTGGCCATCTCGACCATCCTGTCGAAGTAGGCGAAATGATAGACGCCGGGAAGCGGTTCGAAATCCTGATACCCCAGTACGGTGAACGCCTCCTCGCCACCGGACTCCTTCAGCTTTTTGAACAGCGCGTCACCGGGAGTCTTCCCTCCTCCCGCCATGCCCTGCGACACGTCGACGCCCCATATCGGCCCGTCTTTTTTCAGACGCTCCTCAAACGTGACGATCTTCGCGCCGGGAGGATCCAGAGGACGGCACTCCCCGGCATCAAGAATCTTTTTGTCGCGGAGGCCGACGACAATCCGCTTCGCCGCAAGCAGAACGCCCGTTCCGTCATCGAAGAGTTTAGCGGTCAGGCGATATGGACCTTGAACGTCGCATTTCAAGGTGGCGGTCAACGTCTTGGTGGCCGACTCCGCCAGCTCGAAACGTTCACTTGAGACAGGCTGCTCAACCGGATACCCGAAGAAGGTCTCCCACAGGAATTCGGTTCTGAATTTCGTGGCGCCTCCGGTGCCGTTGCTGATTTTGACGTCGACCACGGCCGGCGTGGGGGGACCTTGGTCGGCGGGGGAGAGGGCGCGTGGTGGTGGGC
>CAYTFM010000280.1:5753-12400 GCA_964436735.1 uncultured Victivallales bacterium | reverse complement strand
TTTTTTTTTTAATGATACGGCGACCACCGAGATCTACACGTCGAAGCACACTCTTGCCCTACACGACGCTCTTCCGATCTCGCATCTCACTCTCAATATTTAGGTGTCGCCTCGAGCATCGCCGCCTGTGTCTTGGGCGGCGTGCGGTTGACCTCGTCGGCGAGGATGATGTTGGAGAAGATCGGGCCCGGGAGGAACTTGAACATGCGCTGTCCCGACACGGGGTCGTCCTGGATCACATCCGTGCCGGTGATGTCCGACGGCATCAGGTCCGGCGTGAACTGGATGCGTTTGAACTGCAGCGAGAGCGCCTTGGAGAGCGAGTCGACCAGCAGTGTCTTCGCCAGCCCCGGCACGCCTTCGAGCAGGCAGTGCCCTTCCGCGAGGATGGCGGCGAGCACCTGCTCGACGACGGCCTTCTGGCCGACGATCACCTTGTCCAACTCGCCGATGATCTGCTTGTGCGCGGCGCCGATCTGCTCGAGCGCCTTGACGTCATCGCCGTCAGCCGTGATGAACTGCGGTTTTTGCGCGGGTGGCTGCTCCGGCGGCTTTGCGGCGGTTGGCTCAACCGGTTGCTCGATCTTTATCGACGGCGCGGTGGCATCGTGCGGTGCCTCGTCAATCGAGAGGGCGCCTCCGCACGAGGGGCACTTCACCGCCGCGATCTCGTCGCTCATCGCCTTGAACCTGCCTCCGCACGACACGCATTTGACCTTCACTTTCTCGGCCATGGCATACCCCCTGTATCTTGATTGTTTTGAAAGTCATATTTGGGTTGTTCCGTGTTCGGTGTTCGGGAATAAGCTTCAAGCCTGAATCCTGATCCCCGAGCCCTGAACCCTCTTTGCTGCTGCCGTCTCATTGAAATTTCACCTCTGCCACCGAGGCGAGCGGAAATGCGCGCCGCAGGTCGCCGAACTTCGCCTCGATGGCATCCCCCTTCCACTCGCAGGGCAGATTGACCACGTCGCCGTTCCGTAAGGCGATTTTCCGCTCCTCCTTCGGTTTGGAGAAACAGACGGCTGAGAGTTCCGAGGCGTCGAGCTTTTTCGCGCCGCTTTCGGTCATCATGCCCACGTTCTCCTGGCCGACCCACAGGATTTTCCCTTTGATGATCTCCCCTTGTTTGCTCAATACGCAGGGGGCGGACGCCGCGATCTCGGGGAGTTTGTCCCGTCCCGCAAGGTCGAAGTACATGCCCCCCAGCAATGCCTCGGGGACAAGGAGTTCGCCGAGCGCCGTCAAGCGGAACAGGTAGGCGGCTTTCTCCTTCTTCCGCACCACGCCGCTGAGCGTCGTGCCGTCCGCGAGCACCGCGCCAGTCTGTTTCGCGGCGACTTTGGATGCGTCGAACGTCACGGCGCGCAGTGTGTTGACCGGAAAGATCATGCCGTCCTCCAATTTCAATTCTGTCGAGGTGATCGAGACGACTTTCACTTTTTCGGTCGTGGCGTCGGCCGTCGTCACCGTGTCCGCCGCCGCGGTCGCCGCGGCGAGCAAGCACACCGCCAGAACTGAAGTTTTCATGCGTTCCATGTGCAGGCGGCAGAGCTTTTGATAGACGATCAAATCCTCCAGCCGTTTGTGCTTATCCATAACTTCCTCCTGAACCCCGAACCCTTGTTCTTGAAACGCCTACCTCTCACCTCTGATAGATCGGCAGATACCGGTAAGGGACGCCGAGGATGAGGACCGCCCACGAGGTGTTGAGCAACTCGTTGTGGTGCCCGGTCTTCTCCCAGTCCTTCAGTATCTTCTCTTTTATTTTCGGGTAATATCTCTGCCACGGTTCGCCGCCGTAGTGGTACAGCGCGACCGAGGTGTAGTAGTGGCCGTACCAGTAGAACTCCTTCTCCGCCTTATCGGTGAAGCCGTTGCGCATGATGTAGTCGACGACGTCCGGTATGGTCGGATCATTGTACAGCCCGACGGACTGCAGGCTGACGAGTCCCGCGCCAGAGCGCGCGAACCCCGCTGGCCCGTTCGGAGTGTACCCAAATCCCTTGTCGTTCTTGTTGTAGCAGCTTTTGATGAACTTGACGGCGCGTTCGACCGTCTCCTCCGGCACGTGCACGCCGATGTCGGCGGCGGCGCGCAGCGCCATCACCTGCATCACCGTGATCGAGATGTCTCCCGGCGCCATCTTCGGCTGGTACGTCCAGCTGCCGCCGCTGTGCTGGACGCCGACGATCAGGTTGACCGCCTTGATCAGGGCGTCACGCAGCCGCGGGTTCCGCGTCATGCCGAAGTTCTCGGCGAGGCAAAGCGTCGACAGCGCGTGCTGATACATCGCGGAGCTTGCGGAGCTGGGATCGCCAATGATCAATCCGGCCTCGCTTTGGCGGTCCAGCAGGAACTGCACGCCCTTCGATATCTGCGTGCTGTATTTGCCCTCGCCGGGGACGGAGCCGCTGACCATCAACGCGAGGATGGCGTAGGAGATCTCCCCCGTGTTGAACCGTCCGTGCTGCGTGTCCCACGAACCGTCGGGACGCTGGGTGCTGGCGATCCATTCCTGCGCCTTGGCGATCGCCTCCACCGCCTTGGCGTCGAGCGGCACGAACGCGTCGAACAGGAAGCGGTCGCCTTCACCCTCGGCCGCGCCGGATGCGACCGGCCCCGGGGTGAGTCCCGTGTCCTGCGTCCATGCGGCGCTGGCGCACGTCAGCGCCGCGAGGACGCATGACACCGCTAAGCCGCGCGCTGAAATCCGAAAACCGAATATCGAAATCCGAAAAATGTCATGAAATTCAAAATTCGAAAGAGCGAAGAGAAAGCAGCCGCCGGCTCTTACGTCTGTTTCGAGTTTCGAGTTTCGAGTTTCGAATTTCATAGCATCACTGCGCGAGGTTGATGAAATAGCGTTTGACATCTTCTTCCATTCCGGGGCTGAATTTCGCCTTGCGGGCGGTAAGCAGCGCCGCCCGTTCCTTCTCTGGCAGTTTTCCCTGCCAGTCGCCGGCTTCCGCCGTTTTCACATGGCCTTGCTCAAGCGGCTTTTCCTGGTCGTTCTTCTGCTCCTGAGGCCGCTGATCCGTCAACTCCTGCTTCTGCTGCTTCTTTTGTTTTTTCTGGGTCTTCTGCTTCTTGCCGTCTTTGATCTTCTCCTTGGCTTTCCGCACATTGGCGAGAGCCTTCTTGTCCTCCCAGGACATGACATTCTCGACGGCCTTGTCAAGCTCGGGGGCGAGCTGCTCATCCTGCTGGCGCAGCTTGGCCATCTCCATCGCCAGTTCCTGGCGCTGAGCGTCGTCGAGCTGGTTCTTGCCATCCGCCGATTCCTCGAGCTTGTTTTCCGCCTCCTTGAGGGCCTTCTCCATCTGGTCGAGTTTCCCCATTTCCGCGTCGTCCGCGAACTCGCTCTGATTGGCGGGATCCTCCTCGATCGTTTTCTCGATGGCCTTGACGATCTCCTCCTGGAGCTTGACCGCCGAAGCGAGGCGCATCTTCTGCATTTCCTTCCGGGCCGAGTCCATCTTATTTTTCAACGGCTCATTTTCCGCCTTTTGCCGGAGATCCTCCTGGCGTTCGGCGAGTGTCGCGAGTTTTTCGAGATCCTCCTCGGTCGTCGGCTTGTTGTCCACCTCCTGCTTGAAGCGCTTGAGGGCGTCGAGAAGGCTCTTCTGCGCCTCGAGAAGCTCCTTGTTCTTCATGCCGCCCTGCAGACGCTTGCCTTCGACCTCGTATATTTTTTCCAGGGTTTTGATGACGACGTCATATTCCTTGCCCGCACGTTCGTAGCCACTGCGCTTGTCGGCGGCGTCCTTCACGGCGGTCGCCTTGCCGAGTTCCTCGACGATCTTGGGCATGGCGTCCTCCCTGACCTTCCCAAGGGTCGAGGACACTGCGCCGGTCGAGCTGACTTCCTGCTCGGAGAAGACGCAGCTGTCTTGAAACCGCTCCTTGAGATCCTGGAAGCGGGTCGAGAGCTCGCCCAGTGTTTTCTCCTCTGTCACCGCCTCGCCCAGCAGCTTGTCCGACCCGGACGATGGCGGCGTGGAGACAAGCGCGAAGGCGAATGCGGCGCATCCGATGGCCATTTGTATTGTTTGTCGAATGTTCATGATTATCTCCACGTGGAATTTCCCAAGCATTTACTTCGCTCCATCTTTGTTGATCAGCAACTCGATGACGCTTTTCTGATGTTTCATGTCGGTCTCTATGTCCTTCACGAGGTTGTGGGCCCGCAGAGCCTCCTCCTCCATGACGCGGCGCAGTTCCTCGGGGGCGACCACGCTGAGCGTTTTTATGGCGGACTTGCCAGGGTCGTTGAACCCCGAGTTGTCCCGCGCCAGCGCCTGCAGGTCGATGGTCTGTCCTGGTTCGAGTTTGATCTCCTTGAGGTCGACGGTTCCCGCCAGCGAGGAGTCCTTCTCGCCGCCGAGTTTGGCGACCGGCAGCTCACCGAAGCAGACCTTCACTGCGTCGCCTTTCTCATTCTTTCTCATGACGGTATAGGCGAGACGCACGTCGAGCAGGCCATAGTCATCGACGGATTTGACGCGCCACGAGAGCTTGCTGATGGGCGAGCAGTAGATGCCATGTTCGGGCTTCTCCAGGACGACGGCGGGAGGGCGGTCGGGGATGACGCCCATCCGGTAGAAGACCTTGTCGATGTTCTCGATGCCGTGCTTGTCGACCAGTCCCACGCAGTAGACGACGGTCTTGCCGAGTTGGGCGACGTCGAGAGAAAAGGTGTTGGCGTCTTTGCGTTTTGTGGCGTTATGGCGAGCCTCGTTGATCTGGAAGTAGCATGACTCCACCTCGCGGTCGGGCGTGATCGTGAAGGAGAAGCGGCTGCGCTCCGGGATGTCGAAGTCTCCCAGCGCGTAGGTGCGCTCGGGTTCCTTGGTGTAGTCCGGCGGCTTGATGGTCACCTTGCCCTCTTTCACGAAGGGCGGCGGGATGACCTCCACGCGGTAGGTGCCGGTCTTGGCGTCGCCGAGGCTCGCCGAGAAGGTCAGGCTTTTCGAGGGGTCGCGGATCACGAACTGGTAGCGCCCGGGAGTTTTGGGGTCGGGATCGAGGGGGATGGCGAAGGCTGATTCGCCGTCGTACGCGACGCGGGCTTTTCCCGCGGAGGGCAACTCGCCTTTCGCCTCGACGACGATCGGCAGATCCTGCCGTTGCGCGGCGTACTTCGGGCACGTCACCTCGACGATGACCGTCTTGGTCGGGTACTCGAGCGGCATGCCCACGGCGCGTCCCAGAAAGACGGCGAGCGAGGCCGTGCCGGTCAAAAGCCAGAGGAGCAGAACGGCTCCGGCGGCGATGGCCGTCCGCGCGCTTTTGCGCACGAGTCGCGTGTCGTGCAGATGGACTGCCAAGGGGTTGTAGCGTTCGGCGTGCGCCTCCTTGACGACCTCCTCGGCGAGCGCGACTGACCCCGTCGAGAATTTTTTGAGGCTGAACTCCGCGGCCGAGACCAGGATCGACTTGAAGCCGCCGCCTGGGCCCGCGAGGGCCTTCGCCTCGACCTCGCGGGCGACCTCGGCCACCGTGGGATGGTGAAGCTTGCCGCGCCTCATCCGCCGCGGCAGGTAAACGGCGAAGAGGAGCAGCAGGACGATCGTCGTCGTCGGCCTGAGGAACCAGGGGATGTCGGTCGCGTAGTCCAGGATGAAGTAGGCAAAGAAGGACAGCAGCGCCCCGGACGTCATGAGCAGAATGAGCGCGCCACGCTCGACGCGGCGCTTCCGCGCGTGCGCCGTGAGCAGCCTCTCCGCCAGGACGTCTATTTGCAGTTTGCTCATATTTTATTTCCTAAAATTCGCTGCCTACAGCGTGTGATAAAGTTGTCGCGTGAACGACGACGGAAATAAAAGAGAAAACAATTTTGGCGACAAAATTGTTTTCGGTACTGTTTCCTTCATCTTGGTTGTCCATGGGAGGATTCCACAGTTCCCTAATCCAGGTTGTTGAGTTTGCGGATGATCCACTCGACGGTGAACGCCAGTATCACGAGGAGCAGCATGGCGTACGTGTCCCACAGCGAGATCCGCACCTGCATCGGGACGCGCGGCCGCTCCGCGAGGACGGCGGCGAGGATGCTGTCGGCGTCCTCGGCGGTGTGGAAGGTGCCGCCCGTCTCGGCGGCGAGTTTCGCGAGCAGCGGTTTGTTCATCCCCGATTTTTGGAACTCGATCTTGCGTTCGACGATGCGCAGCTCCACCGGCTTCGCGGAGTGTTCCTCGGGGAGGCTCAGCGTGACCGTCCCCGCTGCCTCGGGGATGTATTCGCCCCGGTACATGCCGGGCCGGTCGAGGGTCCTGCTCAACTCCACTCGCCGCTGGACTCCCTCCGCGTCGATCAGGAGCGGCACGTTCTCTCCGGCATAAGGCGACCAGTCGCGGTTGCTGACTTTCGCCATCACGCTGACGCGCTCGCCGGCGTGGCAGGTGCCCTCGCCGACGAAGATCACCGACTGGGCCGCCTCGCTCAGCAGATGCGGCAGGCCGAGGAACTGCACGGCCTTCCCCCAGAAGTCGCGGAAGTAGCGGTCGCCGGACTCCCGGCGCCAGCGCCAGGTGGCGTCGAACCCCATGAAGAGGACCGTCCCTTTGCCGTACGAGTGGTGGGCGATGGCCGGATGCTTCTCGCGGCTCTTGGCGTGGATGGCGTTGACCAGGCAGATAGCCGACGGT
>CAYTFM010000280.1:0-5743 GCA_964436735.1 uncultured Victivallales bacterium | reverse complement strand
GTCGCGTAGGCCAGCGGGTTGATCGGCACGAAGCCAGCCGCATCGGTACCCAGGCCCGCCGCAATCGGCGCCGCCCTCTGGTTCGGGATGTAGTTGAGGACGCGCGCATTGTTCTCGGTGCGCGCCGTGGCAAAAAGCGAAAACTGGCTTGCCATCCCGTCGTCGGTCACGTCGAGGCGGTATTCGTCCTTCAGCGGATTGAACATCTCGTCGCTGTAGGCGCGGCCCCTGCCGCCGACTACGACCGGGCTGAGCGCCTCGAGCGGCGTGCCCTTTAAAGAGTAAGGAATGAAGTCGGGATCGGCGAGCAGCGCGAGCGAGCCGGAGTCGGCGACGAACCCCGCGACCGCCTCGAGGAATTTCTCCGGCAGTTGTCCGACATCAACCCGTGAGATGAATACGATGTCGTACGAATTATGTAGATCCTCCTTTGTCATTGGAAGTTGCGGGACGAAGCGTCCGCCTTTGCGGGCGCCGCGGAAGATGCGCGGATCGGCCTCGAGGACGCAGGCCCCGAAGGTGATGCGCTTGTCCCGTTCGAACGCCCCGGCGAGATAGCGGAACTCCCACGAAGGGGCTCCGAACACCAGTAGAACGCGGATCTTCTCGTCGATGACGCGGATTGTCTTCACGAAGCTGTTGTTCTCCAGCGTGACCTCGCCGGGCAGGGGGGCGATCTCGGCCTTCAGTTTGAAGACGCCCTTCTTCTCGGGCTTGTACTCGACCGGCGCGCTGATCTCGCCGTCCTTGTCGAGCTTCACCGTCCCCGAGTAGACGACCGCGTCGTCCAGCGAGAGCGTGAGGGCGGCTTCCACCCCCTGGTAACCGTTCTGTTCGAGGTTCACGTAGATTTTCGCCTTCTCGCTGATGAAGACGACGTCCTCGCCGAGGATGTACTTGACCGAGATGTCCTTGGAAATCTCCTTGCCGAGGGCGCAGACGTGGACGGGGATCGACTTCCTCTTCAGGGCGGCGATCGTGTTTTCCAAAACATCGGACGAGTTGTCGGCACCGTCGCTGATCAGCACGACGCCGGGGCAGTACTCACCGGCGCAGCGGTCGAGGGCCTTGGCGAGCATCTGCGGGATCGAGGTCGTCTCCCCGTCGGCGGCGGATTTCTGCGAGGCGTCGAGCGGGCGGAACTCCTTGCCCGCCAGAAACGGCTGCAGCGTGAGGCGTTTCTTGTCGGGATTCTTGGGAAGCATGTCCTTGGCGATGGAGAGAGCCTTCGCGAACCGCTCCTCCGAGCCCACGTCCTTGATCTGCATGCTTTCGGTGGCGTCGACGATGATCGGCGCCGGTCCCGGCGGCGAGCCCTCGCCCTCGATGAACAACACGGGGAGGAGGAGGGCGAGCAGGGCGAGGACATAGGCGATGGAACGGACGATCGCCAGCGCGATGGCGGTCCGCCTCGGGACATTTTTCTCCCGCCAGTAGAGCCAGAACACGAGGAGGACGAGTCCGGCGGCCAGCGGCATGATCAGCCACGCGGGGCACCAGCTGTCGATGCCCACGTGGTGCAGACGCGTCATATGCGCCCCGTTCGCGGGGTCGAGCACGCCAAGCAGCCATGTGTAGAGTGGATTCATGAGTGGTTAATATTTTCTCCAGAAATGCGCGTAGTTCTCGAAGCACAATGCCAGGATGAACAGCAGGAGCGTGATCCATATCCGCTCGGTGGATGCCCTGACCTCGATCGACTTCAGATCGCTTCCGTAGACGAGCCCCTGCTTGATGGCGGGGTCGAAATCCGCCCTCGACGCGGGTTCGACCGCCGAGTCCGCCCTCGAGGCGTTGAAGCCGAAGCTCATCACGCGTCTGCCGTCCTTCGTCACGTCGCAGAAAAGGTCGTCGGTGAAGGGGCGCGTCGACAGGAGGAAGGAGCCGTCACCCTGACGGCGCAGTTCCATTCTGCGGGATTCGCCGGTCTCCGTCAACAAGGTGAAGTTCGCCTTGTCATCCTCGGATTCCACGGGGATGCGCTCGATCTCCTCCGCCATGACGGCGGCGTAGGGGGAATGCCCTAGGGCGTCGCGTAGCATGCGCATCGCGACTTGGACGAAATTCGGGTTGTAGATGAGGCTTGTGGCGCCGACGTTGGGCAGGAATCCCGCGAACACGGCGGCTCCTTTGCCGACGGCCAGTTTGACGGCGATGGGCTCCTCAAGACCTTTCACGTGAAGGCGGGGGACTCCCGCGTTCTCCGGGAGCTTGACGCCGCGGCAGGCGTTGAAGGTGATCAAGCGTGGATTGAGATCCGATCTATCCGTCATGAAGCCGAGGTAGGAGTCCGGTTTCAGCCGATCGGGAAAGGACTCCGCGTCCACGGCGGGAGTCGCGTCGACGCCCAGGGCGCGCCAAGGCGCGGCGGCCGCGGGATCCGCGAAGCTGATGAGCCCCTTTCCCTTGCGCAGAAACGACTCGATGGCTGCGGTCGACGTGTCCTTCACGGGAAGCGGGACGGCGAACAACGCCACCACGTCGTAGGAGGAGAGATTCTCGGACAGCAGGAGGTGCGGGCTTATCGCCTTATAGGTGAGGAACTTGTCGGCGACGATCGATTTGATGGCGCTCTTGAAGAACACGTCCTGTTCGAACGGGATCCCGGGCGCGGACTCGGGGCGCACCGCGAGGACGCTGATCGGTTCAGGCGGCGGGAAGAGCAGGAGCAGTCGGTTGTCGGGCAGATAGGCGTCGGCGGTGGCCTCGACGACCACGCGGCTTTCCTTGCCCTCGGGCAGAGTGAGGCGGAGGCGCACGTCGGCCTCGGCCCCCGGCGCGAGGGTCATCACGGCGCGGTCGCGCTTCTGTCCGTCGACCGAGAGCGTGACGCCGATGGATTCCGCCGGCGCGCCGCCGTAGTTCTTTAATTTCACGTCGAGCTCGTTCGCGCGTCCTGGATAGAAGCCTTCGGGGGTGAGCGAGACGCTCTCGACCGCGACGTTCACCATGCCCGTGCGGGAGTCGACGGGGACGAAGACGAACCGTTTGTTCTTGAGCCGTGAGACCGCCTCGGACACCGGCCGGAGGTCGGCGAAGTCCGACTTCTGGAAATCGCTGATGAAATAGATGGATTCGACGTCTTTGAACACATCCAAGGCGTCGAGGGAGGAGGCGAGGTCGGCGAAGCCGCCGCGCCGCGGTGAGGCTTCGATGCTTTTGACCTGGGCGTCAAGGGCGGCGCCGGGCGCGCGGGGTTTCGAGAGCAGCGTCACCTTCTCGTCGAACACGGCGAGGGCCACGGGGGCGTCGGACTCGGCGATGAGCGACGAGGCGAGCCGCTTGGCCTTGTCCAACCGCGTGCCCTCGTCGACGGCCGTCAGCATGCTCGGCGAGTTGTCCACCACCACCAGTTTCCTGCCTCCGCCCTTGGAAAGCGTGGCGGGACGCGCCAGCAACATGACGAGGAAGAAGAGCAGCAGAAGTTTGGAGAGGAACTTGAGGATCTGCGTGATCCGCGTCCGGCGGCGTTTGACCTGCTGCGCCTTCCGCATCCAGTCGAACGCCGCCCAGTAGAGGACGACCCGCTTCCGGTTGATGAGAAATTGTATGACGAACGGCACCGCGAGGAACGCGAAGCCGGTCAGCAGCATTGTGTTGAGGAATGTCATAGGCTGGTCCTATTGTCGCCTCGTCTCATAGAGCGAATCACTATTATACCATCATTCACGCGCGCGTACGAGACTGCTGTGTGAATTGCCGCCGCTAAAAATGGGCAGTGTCGTGTTGCGCGTCTTGATGTTGGGGAATTCAAGGCGGCATCGCTGAGCGGAACTCCTCCCTGACAGTCGGGGCTCAGCCGCGGACGCGTTCTGGAGGGTGGACTTCCAGCACCATGCTGTCGACGGGGCCGAGCCGGACGGCGCGGCCGCGGGGAAACGGTGTCGAGGAGCTGGCGAACGGATCGACGACGCGCAGGGAGCCCCGCGCCGAGACCGAGGGGGTGAACGCCAATTCCCGCTTCCCCTCGTTGGTCAGCAGGTAGTAATGGATGCGGTCTTTAACGACATGGCGGCACCGCACGTCTGCCTGGGGAGGGGTGGTGGACAGGTCGCGCGGGATGACACGGTCGATGGCGTCGATCAACTCCTGTGTCGATGACGCCGAGGAGAAATTGATCACTCGTCCGCCCCGTGCGAGCTTCCGAACAAAGGGGCGGGCTTTCGCCGGTATGCCACACGAGTTCTCGACGATCAGCAGTTTGTAGCACATTCCTTTTATGTGGATTCCCGTTTCATCCACCCGGGCATCCTCCCATAGGTGACGGGCTTCAAGGTAGTTGAAGTCCCTCTGATGCTGGAAACATATTTTGGCGGCCGTCCAAGGAAGGAGTTCCTCGAGCGCCAGAATGGCGATGTGGCACACGTGGCGGCTGTCCGTGTTCAGCCAGGACATGCGCGCGCAGTAGCGGGCGAAGCCGCGGTACGTTCCCCACCAAGGGCTATTGGGGCCCACGTCCGGCGGCCGCTCGTCGCGGCGCGGACCGCGGAAGGAATAGTAGAATGCGTGCGGCATCAGCATGTTAACCAAAAAAAAAAAAAGCCAGTCAGCCAGCGTCTTCATCTCCTCCCAGGTCAACTCATGTCCATAGGCCCCGTAGCATTCGTTGCTGTTCCGGCGCCGCCCCAGGTGGAGCATGGCGGACGACGAGCACTTTGCCTGGGTGGACTCCTCTCCCTCCAAGCCGTTGGCCTCCTTGGGCAGAACCCAGCGCCAGACGGTGTCCTGCCCAGGGATATGGAAGTGTCGTTCAAGACCGATCGATGCGGCCTGGGCGGGATGCCCCATCAGCGCGACGCCACGCCGTTCGCACCATTCCGAGAGGGGACGGTAGAATATCTCGCTCAGCCGGCTGACGATGGCCCGCTGGTACTCAGCGCGGTAGTGGGCGGCGTCAGGCTCGTCGTCGTGCCAGAGGGACGGCAGATGGGGGGTGAAGTCATACCCGAGGATGCGGTTCACTTCGTCAAGGAAACCCGTGGTCCCCGGCATGACCCTGTCTTCGCGGCATTTGCCGAGCGGGCTGGGTTCGTCGGTGAAGACGCCAATGACCGTCGAGCCGAAGTGCTCGCCCACCGCCTCGTAGTAGCGATCATACACGATGCGGATGAAGCTTTGAACGGCGTCCGGGTTCAAGATGTCTCCGGCGGGAGGATGGTCTTCGTCGGGGCCACGTCCCCGATAATGCACCCCTCGTATCACGGCGTCGACCGGCCGGTCGATCACCGCCATGCGCTGGCCGCCGCGCCGCGTCGTGACGGCCACCAGCGTCTGCCCCTCGGTGAGGTCTGGCTTCTTATTCCTCCCCAACGCCTGCGCGCTGAAGCAGCGGCACTGGTGGGCGGGGTTGTGTTTGACCACGAGCCCGGACGCGGAGCCCGACGGGTACATCCCCTCGTCGTACAGGACGACCATCATCTTCCGTTTCGCCGCCTCCGCCACGACGAAGCGCACGAAATGGAGCATGCGCGCCGACATGAACCCGATCGACCGCGGCAGCCCGACCCGCGGGTGTATGACGAATCCATGCACGCCATGGGCGCGGAAGTCGTCCATTTGCCGAAGCAGCTCGTCCTCCCGCAGCTGGTCGTTCCAAAACCACTATGGGATGAGCGAGAATTCCCGCGGCGGATTTCCAAGCAAGCCATTCATGGTGCGCTCCTTCGTCCTATCGGCGTGCCTAAATTAAGTTTTCAGCCTAATTGAGTATAAATAAACTACACGCCGATCGCGCCCAATGACA
>CAYTFM010000279.1:6069-12423 GCA_964436735.1 uncultured Victivallales bacterium | reverse complement strand
ACGCTGGGAGACTTCACCGCCCCCGTCAGTCGAGGAGTGCCGACAGCCTCCTCGCCCGGCGAGTATCGCTCCTTTTCCCATGCGATTTTGAACGACCCCTGACTGTCGGCGTCGCCGGTGACGCAGCGCACGGTGTCCCTCCAAAAGAGGCCGAACGCCTCGCGGAGCGGGGCGGCTCCCGTCGACCAACGCCACAACGTGTCGCTTGCAATGCCGATCACTTTGCCCTTGCCGTAGTTTTGGAATGACACGAGGGGGACGTTCCCTTCCTTGAGCGACACACCGAGAATGGTGCTCGCTCCCGATCTGAGCGGTCCTGGATGATTGACGCTCTCCACCACGACATCCCGCGCTCCTCCCAGAGCTTTTCTTAAACTATCGGCAAGCGGATGCCCCGCCCCTCCTTCGACTGGAGCAACCGAGAAACGCCCCGTCGACATCTTCGGCTCGTCGCTCGAAAGCTTCCACGGATACAACGGTGCGAACGGCGACGCGGCGTAGCCGCCAAGCCCGAAAGAACTCTCGCCTCCGAGGAAAACCGCGCTGCCACCCTCCTCGACATAGCCGAGAAACGCGGTGGCTTGAGCTTCGCTCCACGCCGACGCGGGAAACGAGTCCACGATCACGCAGTCAAACCGCTTGAGTTTCTCCTTGTCGCCAGGGAACCCACTGGACAATTCAGCCGACGCGCCCCGCTCCCCCGTCTGCGTCGACAGACCGCCCGCAAGAGTCGGAAAAAGCGCGCTGAAGCTGACGCCGGGGTCTCGGCCCAACTCGCTCCTGATCGCCTTGAAGTTCATGCCGAGCGACGCCGTGTAGTAGAGGACGTTTGTCGACTTGCGCCTGACTTCGACATCGAATTGCCGCGTGTTGTTGAGCGTCGAGAGCTCCCCTTGGACAGGATCGATCACCGCTCGATAGTGGACGATCCCTGGCTCCCCCCCTGGCATCTCAAACGAGACTTTCGCCATGCCACCCGACATGTCAACCTCTTTCGTCTCGACGCGTCGCCATGCGCCCTCTTCTCGCCGCTCGATGGCGGCGACGAGTTTCTTCAGCAGTCGGACGAAATCCGCATCCGCAGGCGGGATGTGCGCCGCCACATCGAGCGTCACCGTGAATCGCGCATCCTTCTCGACCCGAGCGGGATGCTCGGCCTCAAGCAGGGCCACATCGCGGAACTTTCCTTTCTCCGCGCCGACGCCGACGGCGTGCACGGGCAGCGGCGGGAAACGGGCTGGCAGGGAGGACTCGTCACCGCCGTCGCTCAGCAGCACCACTCCTGAGTAGGTGGAGATGTCGGATCTTCCGCTCAACGCCAGCAAGACCCCGGCGATGTCGGTGCCGTCGCGCTGGTGTCCCGGACTCGGCTTCGCTCCACGGGCACGCGCCTCAGTGTCGAATTCCAAAACCTCGGCTTCGGTGCCGCCGGGAAGTTCAGACGTGATCCTGTCAAGCAGTTTCGACACTCTCTCGCTCCTCGTCTTGCTGTCAACAGAATCCTTCACCGACATCGACGGCGAGACGTCGAGGAGGAAGAGGGCTTTGCGGGGCTTCGGATCTGGCCGCAGCCATTCGACTGTCGGATCCTGCAAGGCGACAAGCAGCACGACGCATACGCCCGTCCTCACCGCCATGAGGATGCCTGCCTTCCGCCGTCCCACCCTTTCGGCGAGCCGACGAAAGCAGAACCACAGCGTCAAACCGACAAGCGCGAGCGCGGCGAGGAACAGCAGTTGCCCGACCTGCGGATGCCAGCGCAACGCGCCGGCGACGGGAAGGAATGACATCGGCGACAGGCGGGCGTCAGGCGTATGGCTTTTCGGGAGGCGAGCTCCAAAGCGAAGAGGGTTTGCGGCAAAAGCTTCGAGCGCAAGAAGAAGCAACACCACAAGAAGCAAAGGTCCGAAAAGGTCGACGCCTCCCTCTTCGCGCGTGAGCGATTCGGCGGTCTCCGCGGCCCCTTTGTCGTCCCTCACCGAATATCTGAACTCCTTGAGGGCCGGAACCGTCTCGATGGAGATGAAATTCTGAACCCCTTCGTTCTCCGAGGCCTTGACGGCAAAGACGCACTCCTCCTTGGTCCGAAGCTCGTAGACGCCCGCCTTCGCAATACGAGGGAGGGTTGCGCCTTTGAAGTCAAGCGGGGCGCCGGCGACAGACTTCACCTCCACCTTCTCCCCAAGGGCGAACGGGAGCGCCAAAGGATGCCCGGCGGTGACAAGCGGCAACCGTTTGCTCACGCTTCCTCCTCCGGAGAGGGCAAACGACTGGGCCAACGGCAAGAACACCGGCTTGAGCGGCAGGTTGGTCCACGACTTGTCGAAGGCGACCGCCGAGGCGAAGACCCGCCCCTCGCCCACGCTCCGCGAGACAAGCACCGGCGCGCCATCAGGGAACCCCATGACGGTGGTCACGCTTCCTTTGCAGACAATCTTGCGGTAGATATTCGCCCTCAATCCTTTGAGCAAGGCTCCCCCCTTCTCCTCGACACAGGCGTCGAGAAGCGGCGACGTCTTGTCGTACACCACGATGCTCTGAGCGGCGGTGGACGTATCCTGCGATTCGAAACTGATGCCACACCACTGCGGAGGCGAGGGAAACTTCCCCGACTTGTTTGACGCGCTTGGCAGAAAGAGCAGATTGCCGCCTTGCGACACGTAACTGCCCAATGCGTCGGAGAGTGGTGACTTTTCCTGGGACAGCAGCGCCATCGCCTCGTCGCCGCATACTACCAGTGAGGGCATTTTTTTGAGATCGGCAGAGGTCACTCGATCAGGCGAGGCGAACACAAGATCAAGTCCCGTTTCCGAATCGTTTTTCGGGGCCAGCGCGAGGGGAAGTAAAGCGAACTCACGCCTTTCCCCGGCGAACAGGATGGACGCCTTATCCTCGGCGGTGTAGGCGCAGTACCCCTGATTGTCCTGGAGGAACGAGTCGCCCTCGATCCAGATGCGGAGCCAGTGCCTTCCCGGCGCGCCGCCGTCAAGCGTGAGGTCGCACTCCGCCTCCCCCTGCGCGGGAACCTTTGCGGAAAGTGTCTGCGCGGCGCCGCCGTCCGTCACGGCGTTCACCTTCACCTCAAGCTCCTCGGCGCCTGTGTTCGAAAGTTTCGCGACGACACGCAAAGGCCTTCCCGATAGTATCTTCCGCGACGGGAGCACGATATTTTTCAAAGCGGCGTTTGCCCCCCCCAGGGGAGCGGATCGGATGCGGTGGACGACCACCTCGACATCGCCGGGAACAACGGAGCTCTTTGACGTCGCGCTCGTCGGCTCCTTGAGCCATTCGTTGAATTGCATGTCGGTGATGACGCGGATCTGACGCCGAGGCATGCTGCTCTTCGCAAGCAACGCGAGTGATTTCCCCAAAACGACGCCGACATCGCCCTCGGCCTCGGTCTCCGCCACCGCGGCGATCGCCGCGGCAAGGGCCTTCTTGTCCGCGGTCAAGGCCGCGGGGAGCGGTATGGTCGGATCATCGGCCAGCAAGACCAACGCGGCTTCGTCACCAGGCTTGAGGGAGGAGATGATCGCCTCCGCCCCCGACAAGGCGTTGCGGAGCTTCGACTCGCCGTTGACGCCCAGGGCGCTCATGGAGGCCGAATTGTCGATGACGACCACCACAGCGGTCGCGCCGCTCCCGACGCCTCTGACGACAAAGCCCGCCAACGCCAAGACGAGCACGGCCAGCGCAAGCGTCCGCAACAGCAGGACAAGCCACTCCCTGATCCGTTTCCTCGCCGCATAGCGTGGATCAATCATCGTGAAAAACAGGAAGGTGGAGAAACGACGCTCCTTGGCGCGGAGCCGGTTGAACAGGTGGAACAGCACAGGAATGGCTGCCAGTGGCAAGAGCCAGAGCATCTGCGGCGCAAGCAATGTCATATGTGAGAGCATTTCGCCAAGACCTCGCTGACAGCCTTCCGCGTGTCGGCGAGCACATACGCCGCCGGTATTTGGGAGAAGCCGGATCTGAGCTCCTCAAGATAACGCTCGACAGCCGTCTGGTAGGCGTCACGCAGCTCGTCGGCGTCGATCAGCATTCGTGAGCCCGTCTCGAGTTCCCGGAGCTCGCTCAATCCGCTCATGGCGAGCGCGAGTTCCGCGGCGTCCAGCACCTGGAAGACGATCGTCTCATGGCCTTGGTGGTGGAGACGTCTGACGGCTCGGAGAATCTGTTCCGGCGGAGCGAGAAGATCTGAAATGAGAATCAGAAGTGATTTAGCGGGAACAAGTTCTGAGGCTTTCATCAGTGACGCCTCCAGATCGCTTTTGCCGTGCGGCTTGAGTTCCTCGAGCGCGAGCAGATGGGAGCGCAGCCCCGAAAAGCCGCGGACCGGCTCCACCGCCGTTCTGACGTCGGTGTCGAACGTGAACAGGCCGACCGAATCCCGTTGCCGCGCCAGAACGTACATCATGCCGGCCGCCAGATGGCAGGCGTAGTCCATTTTCGACATCGGCCCCCCTTCCTTGAAGGCGAGGCTCTCGGAAGTGTCGAGCAGGACATAGGCCCTGATGTTGATCTCCTCCTGGTGGCGGCGGACCACATGCCGGTCACTGCGGGCGTAGACCGCCCAGTCGATGGACGACACGGGATCGCCGGGGGCGTATTGGCGATATTCGGCGAACTCGACGGAGGATCCGAAATAATTCGATTTATGCGGCCCCTGCATGCCGCCGCTCAAAAACTTCACCGGGCGCAGTTTGATGTTGGCCAGCGAATCCGCCAGCCAGGCGGGAAGAAATTTGTATTCGACCGCAGCATCCATACGTTCAACAAATCCGAAAAACGAAGCACGAAAATCGAAACAGCGGGAGAGTCTATTGTACTGCCCTATTTACGCTCATTCGAGATTTGAATTTCGAATTTACTTCGGATTTCGAGATTCGGAATTCGAATTTCTCCATATCATGCCTTGAACGGGGCGGAGAGCTTCTCGGCTTTCTCCCGCCAGCGCCACAGGGCCCACACGAAACCGAGGAGCGCGCAAATGACGCAACCGTAGACGAACAGGTCGCCGTTGCGCGTGTAAAAGGTCAGCGGCGGATTGGGCTCGAACTGCGCCTCGACAATCTCCGCCGTGCGCGCGAAGAAATTGCCGCCCTCGCCGACCAGCATGTCCGTCACCAGGCCGTTGGGCAGGATCACGCAGGAGCCGCTGTTGTTGCCGGAGCGCACGAGCGTGCGGCGGTTCTCGACCGCCCGGAAGACCGCCTGGGCGAGATGCTGCTCGGGGCCGCCCGAGCGGTTGTACCAGGCGTCGTTGGTGATCGTGACAAGCAAGTTGGCTCCGGCCAGGGTGTGCCTGCGGGCGATGCCGGGGAAGACGTCCTCGTAGCAGATCAGCACGGCCGCGCGGGCCTCCTCGCCGATTTTGAAGATAGTGTGCCGGGCGCCGGGCGTGAGTGAGCGGCCCATGCCGAACTTCTCCTTCAGCCATGGATAGTATTCGCCATAGGGGGTGTACTCCCCCCAGGGGACGAGATGCATCTTGTGGTAGCTGTCCTTCACCTTGCCGTCCGTGCCGATGAACAAGGCGCTGTTGAAGAGCGTCACCGTGTCGGGAGGCGTGAACGTGAAGTCGATGGAGCCGAGCAGGAACGGCACGTCATACTGGCTGGCCAGTTCGGTTATCTTGTCACGGTAGTGCGCTGAAAGCTCCCCCGCCGCCCGGTAGGCGATTGGCGCGGCGGTTTCCGGCCACACCACCACGTCGGGCTTTTCGGGCAGCAGTGGCTCAGTCAGCGCCAGATGCCTGTCCAAAGCCTCACGCGCCATCGCGTCGTTGGCGAAGCGGCATTGCGGTATGTCCGCCTGCGCCAAAAGGATGCGCAAAGAGGAGGGGAACTCCTCGAACGGACGCAGTTGACTCGAGTTGATCATGCAGGTGACGGTGATCATCGTGAGAGCCGCCATGAAGGTCACGGGGCGGCGGTAGCGGCGCTCGGTGAACAGGCTCGACCACGTGGCGATCCCGTGAAACACCGAAAGATTGAAAAAGATCAGCAGGAAACTGACGCCGTAGACGCCGGTATAGGAGCAGATCTGAATCAGACTCGGAATCTGCCATTGCGTCACCGCGAGGAAATTCCACGGCATCCCGGTCCCGATCCACGACTTGCTCCATTCAAGGGCGCACCACCAGCACGAGAGGAAAAAAACCAAAGCCAGTTCGGCGGTCCAATTGTAATCCGCGAGATCCTCGGCGACGGCCTCCTCGCCTTCGAGTTCGGCCTCGGCCGAAACGTAGAACACCCGCCTGAGCAGAGGAACGGCCACCGCCCAGAACGCCGGGAACAACGCCAGTATCGCGCCGAGCAGGAACGGTATGAACGGCCCCCCCCCCTTCAG
>CAYTFM010000279.1:3981-6059 GCA_964436735.1 uncultured Victivallales bacterium | reverse complement strand
CAGAAAAAGGCGACCACGCTCCAGCCATACCCCCACACCCAGCCCCCCACCCACGCCTGCTTCCATGAGAGATCCCGCACAAGCCAGTAAAGGGGGATCACGCCCGCCCAGCCAAGCCAACTGTTGTTGAACGGCGGGAAACCGGTCGCGAACACCGCGCCGCACACCAGCAGCAGCGCATACCTCCCCGCCATGCGCCATCGGCTCACCAGGTAAGCTTGATTAGGAACAGCGGGAGCCGCCGCCTCCGAAGCCGGGAGAGCGTCACCTTCTTTCACATTCATCGTCATGCGGAGCACCTTGTTTTCTTCACGATAGCAACAACGTGTCACTTCGGTAATTGTAGTGTGCCAAGGCGGGGCTTCCCCGCAACCCAACTTTGCGTCATGCCAGGTGATCTTAGGGACTCGGAATTTACTGAAATACCGTTTTGGCGTGGCGGAAAGCCACCGAGCGCAAGGAATGAGGAGGGAGCATATTGAAATATGTAAGTGACGAATGACGCAGCGGTCGGTGGCTTTCCGCCACGCCCCGGAGGGCCGCCGGTCTTTCGCCCGTTTTCAGCGTCACTCAATCGTTGCATATCGCGATATGCTCCTCATTCGTTCCTTGAAAACCGCCAAAATCCCTGGCGGCAAAACGGTATTTTAGTAATTTCCAAGTCCCTTATCCGTCCGCTTGTCGGGCGAACGGACCGCCTTGTTATGTTTGATAGCTGAAGCGCGGCGCGGCACTCAATCCGCGATGTTGTGGAAAAAAGGCTCCTGTGGAGTTACATCAATGGTGATTCAAGGCATTGCCCCAAAGGCGCCCAAAAGATGAACATACTCATAAAGCGTTTCAGCGGATTGTTCAAGGGAGTCGTCCCGGGTTTTGACCGCATTGTCTTCAAGGGGATGATCCGCCCCTTGATCTATCCCGAGGGAGCGGAGAGTTTTTTCCGCAATCCGTCCCGCCAAATGTGAGATTTTATCCCTTTTAGAGTATATTTCCAACGAGAGCTTCCACAACAATTCAACCTCCAAGTGGACAGGCAGTACACCCATGAGCATGTTTCCGATCCACCCGTCGCGCGGCACTATTTCCCTGAACGGCGTGTGGGACTTTTGCTGGCTGGGCGACTCGACGCAGATCGACCAGCTTGACCCCAAGACGTTGCAGTACGATTCGGTGATGGCGGTGCCTGGCGTGGTCGATCCGCTGCCCATGCTGATTGGGCAGCGGGGGATAGGCGCGCATCGCACCTGTGTCCGCCTCAACGTCGCCGAGGGGGAACGCCTGCGACTCCTCTGCCGCGGGATGGGTCTGTACGGGCGCGTCTGGTGGGACGGGCGGTTGGTAGGCGAGTACGATCTGCCGTACTCAGGGGTTGAATATGACTTCACCTCCGCCGCGGGCGATACGCACGAACTCGTGGTCGCGTTGGACAACCGTTTCGATCCGGAAAGAATGCCGCTCTTCCGCCCTTCCTACGATCTGTACGCCTATGGCGGCATCTACCGTGACATTGAACTGCAGCGTCTTCCCGCTCTCCGTGTCGAGCGGGCGCAGGTGTCGACGCTCGATCTTGCCACGGGCACGGTCCGGATCCGGGCCCGGCTTGGCGGCTTTGTTCCTCCGGAAGTCGAGCTGTCCGTGGGGTTTGACGACGGTGCCCAAACTCCTTTCCGCCTGAGCCCCGTCGATGGAGAGGTCTCTCTGGATCTGCCAGTCCCGTCGTTCCGCGTCTGGTCTCCCGGATCGCCCCACCTCCATACGGTGACGGTGGCGGTCAAGGACGACGCGGTCATTGAGCGATTCGGCCTGCGGACTATTGCCGCCGTCGGCCAGGAGATACACCTCAACGGGAAACCTTTCAGACTGCTCGGGGTCAACCGCCACGAGGCCCATCCGCAACTCGGCCCCGCGCTCCCCGCGCAGATAATGGTCGAAGATGTGCAACACATGCAAGAACTGGGCGCGAACTTCGTGCGCTGTGTGCACTATCCACAAGACCAGCGGTTCCTCGACCTCTGCGATCGAACAGGGCTGCTCGTCTGGGAGGAAAGCCTGGGGTGGGGCAACGACGCCCGCGAACT
>CAYTFM010000279.1:0-3971 GCA_964436735.1 uncultured Victivallales bacterium | reverse complement strand
CTCGCCGCGCTTCCATGAGATGCAGGTGCGTCAGACGCGGACGATGGTGCGCAACAGCTGCAATCACCCCTCGATCATCATGTGGGGATTCCTCAACGAGTGCGCGTCGGACATCGAGAGCTCACGCCCCCTCTACAAGGAACTGTCCGACACGATCCGCCGCGAGGATCCCTCACGACTCGTCTCCTTCGCCTCCAGCCGCAATGAGCGAGACCTCTGCTTCGATTTCGTCGACGTCATTTCGATGAACATCTATCCCGGCTGGTTCGACGATCTCGACTGGAACTGCCACGCCGTGTCGAGGATCGCCCCCTTCGTGCAGCGGAAGGCCGAGTTCGTGATGGGGCAACCCGCCCTCAACGGCAAGCCATTCCTCATCACGGAGATCGGCGCCTGCGGCATCTACGGGTCGCACGGCCTCGCCCGGGCTCAGTGGACGGAGGAGTTCCAGGCGGACTTCATGGCCGAGGCCTGCCGGGCCATTCTTGGCAATCCGCGCTTCTGCGGCATAACCCTCTGGCAGATGATCGACTCACGCTCGCATGGACCGTTCGGACAGGTCAGGGGCAAACCCAATGGCGTCAATCTGGCGGGACTCGTCGACGAGTATCGCCGCCGCAAATTGTCGTTTGACGCGGTCAAGGCCGTCTTTCAAGCATTTCGCCGACGGTAATGATTTGTGATTAAATATCCTCCGGTTCCACCTGAGGATATTTAATCACGCGGGGAACTCTTTGTCGACGTCCTCCGGAGCGGCGAGCAGAGGAGGCTGCCTGTCGAAGAGCGGGAAACTGATCGTGAACACCGCGCCTTTGCCAGGGGAGCTTTCAACCGTCAATTCGGCCCCATGGTCCCGCATGATCCGTTCGACGACCATCAACCCCAGGCCGGTGCCATTCTCCTTCGTGGTGAAATACGGCTCGAAAAGATTGGCGATGTTCTTCTGGGGAATTCCCACGCCTGTGTCGGTGACCGAGATGCGAAGCCAGCGGTCGTCGACCATGCATGACACGCTGATCACCCCGCCGTCAGGCATCGCCTCCGCCGCATTCTTTAACAGATTGTGGAACGCTTGCTTGAGTTGATCGACGTCGCCCATGATCGGCGGGACGACGCTCGGGAAGTCGCAGTTGACTTTGATGGAGCGGCTTTCGAACTCGTAGTGCGCGAAGCTGAGCGTCTCCAGCACCACCTGGCTGATGTCGATCCGTTCAAGTCTCGGCTTCACGGGCCTGACGGCGGCGAGGAAGCGGGTGATGATCGTGTCCAGGCGCTCCACCTCCCCCTTGGCGGTGTCCACCAATTCCATCGCCTCGGTGTCAGGATTCGACGTGAGGTGCCTCTTGAGAAGCTGAAGCTGTATGTTCAAACCGTTCAACGGGTTGCCAATCTCATGCGCGACGCCCGCCGCGAGGCGCGAGATCGCCATGATCTTCTCCGACTCAAAGTTCTCACGCTCCGCCCGCCGCGAGTCGGTCACGTCGCTGAGGATGATGGCCGCGGTTCCGCGCTCGGACTCGAGAGGGGCAATGTAGAAACCGAGGATGCGCCGGTTCGGATACAGCACCTCGATCTCCCGGTGCGAGACGCGGTAACTGTCCGCCCCCAGGTCGCGGAGGATATGACGCCAGTCGACGTCGCGGATGTACTGCCAGATCTTCTGTTCTTCGAGGTTGTCGGGAAAGCCGAGGAACTCCGTGGCGGACTTGTTGGCATAGCGGACGCGGAGACGCTTGTCAATGACGATCACCCCCTCCTTGATCGTGTTGAACACCATCTCCAGAAACCCCTTCTCCCGCGAGAGGCGCTGTATGTAGCTCTGGATGTTGTTCGAATCGAGGCGGTCGAGCCGCGAGACAATCTTGCCGAGGAAACCGTCTTTCATAATCCAGGGGTCAGGGTTCGGGGTTCAGGGTTCAGGACAGGATCCTGGGCGCACAGTACCACACGTAGGGGTGGATATCAATTGACAATGCGAAGTTGAAATCGTCGACAGCCGACCATATCTTTTTCCTCGTACAATGCGGAGCTTGCCCGCTACCAAAGTCGAACAATTCAAGACCATATCTTTTGCGGTCCCTCGCAAAAGATCAAGGGAGCTATGCGACCGGGCGACAAAATCACCTGCGCGAAATGCGGTTCCGAATCCGTCCTCGTGAAGAAGACCGTCATGGATGGATGGACGAAAAAGGGCGAGATGCTCGCCTGCGCCCTCTGTTCGGTGAAGGTCGCCGACTACCAGGAAGGCTCCGAATTGCGCGCGACGGGGGAGTCCACCGACAAACTCGCCAGTTTCCTGGGCGTCGACAAAATCAAACACAAGCGCATCGAGGTGAAAGAAAGCGAGAAGCGCTTTTGCCGCGACTGCGCCCATTTCATCTCCCATCCCTTCCACGACCGCTGCTCGCTGCGCAACATCGACGTTAATCCCATGGACGACTGCCCAAAATTCTCGGGCCGCAAGTAGTCCAGCCGCGGCATTCCCGACAGAACCATGCCTGATTCTGCGATCGAGTTAGGCGGGCTTCGCCCGCAACTTGGTTTCAGTGTTCGGAGTTAGGTTTCAGGAAATTTCCTTTGTCGCTTCCTGACACCTGAAACCTGTGACATTGAATTTCCTTAAGCGTAAATTTAATCCGCCGCGACGGTGCTTCAACACATTGCCTAACGCCCCCAAGGGGCACCTCCATCGTAGCCTGGCCGTACGAACAAAATTCCCCTGAACGTTGTACGCAACTGGCTTTGCCGGTACCCGCGGATCCAAATCCTCCTCGCCGTCCTCCTCCTCGGTAATCAAAAAAGAGGACGAAAACGAAATAACAAGCCCCATAAAAAAACTAATTAATACTAGCTAAATATAACGTTAATACTTGTTTTGCCTTTAATATTCATAAAACTGCATATAACCATGTTACGCGTTTAACCCATTCACGCTACATTGCGTCATACACACGGAACGACAGAGACCGACGTCCTACGCAATCGAAACAACGCAAAGGATCGTTTTTTTATGCAACAGGCAAACCCGCCACGCCCCTGTCGCTTTACCCTGGTCGAACTGTTAGTCGTCATCGCCATCATCGCCATCGCCACCGGACTGCTGCTGCCTGTTCTGAATAAATCCAGAAACAAGGCGAAGCAGACCTCCTGTTCCGGCCTGCTCCACCAGTACGTGCTCGCCATGGGCTACTACACGCATGATTGGAAGTACTACCCGGACTGCCAGACATACCTTCAAAAAGAGGTCGGCTTCATCGACCACTTCAAAATCGGCGACGCGCCGGCTCTCCCGGAGCAAATCTCCCGGTGTCCTGGTGACCAGAAGACCGAGGAACTCGGCAGAATAGGAACCATCACGCAAGGAACGATAACCGTAAAGGTCAGCGTAGGCATCAATGGGCATAACTGCTCCGACACGAAAAGCATGAGGAACACCGGTCCCGTCACGCAATGGCTAAAGCCTGAGGATTTAAAAAACGCCGAACCATCCAAGGTGGCCATGTGGATGGACTACCAGTACAACCCCGCCGATCCCGCGCAATCCGGCGACAACACGCCCCCCACCGCCCCTCTCATGAAAACCGCCAGCAATTCGTCATTCATGCGGTATGCGTTCCGGCACAATAACGCCATGAGCGCCTCTTTCATGGACGGACATGTCGGTTCGATCCGGCTCCTGAAAAACAGCTCCAACGACGGACACGATCCAGGTCCGGGATTCGCCTGGACGGCAGGGAGGTCTCCCAGCCACGTCGTGGTGCCTTTTGGCGCACGTCCTGCCAACGCCAGCATGATGCCGAACGGGTTTAACATCTCTCCCGACGTGGAGATCTTCTAAGAATGGCGTCCCAGGAAGATCCAAGCCGGTCCGTCGGGCGTGGCAACGAGAGAAAAGTGAGTCAGGCTTTTATGCATCGTTTGGTTGTGGCCTCGTGCCGCCTTGGGTTGGAGCTCACCCTTCAAGTGTGCTT
>CAYTFM010000278.1:0-12434 GCA_964436735.1 uncultured Victivallales bacterium | reverse complement strand
CAGCTAAAGCTGTCGAATCATCTAACATCCTTAACCGTTTGAGGCATAGCTAACCAGAGAGGCCAGCAATGTACTCTTCCAATTCTGGGTAGGAGTAAAACCACTCAGTAGTCCCCTTCACGCTCATAGAATTAATGGTCCGGCTCCGCCGTCCCTGCGTTCCGCTTATGAACATCTGGTGGCGCATCCGATTCGGATGATGTGCGTTCGGAGTACGGTTTTGCGTGCGAATCATCATTGTTCTCCCTGCTTTTCAATGGCCTTGAGTTGTCCATTCACCTCACAAACAATTTGTCCGTCGAGACATGCCTGCAGGGCGAATGCCTTTGGCAACCATCCCGCCCGTCTCACCTCGCTCTCAAAGTGTTTCAGGGGAACAACTCCATCAGGCTGTCGGCGAAAAGCTTCATGCCGCGGACGTCGGGATGGTTGATGGAGTGGTGCATCAGGGTGTGGTAGGGGATACCCTGTCGCCACAGTCGACCCCAGCGGAGGGCCGCATCCGCGAGCGGGACGCTGTTTGCGGGGCAGAACTCTCTTAGTCCTTTGACGTAGGGACGCGGATCGTTGTCGATGTCGCGCTGGCTGGTGAGTCCCATCCAGTCAGGGCGGATGTAATGCGGCGTGAGGATGATCCACTCGGCCCCGATCGTCTTGAAATCCGCGAGGATTTTTCCGTACTGATCGTTTATCTGCTTGGAGTTCGCCCATGAGTCGTTGACGAATTCCATGACGATGAGGTCAGGTTTCTGGGCGAGAACCTTTTCCTTGTAATTATGGACGGCGCCCGGAGGTTCGGCGAGGTACTGGGAGCTGTTGTGGCCGCCCCACGCCTCGGTGCTCAGTTCGATCTTGGCCGTCGGGAAGCGGGCGCGCAACCGTTCGACGAACTGCGTCTGCCAGCGGTCAGTCTCTTTTTTCGGCAGGAAGCTGCCGTCGGTGACGCTGTCGCCCCAGGCGAGGATGCGGAGCGTTCCGCCGGTCTTGAGTTTCTCCATCGTCTTGGGAAGCAGTCTCTCCGCCATGGTGGGCGAAGGCTTCGGTGGTTCTGGGTAGGCGGTCTCGAGGATCGGGTACAGGCTTTCCGGGCCAAGTTTGTCGATGCGCCCGGCGACGTAGATGTTGGCGAGGCGAGTCTCGCCGCTCTTGCATTCCGGGGGGAGGGGAACTGCGACGTCTGGGGTCCCTTTGCGCAATGTTATGACACCATCGGCTCCCAGGACGGCCGAGTCGATCCTCGATTTGCCGTATTTGTAGCTGATAAGCACTGGTTGGTCCGCCTTGATGCGTCCTTCGGGAAGTCGGCCGACGCCCGCCCAGTCAAGATCGGCCTCGTAGTCCTTGCCGCGTTCGTAGACCATCCCATCGGCTCCGCTCACCTGGAGGCTTGCGGGATCGAGGGCGTTTTTCGCGGTGCACTCCTGGGCTTTGACTCCTAACAGCGCGACCCCCTTCTGCCAACCGCCCCAGGCTTTCGGGTTGAAGTCCGGCAGTTTGCCGTAGCGTTCAAGCTTGACGTCGACGATGTCGGGAGGGGGAACCTGCAGTTCCGCGGCGATCTCTTTGCCGTCGGCGCTCTTCGTGGCGACTTTGACGCTCCAGTCGCCGGTCTGGCTCACGGTGGCGGGAACGAACTCGGCGGCGGCGGTCGTCAAGGCTCCTACGGCGGCGACAGCCATGATGTGGTGCTGAACGGCTTTCCGCATACTCATCTACTTCTCCTCACGTTTAGAGCTTATCCGTAAATTACTGGCCATGGCCAGTAATTTACGGATAAGCTCTTATTGTTAATGCCAAGCTTCATAGTAGAGTATTCTATTCGCGAAGGCGACACCAGCGGTCACGGGTTCGACGTGGCCGTCGAAGAACGCCATGTAGGACATCCCCGCCTGCATGAACTGCCGTTCGATGTTGACGCAGGTCATGCGGCGCGCGGTCTCCTTGGCTCCTTTCAAGGCGGGCAGCAGAAGCGCCGCGAGGATGGCGATGATCGCGATCACCACTAATAATTCTATCAGGGTGAAGATGGCCGCCTTCACCTTGATGGAATTAGTAATCGCGCGGCTCCGCCGCGCGCTCAGTGTGCATTGGGTCATGTGCCGTCTCTCCATCGAGCCCCGAGGAGCCCCGTTATACTCAATGAGGCTGGGGATTTACATTTGAAACTACTATGCGGCTTCCGATCTTTTCAAGGTGCTAAAACAAGAATTCAGCAACTCAAAACCATATAAGGCGGACCGTTCGTCCCCATGATCGGACGATTGGGCTGCATGGAATGATCTCTAAATTGGCGTGCGGGAATGCTCCGCATTATCATTACTGCCTGTCAATTTCAATAGCGCTCATGGAGCGGGCCGGGAAGGTGTACGTGAATCCCTTGGGGGAGACGCCATCGACCGGGACGCCAGATACGGTCTCTCGGACTTCCTCGACCTCGAGGTTCGTCGCCTCGAGTTTGGGTCCGGTGACGATCCAAATCTTCGCGGACTTCGCGGAGGCGTCGGCGACGCGGATGTCGGCGGTGAGGTTCTCCGCATGGTGTTTGTTGAAGACCATCACGTAGAGTTTGCGTCCGTCGGCGGAGATCGATGCCGAACTGGTGAGAGCCGAGTAGGGCGGGACGACGTCATCGCGCTCGGTGACCGTGATGTTTCGAATCTCGATCTTCGCCGTGGTTGGAGCGTCCTTGTCGGCAAGGATTCGGATAACTGGCCAAAGCCCTTTGGCATCTGGCAGCGTGATCATCTGAGTGGTGAACTTCGTCCATTCCTTCGTCTTGAGGTCGCCCTCGATGCCGCAGGCGGAATGGGTTTCGCCCCACCCACGGTCGTCGCAAAGGCCGAGGCCGATCTTGACGCCGTTGTCGCGGTTCGCGGAGACGACCCGCAGTTCGAAGGAGAGTTCGTAGGTCAGGGACGGGGTGGCGTCGAAACGTTCGAATTGTGGATACGCCTCGCCGGTGAGGCCGTCAAGTTCGATGGTGAACGCGTCGTCCCCGGACGCGGTGACCCGCACAGCCTTCTCAGACAAAGATTTGATCGTGGGATGGATGGCGCGAGACTCTTTTCTCGGTTCTGACTTCGCGGGGATGACTCTGTTCCAGCCGAGGTAGGAGAGTTTCGGCTGGCCGGGCGCCGTGTGCGCGGCAGGCGCCGCGCCGGAGTGGCGGCCCCGGGGGCGGTAGAGATAGTAGCCGGGAAGCAGTTTCCATTTCTTGTCGCCCGACGCCTTGGGACCGCGGAGGAAGCCCCAGTAGCCATTGCTGAACTGCCAGTAGTTGGCGAAGTCGACGTTCGTCTCGGGCTTCAGAAGGATGCGGACGTAGTCGGCCGAAAAGAGCGCGCCGCCGAAACTGAAGCGCAGGGGGATCGGCTTCTCCTGGACGAATCCCGCATTGTATTCGGTGATCGCCATGGGGATGTCGCGGCCAGTGCACTTCTTGATGAGCTTCCGGTACTCGGCGAGGAGGGTCTCGGTCTGCTCGCCTGTCGCCATGCACCCCTGCATGATGCGGGGAATGAACGGGGTGAGCTTGTCGCTGTTGTCACCCGCACCGACGGTGTAGGTGTGGATGGCGACGAAGTCCATCGCCTTGCCGGCGGTGGTGAGGACGGTCTTGTTCCATGGATCGGTGGGGGGTGTGCCGGTTCCGGCGTGTCCGCCGACCTTGATGGACGGGTCGACTTTGCGCATGGCGGCGGCGCAGTCGAGATACCAGGTTGCGTACTCGGCGGCCGTGCGTTTGAGCTGCGGCTTCACGTCGTGGTTGCCGTGGTCGGACTCGTTGGCCATCTCGAAGTAGGTCACCTTGAAGGGCTCCTTGTGGCCGTATTCGGCGCGCTTCATCGCCCAGGGATGCGCGGGCGTGGCGGGACTGTTGAGGTATTCGACGAGCCCCGCGGCGTCCGCGGCGGAGCAGATCTCGCTGACGTTCATCAGCGGCTCAGCGTTGATCGAACGGCAATACTCGAGGTACTCGTCGATGCCGAAGAGATTCAGCGGACGGTCCTTCAGCGGTCCGATGGCGGCCTTCCAATCGAAATTATGCGTGAGGCATCCGCCGGGATAGCGCACCATGCTTATGCCGATCTCCTTGGAGAACGCCACGACGTCGGGGGCCGGGCGGCGCGCCTCGGGATCCCAGACGCCGTCACCATTCTTGCCTTGTCCAGTGTCCTTGTCCGAGAAGATCCCCTTGCTGTTCGTCGCCTCGATATTGTGCCCGAGGACGAGCCGCTTGACCGGTCCGAGCTTCTTTGTCGGATCGACGGTGATCACGGGGTTCTTCCCTGTGGCTTCCGTGGCCGCTTTGTCGCATGGGGTGGGGGAACTGCAGCCGCCAACAAGCACTACGGCCGTGGCCATTGACATCAACATGCGCATCGTCATCACAACCTCCATGGTATAAAAAAGTTAATGGATCTTACTCATGGCACGATCATGCGTCCCAATCCTGAACGACTCCGCCAGTTCTCGCCGTCACCGGCCCAGAAGAGGCGGGTTTTGGCACCACTGTCATCGTCGGCGTCGTCAATGACCGCTGAGAACCCAAGCACCGTCGGCCGGCTCATTGCGTCGGCCAATGCGCCCTCGATGGGCAGCGAAGCTTCCAATTCCCATCCGCCGGTAATGTTCCGCCACGCCGTTTTCGCGCCCCCCGCCATCTTGAGGCTATGGGGACCATCCTGGACGATCGCAGGTTCACCCTCTTTGAGGGGGAGACCGATGAGGATCTGCCCACCTTTTCCCTCGTATCCATTTACTCCAAGGGCGGTGTCCGGGCGCAGGTCGAAAAACAGCTCGATGGCGTCACGATTCCATGCCGCCGGGTTGTTCTTGCTAACGCCGCGGGCGTTGTCGCGGATCTGAGCGGCGAGGAGGAGTCGGTTGCCGTGGCGTCCGATCAGTATACGCCCCGAGCAGTCGTCCGATCCTGCGCAACTCGCGGGGATGACAAGACCACCCTCCTTGTCGAAGCGCGCGCAATCGGCCCCTGACCATTCATCCTCGTTGACTGTGCCATCAATGACTGGTTCGCCGCGAAGCGCGGGACAGGCGCACACGGGGGGAACGGAAAGGTGCCTTTCGACAGAAGTCTGGGCGGTGCCGTCGCACACCGCCTCCAGCTTGATGGAGACTGTGTCGCGGGGGGGAAGCGGTGCGTCGACGGGTGCGATCCAGTCGACACACGCATCGGCGGCGAACGTGGCTTCTTTCACGGATGAGCAGATGCTTTTCGTGTTGTGTATGGCTGTCAGCGTGATGGATCCTTCGATTTTGGCGCCCATGCGGTTGCCCGCCTCAACCGCTATACTGGGGCGGTGGTCGCTGGTCCATGTCCCGCGGACGCGCAAGGCGAGTGGATCCCGCGGAATGGCGGACGCCTCGGAGAGTATGCGGGCGAACTCTTCAGGGCCGACACCCGCTTCTGGACGAAGGTAGCAGGGGGCTGGACCAAGGGGAAGCTGGGCCTTCTCGCCGACCGCTTCGATTTTCAGCGGGTTGCCAAAGATATCAAGAAACAGAATTTTGGCGGCGCCGCGGGGCAACGTCAGGATTTGAACAGACTCGTCCTTGGCCGCGCTCCACGCGGCGGCAATGGGCGTGCCGTCCGAACGCGTAAAGCTGAGGAGCCTCGTTGAACCGAGAAGTTGTGGCTCCCCGTGAGGACGCGCCCCTTCAAAAAGGCGCGCGAGGGTGTTGTAGATGACGAAGATGCGGTTGGGAACGGGCTTGCGTCCGCGGTCGTCCCAACTCCGCCAGGCGATGATCTGCTGACAGTAGGTGGTGCTCTCGACGCAGAATGATCGTTCGACGCCATAGGCCAGATCAATAAGGAAGCGCCGGGCGGCCTCGTGTCCGCGCACCAGTGGAGCTTTGAAGTACTCGGAGGGCTGTGGTTCCGGCGTGAGGTAGAACAACTCGGTGTTCCAGAGTGGTTTCCCCCCATCGTCAAATTGTTTGGTGAGCTCTTTCAGTTTGCCGATGATGACCTGCGCCTGCGAGGCGCTGGTGTCCAGGCGCGAGTCGTACGGGTGGAAGGCGAGGACGTCGAAGAGTTCTTTCACGCCGAGCTTATAGCATTCTTCGATGAAAACCGCCATGCGTCCGCCGAGATCGCCGGTTGAGCAAAGGCCGACGACGCGGGCTTGCGCATCGGCGGAGCGTATCGAGGCGCTGGCGGCGCGCAGATAGGCGACATACTCCTCCGGACTGAGCCAGAGGTTCGGTTCATTGAAGATCTCCCAGGCGGCGACGCGGCCCTTGTAGCGCGCGGCCGCCGCGGCGAGGTGCCGGATCCAGTGATCGGGGGGGGCAGGGGTGATCTCGCAGGACATGGACCCCTTGCCTGCCCGCGGTTTCCATTGCTCCTGCGCCCATGCCGGCACGTTGGCGAAGCGTGATTGCGGATTGTCCGCGGCGATAAGCGTGTTGGTGGTGCCAAGGATGCGTATGCCGCGCTTCTCGCAGGCGTCGACCACGAGGTCGGTGACGGACCAGTCATACCGTCCCTCGGCAGGTTCGAGCCTCGCCCACGTGAAGTCCCACGAGCGTAGCCAGCGCTCTCCGGTGTCGCGGCGGTAGTCGAACATGTCATCGAGGCCGCCCCCGTATAGGACGACAGAACTGGTGCTCGCCCACTTGTCGACGAACCAATCGGCGCGGATCGAGAACTGGCCGCCCACCGTGCAGGCATTCGCGGGCGGGACGGATGCGGGAATGGGGTCGATCATCGCGAAGCTGTGATCCTGGAAGGCGAGTCGTTCGCCTGTAACGGCGTCGACGACCTGCCAGCGTGCGTCGAAGCAGCCGCGTCGCCGCGGGGAGAGGTCGAGTTTGACCGCAGTGGTTGAGGCGGGGGCTATTGTCAGCGTGTCCGTTGCGCCGCGTGCGGCGAGGCTGTCGTCCCACGTGTCGATGACTTCGCGCATGGCCACGACGGTTCTTGGGGTTGCTCCGTTGTTCCTGATCCGCAGAGTGGCGGGGTAGGGGCCGACGCTGTCGGTCGAGTACAGCTTGGGCAGATCCTGCGTCAACCCGGCGGCGATTTCCGGGGGAGCGAACTCGGAGGAGGTTCCCGGGACGATCTGGACATCGTCGATCCAGATTGTCCCCGAGGCGGTGTTTACGCCGCCTTTGCCGTTGTGCGATATGCGAAGGTGATACCAGCGATGTCCGGGATCAGGCTTGATCGACATGGAGAAGGTGCGCCACTCTGGTTCCAGCTTCCACTGTCCAGACGCTCTGAGGACGCTCCACTTGTCACCCTCGCGTCCGATAAGCACCGCGGAGAAGATGACGTCTTTTTTATCGGAGCGGGCGGCGATCGAGAATGTGTAGGAATCGTCCGGCTCCAATTCCATGTCCTCGCCGGAGAGACGCCAGTCGTCGCCGCGTGGATTGTCGATGCGCAGCGAGCGTTCGCCATGGCAGGGCTTGTCGGAGTCGAACACAGCCGGAATCCAATCCGGCTTGACGCCCTCCGTGAGATACACGCCCCGCTCGAGCGCCCACCAGTCCTGCGAGCACTCAAAGCCGCCGTCTGGCACCGCGTACCCCGGGGAAGAAGGATAGGAGGGAAGCCGTATGGCTGGCGCGTCCGCCGCGGCAAGCCGGATGGCGTGGAGCGAAAGTCCAAGCATGACAAGAGCAAATATGCGAAGAAGATGTGTTCTTTGCATGGCTTTCAACCTCGCGGACGTTGTCTAATCCTCAGATTTCGGTTCCACCGGAATTTCCAGATGCTGCCTTACTTGGGTTTCTCGCATTTGCCGAACCAGCCGAGCATCATCTTCAGCCGTTCGGTCGGCTCCTTCGTCGGCTGTTTGTCATTCTTGTCGGGGCCATGCTCGAGGCTCCAGCCTTCCCACTCGCGGAAGGCGTGATAGCTCCAGTCCCAGCCGTACTCCTCGAAGATGTCGACGCAGTCCTTCAGGTATCGCAGGCCGCTGTCGCCGGGGGCCCAGCGGATGGCGCTGAACTCGCCGATGTAGATGTGGACGTTGTAGGCGAGCTGGAAGTCGCGGACGGGTTTGAGAAACTCGCGGAGCGCCTCCTTGTCGCACTGCTTGCCGTCGATGACGCCGGGGTAGACGACCGGTTTTTCCGGCGTGTTGTAGACGCCCTGATGGGTGAAGGTGCCGGGGAAGTACATGTGCGCCTGGTAGATGATGTTGGGAAGTTTGACGGGTTCGAGATAGGAGAACGCCGAGGGGCTGTCCCAGGCGTCGGACTCGATGGCGATCGGTGTGACGGGGTCGATCTCGCGGACCGCCTTCGCCGCCAGGACTTGAATGCCGAGGTAGTCGGCGAGGCCGTCGAGTGACGGCGCGCCCTGGACGGGTTCGTTGATCAGGTCGTAGGCCCAGACGGCCTTGTTGCCCTTGTAGCGGGCGGCGATCTTCCGCCAGACTTTCACGAAATGATCCTGGTAGAGCTTTTCGTGCACCATCGCCATCGATCCGTCGTCGTAGCGGCCCCCGGGCGGAGAATGCAGGTCGACGACCACCTTGATGCCGTATTTCGCGCAGGCCACCAGGGCTTGGTCGAGCTCGTCCAGCTTTCCGTCAAGCCACTTGTCGTACTTCTCCAGATCGCGGTCGCTGTTGCGCTCGCCCCAATGGGTGGTCATCTGCCAACGGATCAAGTTGGCCTTCCACTCCTGTCCGAGGACGCGTAGATCCTCGTCTTTGAACTGATTGGGGGACATGGTGCCGCGGAGTCTCGCCAGATCGTGCCCCTTGTACACGGGGGGGGGATTCGCCATCGGGGGAGGGCGGGGTGCGGATTTGCCGCGGGCGACGATCACCTTGATGTCTTTGAACCACGCCGTGCCGGTGCAATCCTCGAGACCAAGATGCAGATCGCCTCCCATGGCGTCATCAGTCACGGCCGAACTGAACGAGAGTTTCTTCCATTCGAAGGTGCCGAAGACATTGCCTTGGTTGTTCCAGTGCTGCCCGGTGCCCGCCGAGAGGTAGTGGAACATGAACTTGACCCCGTTCCACTGCTGGGGAGGCTTGGTGACGTTCGCCGCTTTCGCCATGCACTCGAAGTGGAGACTCATGCCGCGGTACTTCTCGATGTCGAAGGGCATCGTGATTTTGTGGTGCCCTGCTTTTTCGGAGGCGGGGACTTCCACCATGAGGACCGTCTTGCCGTCGGCGCCGTCCTTGAGCCATTTCGCCCATGGCGCCTTCGACCACTTCGCCTGCTCGGCGGGATTGTCGAAATCGATCTTGCACACGATGTCGCCCGTCTTGGGCCCCGTCGGTTCCTTGCCTGCGTTTTTTGATTCATCCATGGTGTCTTGTTGCGTCGAGCAACCGCCGACGACCGCGAGACAAAGCGGCAGGAGCAGGCGCGGCAGCAAGGTTGCGCGACGATGACGTGGCTGATGGGACGGATAGTTTCTCATTATCGCCTCCGAATGCGGGTTGTGTAATCGATTACATCATTGTAGCCGCTTTAGGAGGTGCTGTCAACTGCCGACATTGAAAAAACGGACGGTATCCGCAATTCCTATTGCGCTAACCGTGTCTCGTCCCAAGGGGGGGCTTTTCCACGCCTCTCAGTAGTGGTGTTGCAGACAAACAATCGATGTGCACGCCGATTATTTCTTCCCGAGTGTCGCCTCGATGATGTCCGTGATGCCCATCTCGTTCAGCATCCGCTGCTGAATCTTCCGCATGGTGCTGGAGTCGTCTATCAAGAGGATTTTCATGTTTGCTTCATTGTTTTGAGCAATTGCGGAATCAGGATTATGAATTTTGTGCCTTTCTCTGGCTCGGTTTCACACGTTATCGACCCGTGGTGCTCCTCCACGATTCCATAGATGATCGAGAGGCCAAGGCCGGTTCCCCTGCCGGGCTCTTTCGTCGTGAAGAACGGCTCGAAAAGCCGCGCCTTGACGTCGGGCGTCATTCCACAGCCGTTGTCTGTCAACTCAATCGCCACGTGGTCATTATGGCAATGGATGTGGATGTCGATCACACCGTCCCTCATACTGTCGATGGCGTCAATGGAGTTCTGAATCAAGTTGATGAACACCTGCTCAAGTCGCATCGTCGATCCGCTCACCATAGGCACGTCGTCATCGATCCTTTTGATCAACGTGATGCTTCTCATCTCAAGCCGCGTGCCTACCAGCATCAAGGCGTCGTCCAGCATTGGCGGCACAGCGATATGCTTCAACTCGACGATGTCGGTTCTGCCGAAAAGACGTAGATGCGGATGAGGGAATCTATCCGTTCAATCCTCCCCAACGTTTTCTCCGAATCGGAACGTATCTCTTCGATTCGCACTCCCCCCTCATCCCAGCCTGAGATCCTTTCGCATGCCCGGTTGAGACGGATGATCCGCCGCTCGGAGTCCATAACCACGATGAGGGCGGCGGCGGTGCTGAGAATCGACGCGTTGAACTCAACCTCCCGTTCCAGTTCCATGCTGTTCCTGCGAAGCGCTAAGAATACCCTGACCTTTGCGAGAAGAATCTCGGGGGTGAATGGTTTGGTGATGAAATCCACGGCGCCGGACTCATACCCCTTGAAGACGTGGAACTCATCATGATCGACGGCGGATGAGGAAGATGATCGGCATGGCGCGCATGCTATGGTCGCCCCTCAGGAGCTCCGCAAGCTCGTAGCCGTCCATCTGCGGCATCTGGGCGTCGAGGATGGCGAGGGCGAAATTACGGCGCAAAGCCGTCCACAAGGCTGCCGCCCCTGATTCGACGGACACAACATCGGCGTCGAGTGGCTCAAGGGTCATCGCAAGCGCGAGGAGATTCTCAGGCTTGTCGTCGACTATCAGAATGGATGGTTTCGAAAGCACGATGCCACCTCCGCCCGGAGCTGAACGTTCTATCCTTGATCTGCGGATGTCGGTGAGGAGCTCATTGCCAGTCTTTGCCATCGAGCAATCCCGACGCCAGTCTGCCAAGCAGGCCGCCTTGCCCCCGGTCGTTTTTCTCGAAGTGGATGAGGTCGTCGACAAGTTCCGAGACGCTCTGGTAACGCTGCTTCGCCTTTTTCTTCAGCATCTTAGCGAGAATCTCCTGGATGCGGAACGGGAAATCTGGTTTGACCTTGCAGGGCTCGACGGGAAGATCCTTTTGGATGATCCTGAGGAGGTGGGTGACATTCTTCGAATCGAACGGCCTCACGCCGACCAGCAGTTCGTAGGCGACGATGCCGAGTGAGTATATGTCGTCCAGATGATCCGCCTTGCCGGTCGCCAGGTACTTGGGCGAGAGATAGCAGGGAGTTCCAAGGATGTTCGAGGTGAGGGTGAGGTCGGAGCTTGGCAGATGACAAATGCCGAAGTCGGTGATTTTAACGGCGAGGTTGTCGTCAATGAGGATATTGCCAGGCTTGATGTCGCGGTGGATGATGTTTTTGGCATGGACCGCGGTGAGCGCGCAGGCGATCTGGAGTATCACCATAATTTTCTGTTTGTAGTCCCAGGCGATACCCGTTTCAAGGCGGCTCTCCAGCGAGGCACCGGGAAAGTATTCCATCACGACATAGGGGCTGCGGATGTTGTCCGGGCCATTGTCGCTATATCCGAACTCGATGAAGTTGACGATGTTGGGATGGTTGAGTTGTGCGACGGCGTTCGCCTCGTTGACGAAACGGCGGACGAGGGCCTCCCGTGATTTGTCATTGTGGATGTCCATCTTGAGGATTTTCAAGGCATGGCGGCTGCCGTCGGATGTGCGCTCGCAGAGAAAGACGATGCCGCATGCGCCCTCTCCGATAACGTTGAGAAGGCGGTAGTTGCCAATAGTTTTCCCGTTGTTGAAAAGCTGGGTGGTGGTGTCCGCGGCGAGGGCGTTCATGGCGGTTTCCGGAGCGGAGGCCGGCGGCATGGATAGATCCATGCGCCACTGCTGAGCGATCTGTCGTTTCACCAAGCGAGTGCGGATGGAGGCGATGAGGTCATCGGGGTCGACCGGCTTCACGAGGTAATCGTCGGCTCCAAGGCGCATGCCGTTGCGCAGGTTTCGCGGGTCTGAGAACGCGGTGAGGAAGATGAACGGGATGGTGGCGGTTTGCGGATTGGCCTGGAGCGCCTTGAGTACGCCGAAGCCATCCAATTCAGGCATTATGATGTCGCAGACGATCACGTCGGGCGGATCCTGCCGTGCCAGCCTCTCGCCCATTGTTCCGTTCTCGGCGGTGCTGACAGAGAATCCCTCATAGCCGAGGATCTCGGCGATCAGTCGCCTGATCTCCGGATCATCCTCGATCACAAGCACGTTGCTCATGGTACTATCCTTTCTGCAGGCATGGGTGCTTCACCGCCGCAATGCGTTGGGGTTGCCGGTATGACGACGATGAAAGTGGAGCCTTTGCCCAGCACGCTTGAGAATCTGATGACGCCGCCGTGCGCGTCGATGGCTCGTTTCGCGATGGAGAGCCCGAGGCCGGTTC
>CAYTFM010000277.1:10087-12451 GCA_964436735.1 uncultured Victivallales bacterium | reverse complement strand
ATTGGTCATTGGTCATTGGTCATTGGTCATTGGTCATTGGTCATTGGTCATTGGTCATCGGTCATCGGGAATCGGGAATCGGAGCTTTAACCGGGTGAGGTGTGGCATGTCTTTGCGGTATAGCGTGATAACGATATGGACGAGTGAGGAGGCTGCGCATAAAGGCGCGCGACTGGCGACGCTGGTGCCGCAGTTCGTCCAACGGCTCAAAATCGCCGCGCGGTGCATGGTCACGCGGGGCGTTGGCGGATGCTACGAAAGCGGGGAGGTGTCCCAGGGATTTGTCGAAGTCCTCTCGTTCAACATGCCGATCAAGATCGAGATCGTTCTGCCGACGGCCGAGGCGGCGGAGGTGACTCGCTCGCTCGAGGAGCTGGTCGGCGACGGCATCATCCTCGTCCAGGACGCCGGGACGGGTGTCCACAAGGTGGAGAAGCGACTCGTCCCGCGGCATCTGCGCGTCAGGGACGTGATGACCGCTTCGCCGGTGACGGTGACGGAGCGGGAGACCGCCGGACGCGTCGCCCGGATCCTTTTGGTGTCGAACTTCAACGGCGTGCCAGTCGTCGACGCCCGCGGCGGGCCGGTCGGCATGATCACGCAAGGCGATCTGATGCGTCGAGCCGGAATGCCGATCAGACTCGGGATACTGGACGACTTGAAGGCGGGACAGATCGACGTTGCGTTGGCCGCGCTGGACAAGAAAACGGCGGGCGAAGTCATGACATGCCCTGTGGTCACGGTAGTTCAGGACGCCCCGCTTGAGAAGGCCATCGGGATGATGCTTGAGAAGAAACTCAAAAGGCTTCCTGTCGTTGCCGCCCACGGCGCGCTCCGCGGCGTTCTGGCGCGCGTCGACATCCTCCGAGCCATCTCGCGGCATGCCGTCGATTGGAAGTCGCTCGTTGACAAGGGGGTGCGGGTGGCCAGAGATAGCAGGGTGCGCGACGTCATGCGCGTCGACGCCCCCGTGGTCGGTCCCGACGTCCTCTTAGCCGACCTACTTGCGGGGATTGATCCGGGCGACACTCGACGGATCGTGGTGGCGGCTGGCGAAGGACGGTTTCTCGGGGTGATTTTCGACGAGGCGCTGTTCGGCGCTCTTTCCGAGGAGCCTTCCCTTGTCCAACGGATTCTTTCCGCCCCGTCCTCGATTGCCAAAATCCTTTCCGACAAGGAGACGGCAGGGGGCGGCAGAACCGCCCACGATGTCATGCGGACCGGTGTCACGACCGTCACCGAGGATACCCGCGTCGAGGAGGCGATCGCCATCATGGCGGACAAGGGCATCAAACGCCTGCCCGTCGTCGACGCCGCGGGCGTCTACAAAGGCATGATCAGCAGGGACTCCCTCCTGCGGGCCGGGATGGAACGACGCGCGTGACCACGGTTCATGGGGGGCCATGAGGTGAGATTCGCATATCTCCGTCTTTGTCCCTTGGTTTTTTTGATGGAGTGTGGTATAGGGAACAATGCGGAGCTTGACCGTAAACCAATTTGTAGCCGTACCTTTCAGCGCCACGCGTCCGATTGATCGGGCGGGCGGTCCGCCTGGTGTGAGGTATGGTGTTGTTGGTTTCTTGCTATTTTCAAAGCTGTTGAGCTGTAAGTCGCTAATGTTGACATACTGTGTGCCACCAGTCTGAGGAGATCACGCTATGGCTATTTCCGGAATCGAAGGTGGGGCCAATCCCGCCGCATTGATGAGTCGTATGGTCGACGTCGCGGCGGAGTCGCTGCAGCAGTTCCCCGTCCAGGATACTGCCGTGAAGTCGTCTGTTCAGCAACCTCCTCCGCCTCCCCCACCCCCGCAGCAGGCAACCCCCGCGCCCGAAGTGGGCAAGCCCAGTTCATCCGTCGGAAACAACATCAGCATTACCGCTTAGCGACTTGAAGTTCCTCAAACCGCTAAGAAAAACAAGAGCTCAACCACACACACAAGGCGGGCCGTCCGTTCGCCGCGGCGAAGTGCGGGCAAGCTCCGCCTTGTTTTTCCCGCCTAATTCGCGAATACTGCGGCACGGCGGCTTGCGTAGGAGCCGCGGCAAAATACATTGGTTTGTCGCAAAGGTTTTGCCGCAGAATCAACATCAGGGCTCGAATGCGCTGCGCCGTCGTCACCCCAATCGGTCCAGGCCATGAGAAACTCTTCGAGGAGTGTGTCCGCTCCATTGAGACGGCCGCCGCACGCTCGCACGGCCCGTTCGAAGACGTGGCGATGATTCCCGTTGACGACACCGCGGGGCGGCTCGGCCGCTCGGCGGCTCGGAACCTGGGCGTGCGCCAGGCGCGCGAGGCGGGAGTTGAGTGGATCTTCTTTATTGACGCTGACGACCTGATGTTTCCCAAGGCGTTCGCGGAGCT
>CAYTFM010000277.1:0-10077 GCA_964436735.1 uncultured Victivallales bacterium | reverse complement strand
GCGCGACCTTCACCGCGAGGTTCCCGACGTCGACGCGGAGCTTGCGCCGCTGGCCACTGCCGGCTATGACGCCGTCTGGGGGCTTATCGCCGAATGGACACCCGCCAAACCGGAGCCGTCGATCCGCGCCCCGCAGGCGCTCTCGCTTGAAAGCCTCGACGAGTTGCTTCTGTTCCATCCGTTCCTCACGCTGCAGATGGGGCACTTCGTCAAGACGGACGTGGCGGCGGCGCATGTCTTCAACGAGTCGATGAACGCCGGGGAGGACGTCGACTACTATCTGCGTGTCTGGGGCTCGGCCAAATGCGTCAAAATCCCGGCCGTGCTTTTCCTGAACCGTCGTGGCCTGCGCTCCTCGGCGCCGCGCGCCGCCACCGCCGAGGACTGGTCGCGGACAGTGAACAGCCTCATTTGCGCATGCCGGGCGGAGCGTGGAGGCGATCCGGCGAGGGCGTCCGCGGCGATGTCGGAGAAGATGCGGCAATTTGGCGAGTTTGCCGCGCGCAACGGGATCGAGGGATATTCATGGCCCACGTGAACAGCCAGCTGGAGTCCGCAAGGAAGGCCGCCGAAAGCCTCATCAACGAACTTTTCACTGGCGCCCACGACCAAAGTCTCTTTGTGGTCATTGGCGCGGGAAACCCCTTTCTCTTCCTTGGGCTGCGGGAGCGTTTGCAGCCATGGCAGACGATCCTGGTCGTGGATCATTGTGCCGTCGACACGCGTGCGGTCGAGAGCGAAGGGATCGTCTTCAGTTGCGGAGAGTCGCTTCCCGCGCTCAGGACGCGGTGCGAGGCCATCGCCGAGTCGCTTCCGGAGCCGCGGTATGCCATGTGTGCGGAGCCGAGTTTCGATCCCGCGCGCCGCGCCGCGTTAGCCGCCATGGACGGTCCGCTGCGCGCCATGATCGGCGGCGCGCTTGGCGAGGTCGCCACTGAGCGCCACAACATCGAAGGCGAGGTGCGGAACACCATCCTGAACATGCCCAGCCTTCTCTTGCGCGGTGGTGTCGCCTCGCTGAAAAACTCCCATGTCGGGAGGACCGCCGTGGTCGTGGGCGCGGGGCCGTCCCTTGGGGCGCAGCTCGCCTGGCTTGTCCGCAACCGCTCCGCGCTCGTCGTGGTCGCCGTCGGTTCGGCCGTCAAGGCCATGGAGGCGGCCGGCGTCGTTCCCGACTTCTACGTGGAGATCGATCCCCGCTCGCACGACCACTGGGAGGGAAGGCAAAGTGTTGAGGCCACCCTTGTCTATATGCCCGGCATCACGCCATGGCTTCCACTGCTTTTCGAACGCGCCTTCTGCTTTGACTCGATCGCCGGCGGCGCGGCATGGCGTAAGACGCTTCTGCGGGAGCTCCAACCTGAGATCGACTGGCTGGACGTCGAGTCGAACACCGGACTCGCCGCCGCCGCGGCGGCCGTCTACCGCGGTTGTCATCGGGTGGTCTTGCTTGGGGTCGACCTCTGTCTTTCGCCTGAGGGTTGCTCGCACAGTCAGTGGCACTCCCATGGCGCGGACAAAGTCGCCGCGGGAGGGGGCGCGGAAATGGTGGAGAACAACCGGGGAGAGTCCTGCCGGACGCTGTTCATGGGGTTCATCAAGGCTTTCGAGCATCTCTTCGCCCGTCATGCCGATGTCGAGTTCATTCAAGCGTCCGAGGCTGGGGCGAGGCTTGCAGGAGCACTCTACAAGACGCTGGAAATGATAGAGATGCCTCAGGTGGTCGGAGTGCCGGTTGCCTCTCCCGGCATGTCGCTGGTCAGCGAGGCCGAGGCGCTCAAAAGGGTGGAGCGCGCCAGTGCCCTTGTCGTGAATGCGTTGGATGACGAGGCGGACTCCATGTCGGTCGCGGAAGGCCCTGCGCTGGTGTTGCGGAAGATCATCAACGCAAATCTCGCCACCCTGAAGCGCTGGCGATGGAGCGAGTTTGCCGCCAACCCGTCCATGGCGGCGCGGCGGGAGCGGGAAAAGGCGCGCCGACTTGTGCTTGGCGACCTCGCCATCGCGCGGGCGGCGGCGGAGCAGGCCCTCAAGACGAAGCCGTCTTCCGCCTCGATCGCCCGAATGATCGTGGCGACGCATTATCCCGACGTCGAGGCGCCGTGCGACCTCGAGGGTGAACTCGCCATTCTCGCCGAAAACGACCCAGACTTGGCCGACGTGGTTGACCGCTATTTCGAACGGAAACGATCGACGCGGGGCGTGATCCCGCTGTGCAAACTCGCCTGGCAAAGACGGCACATGGTGCAGTTGAGAGTCTGGAGCGAAGCGGCGAAACGGCATGTCGCCACTGTTGGTTATTATGATTTGCTCAAGACGGCGCAAGAACTCGTTTGCGGCGCGTTCGCAAAGTGGCGCGACGCCGGCGTCACTCCTGAGACGGTTGTGTGTGCCGGACTCTTCGACTCGAACTACATCTGGCTTTTGCGCGACAAGTGGCCGTGGCTCCGGTTGGTGGTTGTCGAGCCCTCGATCGAGCTGTTTGCGGAGACGCTCAGGCTCGTTCCGCTTGTGACGATTGGAGGCGAGGGAACACGCTTCATCGTCGGCGTCCAGCCATCACAGACGGTGGAGGCGTTGCGGGCGGCGGGAATCGATCCCGCCGCGAAGACGCTCGGTCTCATCTGTCCTGACCCGGATGGACGGCATCTGCCATACCTCGGAGAACTATCGAAGGCGCTATCCGTGAGTTTGCCCCGGGCATGAGCTGGTGCTCGGGAGGGGCTTTGCGTCTGGTTTTCGAGTGCGGACGCCTGAGGCCGCTTTTGATGGACAGGCTCGACTGGCCATGAAGGCGGGCGTCGGACCGCCGCCCTCGAAAATATAAACTCTCAGGCAAATGCGAGATACCGCGGAATGTCTTCTCCTGTTATCCTTCGACGGCCGGCGTGGTCGTCATCACCACTTCCCTGAGCTGCTCCATGAAGTATCGATAGGATGAGAAGGTGACGTTTTTGAGCACGAAGTGGTCCGGTCCCGGGATGAAGCGGCCTTTTCTGATGAGCAGGCGCGCCTTCGCCATCTCCCTGTCGATCGCCTCCTTGCCATACGCCATCGCCTCCTTGTTCAACCCGCCGATCACGCCGAGACGTGGATAGCGATCGAGCGCGGCCGCCACGTCGCAGCCGGCCTGTACCTCGAAAGGATACATGGCGGTCACGCCGGCCTCGAGCATCAACTCGGCGAGCTTGTCGATGTAGCCGTCGGAGTCAACGAGGATGATTTTGATGCCGTGCGACTTTGCGAACCCTGCTATCTTCTCATAGCACGGGGTCATGAACGACCGAAAAATTTCGGGCGAGATGAGCGAGCCGTTCTTAGAGGCCATGTCCTCCCAGCACTCGATGAGGTCGAATTGCACATCCTCGACCTGCCTCTCCCAAATGGCGATCGCCAGATCGGTGTAGGAGTTCATGAGTTCATGCACGAGATCCGGATCGTCGTAAAAGGCGAGGCACAGGGCCTCGTCGCCCATGCGCTCCCGTGCGAATCCATAGACGCCGCGATGCGTCAGCTGAAGGGGATATTCCCGGTTCTTGTAACCGCCGGCGAGTTCCTGCCAGTTCGCGGGGAAGCGCGTCTTGAAGTCGGGCCGCAGATGCCGTTCCTTGTACGTCTCCCACGTCCTGCGATCCTTCACGGGCCAGGCGACCGTGTGACGGTTGAAGTCGCCGCTCTTGTAGATCTGCTCGACGGTGCCGTCGCCACGGTCGCGGAGAATAAAATCACCGGAATCCTCGATGACTCTTTGCGGGGCGAAATTGATCGGGTCTATGTTCACCGGCGTGACGCCCCAGCCGCGGTAGGTCCCTTCGAATCCCAGCACGGCGTCGATGGTCTGGGAGATCCCGGGACATTCCGTCTCCCATTCGGGATGGGCGGCATTCGCACCGCCGAAGACCTTGATGAAGGGGACTCGATCAACCTTCTCGCCGGTCAGCGTCTTGACGAATCGCTCGCGCGTGTTCATAAATACTTCCCTAACTTGCTCGCTTCACTTGTGGTCGTTGGTAATGACCACTGACCACTGCCTAATGCCTAATGCCTAATGCCTAATGCCTAATGCCTAATGCCTAATGACTAATGACTAATGCCTAATGCCTAATGCCTAATGCCTAATGACTAATGCCTAATGACTTTCATTCCTGCACGACCGAGATCATGGCCATGTAGTTTTCGACGGGCACGTATTCGGGGATGCTGTTGCCCGAGCCGAGGGCGTAGCATCCGCGCGTTTCCGTCCGCTTGAGCATCGCGCGGCAGCGCTCCTTGATCCGCTCGGGGGACTGGCGGCAGAGGAAGTCGAGGTCGATCCCCCCGAGGATGGCGATGCGGTTGCCCCATTTCTCGTAGGCCTCCTCGACCGGGAGGATGATGTCCTCGTAGGAATGCTTCCCGTCGTAGCCGATGTCGTCGATGATGTCGTCCATCAGCGACTCGAGGTTGCCGCAGGAGTGCAGGATGGCGGGTTTGCCGTTTTTGTGGATGGCCGCGGCGATCTTACGGTGCCACGGCACGATGTAGCGGCGCATGTCTTCCGGGCTGAGCATGGGCTGGGTCTTGAAGCCCCAGTCGTCGTTCGAGATCGCCGCGCCGACCGTGTCGAACGCCGTGGCGACCTCGTAGTGGCGGACGAGGCGTGAGCCGACGGCCTCGCAGACCGCGGCGGCCAGTTCCGGATCGTCGGCGAGCATGAAGCAGAGGTTGTCGTAGCCGACGAGGCCGATGACGTTCTCAAGCACGCCGCCGGGGCCATGCACGATCAGTTTCATCCCCTCGGGGATCTCCGGCGCGATCTTTTCGAACGGCGAGTAGTCCAGCGAGTCTACGTTCTGCCAGGGATATTTCTCGAAGCTCGCCCAGTCGGTGATCACAAACCCCTCATTGAGGGAGCAGGACTTCTCGTGCGCCCGCTCCCCCTTCGGGAAGCCCAGGCCGCAGCCGACCGTGGCGTAGTCGTAGCCGGCGTTCTGGAAGGCGCGCAGGTGGTTCTTGGTGAATGCCTTCCACGACTCCGGCGCGCCGCCGAGTTTGTCGTACAAGGGGCCGTTCAGAAAGAACTCGAACAGGGTCGGACGTTCCGGGCACTCGTGACGGAGGACTTTGAGCAGATTCTCGAAGTTTGGCTTTCTCATTGGGGTGCCTCTTTCTTATGTTTCATTAACAATTATAAACACGGACTCAGTGTAGCTGAAATATTACTTGATATCTTTATCAGTGACGGCTAAAATGTATCATATACGAGTATTATTGAAGCATCCGCGTCGGTTGGACGCATTTCCCCGGAGGTGGCGCATGGAGAGCAAGAGCTTCGTCGAATGGAACCAGAAATACGAGATTGGCGTCGACTTCATCGATGAGCAGCATCGGAGCCTGGTGCGTCTCATCAACGAGCTGCACGCCGGGCTACAGGATCGGTATGGCGATCGCCCAAAGGCGTTCGAGAAGGCCGCTCATCAAGCCGTGGAATATGTCAAGACGCATTTCTCCGCCGAGGAGAACTGGATGAAGCTGACAGGGTTCGCCGGTTATGACAGACAACGCGCCGAGCATGCCCAGTTCGTCAAACAGCTCATAGAATGTAGCCGCGCCTTCAAGCCCCACGACCTCCGTCCCGCATTTGCGTTCGTCAAATTCCTCGCCGAGTGGCTCATGAGTCACATCGCCATCGAAGACAACAATTTCCGCTTCCATCTGCAGGCGTCGAGCGAGAAGGCCCGACGCGCCGAGAAAGGGTGATGCGTCGATGGGGACGAACTGTGGGATACCCGGCGCGCGCGCGCTGACGCCCCCGGGATCGGTTGAGTCGGCGCTGATGAGCAGGCTACGGCCGTTCGTGCGGCAGAGCGGCGACGACATGCGTTCGGCGTGGCATCTGCGGGAGCGGAAGCTTCTCGACTATCTGATCGTCTACATCGGTTCGGGGGGCGGCGTCTTCACGGTCGGAGGCGAGACGTTTCCCGTAGGGCCGGGCGACCTGGTATGGATACCGCCCGACACGCTCCATGAGATGCGCGGCACCTCGCGGCAGATGCGTTGCGTCTACGCCCATTTCGATCTTCTCTACGACCCTGCCCGGAGCCACTGGGACGGCTGCATACCGGGGGGGACGCTCGACCTTTCTCAGGTGGGAAGATGGATGCATCCGCCCTTCGAGGTGGAGCCGATCGCCTCATGGAAAGGACTGTTCCGGTTGCCCAACCACGCCCGTATCGCCCCCCTGCTGGGAATCATTCATCGGGAGCGCTCGCTCTCGCCGACGCATGGCGCGCTGCTTGTCTCCGGGCTCATGTCCCAACTGGTCGCCGAGATGATCAGAGGCGTGCAGGCGGGGGGAGGAGGAGGCCCTCCAAGCGAGCAAAAGGCGCGCCAGGCCGCCGCGAGGATCATGGACGACTGCACGGGCAGACTGGACATGAAGGCGCTCGCCACGGACCTTTCCTTAAGCCCTTCGCATTTGCGGCGGAGCTTCCGGAAGGTGCACGGCAAAAGCCCGCGAAGGATCCATGTCGAGGCGAAGATGCGGCGGGCCTGCGAGTTGCTGGTGTATTCCGAGAAGAATGTTTCAGAAATCGCCGACAGCCTTGGCTTCAGCACCGTCCACAACTTCTCCCGGGCCTTCAAAAACGCCATGGGCGTCCCTCCGAGAGCGTACAAGAAAGGCGCCGCGCCGCATATGGCGAAAGGGTGAGGAACGACGATCGTTCCCGCCAGGAACAGCGCAGGCGTTGTTCAGGCGGAGGCGTCTACAGTTTAATTCTCAACAGGGCCGCCTCCGCCTTGATATCCTTAAGGCTGATGTTGGAGACCTTGAGGAGGGGGGCGAATAAGGTGGGAGCGTAGGAGAGCCGTTTCCCGAGAATAAGGTCGGCCACCGCCTCACCCTGCTCCTTGGCCGCGACCCAGAGACCTTGGATGAAGTCGTTGAACTCGGCGCAGTCCCCGACCGCATGGACGCCTTCCGCGGATGTCATCAGCCGCGTGTCGACCGTCACTCCTTTGTTGACTTTAAGCCCCGCCGCCTTTGCCAGCCCCACTTCCGGCTTGATGCCGGCGGAGACCAGGATCATTCCCGTCTTGATGGCGTCACCCTTGTTGGTGCGGACCACAAGCGCGCCGTCCTCGCGGTCGACGCGGGTGGTGATCCGATCGAGGTGGAACCGCAGACCGGACGAGCGCAACTTCTCGAGCAGAAGCGGCGCCTCATCGTCGGCGAGGTTCTTCGGAAGGAGTTTCGGAAAGAATTCGACGACGTCGACGGCGAGTCCTTTTGAATGCAACGCATATGCGGCCTCGAGCCCAAGGAGCCCGCCGCCGATGACCACGGCGGAGTCGACCCGCGTCATCTCGTCGATGATCGCATGGGCGTCGACCAGCGTGCGGAGCGTGTGGACGCCTGGACCATGCAACCCCTCGACCGCCGGAACGGCGGCTTGCGCTCCCAGGGCGAGGATCAGTATGTCGTAGGCGAGGGTTCTGCCGGAGACGATCGACACTTCTCTGGTGTTGACGTCGATCCGTCCGACTGTCTCGCCAAAAAGACGCTCGATCCCAAGCCTGTCGTACTCTTCAGGACGTGAGATGAACAGCTTCTCCTCGTTGACGCCACCAGCGAGAAACTCGGGGAGCCGGATTTTGCTGTAAAGCGGGGTGGTGTGCGCGTCGATCAAGGTGACCGAGACGCCGCCGCCAGCGCTTCGCAGCCGTTTCGCCGCTGAGAACCCCGCGGGGCCGTTGCCGATGACCACCACCTTCATATTATTTCCTATATACCCTTGAGGGCTTGTTGCCAAGGAGGCCCCATTGTCATCTCCCGCTTGCGGAGACGGCCTTCCGGTAGTTTTCGATTCCTTTGACGATACCCGCGGCGATTTTGTTCTGGTAGGCGTCCTGGGCGAGTAGCTTCTCCTCGTAGCGGGAGGAGATGAAGCCCGATTCGACGAGGGCGGCGGGGCAGGGGCAGTTCCGCAGCACCTTGAACTTGGCGTACTTCACGCCGCGGTCGACTGAGCCGACCGCGGCGACGACATTGCGCTGCAGTTCGAAGGCCAGCCGCGAGTTGTTGCGGTCGTTGATGTTGCCGAGGCAGTTGGATGCGTTTGGCGTCCCGCCGTTCGACGAGGTGACTCCCACGGGAGCGAAGGCGAACGTCTCCGTTCCGGTGATGTAGGGGCCGGCTGAGTTGCAGTGGAGCGAGATATAGAGGTCGGCGTTCACCCGCGCCGCCAGCGCCGGACGTTGATCGATCGGGATGAAGGTGTCGTTGCTTCGCGTCATGATCACCTTGTAGCCCTTCGCGGCGAGCAGATATCTGACCTTCAACGCGATTGACAGCGCGGCGTTCTTCTCAAGGAGGAAGGTCCCGTGGGCACCCTGGTCGTTGTCGCCGTGCCCCGGGTCGAGCACGATGGTCCGCACGTTCTGCTTCTTCAGGGAGACGTTTCGCAGGACCGGATCGATCAACAGGAGGAAATCTTGTTCGCTGACCAGCGGTTCCGAGCCTTTGAGCAACGGAGCGAACATGTAATGCACCTTCGTGCCGTTGATCGTCCCATCACGCTTGTCATACTGGAAGCGGACGCGGACGCCCGAACCAGCCATGTCGCAGTAGTTGCCTTGGTAGGAGATGCTCAGCCCATAGTAGCGGGCGATGTCACGCAGATAAATGAATTTCGTCCCATAGCACCACGTGGAGCCGATCCGGAAGGCCGACTGGGCCGAAGGTGTGCACAGGAGAAGGGCCGACAACGCTGCCACCACGATGGTGGCGGCTAAAAAAAAACCAGCGCCTTTTTTGAGGTTCGCGGGGACATGCGCTCGCATCGAGATCCTTGGTTGGTGGCATTTCGAGTGTCGAAACGAAACAGTACGGGGGGAGCGGTCAAAAAACAACATTCCATATCTGACAAAAATCCGAAATCCGAATCACGAAATCCGAAAATAGCTCATTGACGTCTGCCGCATGTTTCGGATTTCGAGTTTCGATTTTAGCGTTTGCCGCCCTAATGCCCTAATGCCCTTTCGCCTCGAGCCAGCGCTCGGCGTCGATGGCGGCCTTGCAACCCATGCCCGCCGCGGTGATCGCCTGCCGATAGACGTGGTCGGCACAGTCGCCCGCGGCGAAGACCCCATCCACGTTCGTCCGCGAAGAGCCGTCAGGCTGAAGTCTGATGTAGCCCATGTCGTCAAGGTCGATGTGTCCTTTGAGAAGACCGGTGTTCGGGGCATGGCCGAGGGCGGCGAAGTAGCCTTTGCATGCGACGACCCTCTCCGCGCCGGTCTTCAAGTCTTTGAGCTTGACGCCTTCGACCTCTTTCTCTCCGAGGATGTCGGCTACCGCGCTGTTCCAGGCGAATTCGATTTTGGGATTGGCCATGGCGCGCTCGGCCATGATCTTCGAGGCTCTGAGCTGGTCGCGGCGGTGCACGACGGTCACTTTGCTGGCGAAGCGGGTGAGGAAGGTGGCCTCCTCCATGGCGGTGTCGCCGCCGCCGACGACCACGACCGGGACGTTGCGGAAGAAGGCTCCATCGCAGGTGGCGCAGGCGCTGACCCCCTTGGTCATCAGACGCTTCTCGGCGTCCAGGCCGAGCCAGATAGGCGACGCCCCGGTCGCGATGATCACCGCCCGCGCCTCGATGAGCTCCCCGCCTCCGAGCCGCAGCTCATGCGGTCCCGCCGGACGGAAAGACACCGATTCGACCGACTCGAACATGACGCGTCCGCCGAACCGCTCGGCCTGCTTCTGGAAACTGGCCATGAGCTCGTAGCCGTTGACCGCCTCGGGAAAGCCGGGATAGTTTTCGATGTCGCTCGTCTGCGTGAGCTGTCCGCCAGGGACGCTCCCGGCGAGCACGATCGGCTTCAGCAGGGCCCGGGCGCTGTAGATGGCGGCGGTCAGCCCCGCCGGCCCGGAGCCGATGATCACGATGTTTTCCATATGAGTCTCCTTGAAAGTGTTCGGTGTTCGGAGTTCAGTGTCAGGGCGGTTGACGAGCCAGTCGCTTTGAATAATACAGGCGGGCGTGGAGAAATTCGAAATCCGAATATCGAAATCCGAAATAAATGCTACTGAAA